>NZ_JBSFMT010000002.1:0-403346 GCF_053599695.1 Streptomyces sp. NPDC000878 | reverse complement strand
TGACAGAGAAGGAGCTCGGCGCCACGACCGCGGACACCGGGACGGGAAGAACCGGTGCCGCGTCTTGGGGGGAGTGGGCAGAGGGCTACTTGGTCTTGGTCTTGGGCTTGTAGCCCGTCACCTTCGCGATCCAGGTGATGAAGTCCGCCGCGTCGTCGTTCGCCCCGTGCCCCGAGTCCCAGTACATCAGCGCGTTCACGTCGTCGCCCAACTGCTCAAGGCTCGCGGCGAGGTTGCCCACCACCGACAGCGACGTGTCGCTGTCCTTCGTGCCGACCCGGATCCACCAGTGTTTCGCCCGCCCCGGGTTCCGCTTCGCGATGAACGGCATCGGGTTCATCAGCGTCAGCTTCTCGGGCAGGTCGCTCGCCAGCCGCGCACTGCTACTGCCCTCGTGCCGCAGGCTGTACAGGGTGAAGTGGCGGGCCTGAGTCGTCCCCGTGCCGAACAGGTTGTTCTCCCCGGCGGACAGATCGAATGCGTCGAACGCCGGCGTGTCCTTCTTCCGCGCCCCCACATGCGTCAGGAAGTCCGCCCAGGTGAACGTCGCCTTCCCACCGGCCCACGTGATGAAGGTGTTCGCCGCGAGGTACGTCGAACGCGCCGACTCCGAAAGGGAGTTGAGGTACTTGGTCGCGGCCGGCCGGAGGTAGGTCTCCAGCAGGTGGTCGTCCAGGTTGCGTGCCGTCAGCGCGCCGAAACCGCGCGCCCGGAGCTTCAGTGACGCCTGGTACTCCGTGAACGCCGTGCTCAGTTCCTTCGACACCGTCTGGTCCACCAGCGAGCCCGAACTCAGCTTGTTGGCGCCCCAGTTCCACTCGTACGCCATGTCCGCGTGTTCGAGGTCGGTGATCGGGCACCAGTACCCACTGGCGAAGATCGCGTCGCTCGCGTCGGCCGCGCCCAGCGCCGTCAGGTACTCGGCGTACAGCGGGCTGTCGCCCGACGCCCCGAGCAGCGCGGACAGGGCGCCGCCGGCACTCGTACCGGAGGACACGATCCGGTCGGTGTTGCCCGGGATACGGCCCTTGTTGAAGCGGAGGTAGCGGACGGCCGCCTTGAGGTCGACGATCGCCGCCGGCGCCGTGCCGTAGTACGTGCCGGACGAGTCGACCAGCGTACGGCCGCGCGCCCCCGGCTCCACGACCACGTACCCCGCCGCGAGCCCCAGCTTGGCGTTGCTCACCATCTCGCCCTGCTGATCCACCTGGGCGTTGCCGCCGGACGCGACTTCCCCAGAGGCAGAGGCAGACGGAGCCGCACCACCCGGCGCCCCCGTCATCCCCCCGCCCCCGATCCCGGTCGCGTCCGCAACCGACGACGGCAGGTACCCGCCCACCGAGTTGGCGAACAGGACGGGCGCCCGGGTCGCGTCCACCGCCGTACCGTCGATCTTGACCGGGACGCTGACGTTCAGGCTCTGGTACTTCTCGTCGACCGGGTTCGTGACGTACGTGATCGCCTTGTAGAAGTGGTACGTCACCGACTTGTCACCGGCGTCCGTGGTGATCGTCGTGGTCAGCTCGGTGTACGCGTCCTTGTCGAAGACGAGCGCGCCGGACGAGGACGAGGACGAGGACGTCGAAGACGACGAGGACTCCGAACCGGCCATGGCCTCGTTGTTCACGAACGTGGCGATCGCCGGGACGGCCACTGCCGCGCCCAGTCCTCCGATTACGGTCCTGCGCTTCACGATGTCTCCTCGGTCCGTGAGGGAGTGTCTGCGCATGCGAACGTAATTTGATGGCGGCAAAATCGTCAACAATTTCGTTGAACTCATCGCCAACGCACAGCGGACCCTTATGGGCCGGACATCCGCGCCCTACGCCTCAGCCATCCGCACCAGCAGCCCCCGCAGCAGCACCCGCTCCTCGTCCGACAGTCCGGCCAGCGGCTCCCGGGCGAAGTTCAGGGACTCGCGCAGGCTCCGTGCGACCCGGACCCCTTCCTCCGTGCACGCGGCCAGCTTCACCCGGCGGTCCGAGGGGTCCGGGCGGCGCTCGACCAGACCCCGGGACTCCAGCCGGTCCACGATCCCGGTGACGTTCGACGGCTCGCACCGCAGCTTCCGCGCCAGCTGCCGCATCGGCAGCGGTCCCAGGGAGAGCAGACTCAGCAGGCGCGCCTGTGCCCCGGTGAGGGAGTGCTGGGTGGCCGCCTCCTCGTACTCCTGGTGGTAGCGGGCCACGACCGCGCCGATGAGGTCGACGACTTCAAGGGTCAGGGGGTCGGGGCGGCGGGTCTTCTCCGGTGTGGCCATGCCTTCCAGGCTACCCCTTTACTTGACACCATGAAATATTCAGGAGCATCATTGTTTCAGGTACTGAAGCATCTAGGTATCTGAAACATCTGAGCCGCACCGGAAGGTCCCCCTCATGTCCGACAGCTCCGCCCCCGCGCTCCCCACCGTCAACCGTGAATGGCACCTGATCAGCCGTCCGGTCGGCCGGCCCAAGGTCGAGGACTTCGCCCTGGTCGAGTCCGCGGTCCCGCAGCCCCGTGAGGGCCAGGTGCTGGTGCGGAACCTGTACGTGTCCGTGGACCCGTACATGCGTGGCCGGATGAGCGACGCCAAGTCCTATGTCGCCCCCTTCGAGCTGGGCAAGGTCATGCAGGGCGGGGCCGTCGGCGAGGTCGTCGCCTCCAACGCCGAGGGTCTCTCCGTCGGCGACCACGTCCTGCACTTCCTCGGCTGGCGCGAGTACGCGGCCGTGAACGCGAAGGACGCCGTCAAGGTCGACGCCGAGGCCGCGCCGCTGTCGACGTACCTCGGCGTGCTCGGCATGACCGGCCTCACCGCCTACGCGGGCCTTCTGCGTACCGCCTCCTTCAAGGAGGGCGACACGGTGTTCGTGTCGGGCGCCGCCGGTGCCGTGGGCGGCCAGGTCGGACAGATCGCCAAGCTCAAGGGCGCCTCCCGGGTCATCGGCTCCGCCGGGTCGGACGACAAGGTCAAGCTGCTGGTGGAGGAGTACGGCTTCGACGCCGCCTTCAACTACAAGGACGGGTCGGTCAGCGAGCAGCTCCGCAAGGCCGCCCCCGACGGCATCGACGTGTACTTCGACAACGTGGGCGGTGACCACCTGGAGGCGGCCATCGGCTCCCTCAACCTGCACGGCCGGATCGCCATCTGCGGCATGATCTCCGTCTACAACAACACGGAGCCCGCCCCCGGCCCGAAGAACCTCGCCCGTCTCATCGCCACCCGTGGCCGTATCGAGGGCCTCCTCGTGGGCGACCACTACGACCTCCAGCCGCAGTTCGTCCAGGAGGTCGGCGCCTGGGTCCGCTCCGGTGAGCTCAAGTACCGCGAGACGGTCGTCGAGGGCATCGAGAACAACCTGGAGGCGTTCTTCGGGGTCCTGCGCGGCGACAACACCGGCAAGATGATCGTCAAGTTCTGATCCAACGGGCCTTGTTGGCGGCCTTCTTGGCACGCTGAACCGCCAGGCCCTCTCGGCGCTACGACCGAGGCCGCACCCCTGGACGTGGGGTGCGGCCTCTTCCGATGGGACCGATGAGCACTCGGAGCCGCTGCTCAGCCGCGCAGCGCCGCCGAGTGAACCGCCCGTACGAACCGCTCGTTCTCCGGTGCCGCGCCGCCCGGGAAGGCGAACCGGCGGCGGGTGTAGCCGTAGGCCAGGCCGCTGTGCGGGTCGGCGAAGGCCTGGGAGCCGCCCGCGCCGCTGTGGCCGATCGTGTTGGCGCCGAGGAACGGGTAGGCCACGTCCGCGGTCTTCTGGAAGCCCAGGCCGAACGACCTGTGGGCCCTGGACACCAGGTCGTAGCCGGTCGAGTGGAACTGGCCGAACTCCGCCACCGTGTCCGGTTTCAGCAGCGGCGAGTGCTCCCCGACCTCACTGATCGCCGCCGCGTACAGCCCGGCCAGCCCCCGCGCCGACGCCACCCCGCCGAACGAGGCAGGCCCCTTGGTGCGGATCACCCGGTGGTTGGGCAGTGATTCGAGGTCGGTGGGCTCGGCCCCGTGGCGGTTGTAGGCGATCGACGCGAGCGTGTGCGGACCGGAGGGGAGCGAGTCCAGCAACTGCCTCTCCTCCGGCGTCGGTCGCATCGGCTGGACGGTACGGAAGCGGGGCTCCAGCGCCTCCGGCAGCCCCAGGTAGAAGTCGAGGCCGTACGGGGCGCGCACCCGCTCCTCGTGGACCTCCTGGAGCGTACGGCCCGTGGCGCGCCGGACGATCTCGCCGGTCAACGCGCCGATGACATAGGCGTGGTAGCCGAATGCCGTCCCCGGGCGCCAGAACGGACGCTGGTCCGCGAGGCGTTCGGCGATCACCCGGTCGCAGGCCAGCTCCTCCAGGGTGAACCCGGTGTCGGCGCCGATCAGGCCGGCCCGGTGCGCGAGCAGGTCGCGCAGGGTCAGGGTCGACTTGTCCTCGGCGGCGAACTCCGGCCAGTAGTAGGTGACTTTGCGGTTCAGCTCCAGGGTGCCCTCCTGGACCAGGACGGCGACCACGAGATGGGCGGCGCCCTTCGTGGCCGAGTACACGCCGTAGAGGGTGTCCGGTCCGGTGTCCGGGCCCGCCCACAGGTCGACGACCCGCCTGCCGTGCACATACGCGCACAACTGGCCCTCGTAGTCCGGCAGTTCACCGGCGACGAAGCCGGCGAACTCCTCCCGCACCGCCTCGAACCCGTCGCTGACAGTGCCGTGGATCTCCTGCGTCATCCGCTCTCCTCACCTACTGCAGCTGTGCCGTGCGGGGCGCCACTGTGAACAACGCCCGTGCGACCTGCGCGAACTCCCCCTTGGGATGATCCCGGAAGAGCGGCTCCGTGCCGAACAGTACGGCTCCCGGGCCGCTGACCACGGAGGGTCGTCCGGACGCGGCCGTGGGGCCGCCCGAGCCGTCCTCCAGCGCCCGCCAGTGCCCGGAGACGAGGGGGTTGCCGCTCGCGTACGACTGCTCGACCCGGACTGCGGGGCCGAGATCGGTGAACCAGACGGGCGCGTACACAAAGCCGTGGCCGGGGGCACCGGCAGTCACCGGCCCCGAATTCACCACCCGTACAACGCCGTTGGCATCCCCGTTCCCCTCGACCGCCTTGACCGCCAGAACTCCGGCGGCGGAGTTGAGCGCGGCCCCGACGGCACCCCGACCCACGAGCCCCCGCGAGTCGAGGAAGGAGTCAAGTGCCGTACGGGCGGCCGGGTTGAGCCCCTCGTACTGCACCCCCTGCGACACGAACAGCACATCCACCCCCGACCAGTCGAAACCGGCGTTGAGGACGTCCGTCGACACCGGAGTCACCTCGAAGTTCATCTCCCGCAGCGCGAACAGCTCCCCGGGCGTGACGGCAGCCGCCACCCGGGTGCGACGCAGAGCCGTCGTACCGGTCGTCTTCGTGGCGTCGAAGGCCACGTCATACGTACGGGCCGCCACGACCGCCTTCGCCCGCGCCGACGCCGGGACGATCGCACTGCCGTCCACCGCCCGCCGTACCGAAACCCCGGCCCGGAGAAGGGAGTTGAGGGCGGCGATCTCACGCGCGTCGTCCAGCCGCAGCCGCAGATCACCACGCGGGGCGACATACCCGACCCGCGTCGCAGCGCTCACCGCCCGCACGGGCACGCCCGACAGGCTGCCGCTGACGACCGGTTGGACGGTCGCGCCCCACAACCGGCCCAGGCTCCAGCCCGAGATGTCGTACATCACCGACACCTTGTCGCTGATGTCCCGGCCGTCGGCGAGCAGCACATTGGCGAGCCCGCGCTTCGGCTGGCGCATGTCGACGACGTACGAGCCCTTCGCGTACGTCCGTCCGCCGAGCCGGAAGGTGTGGGTCGCGCGGCTCACCCGGACGTCGTTGGCGAGCAGCTGGTCGACCAGCCGGGCGGCGGCGGGCGCGGAGCGCTGGGCCGAGGCGCCCGCCGGGATGACGTACGCCCAGGGGAAGGTGGTCGTGTAGACGTCCTCAGGACCGATGCCCGGAACCCCGGGGACGGTCTCGGCCGACACCAGTACCTGCGCGGCCCCCGCCGCCCCGCGCCGGAAGACCTCGATCTGGTCGGCGACGAGTGAAGTCCGGTGATCCTGGACGTAGTCGAGGGTCGCGTTGATGGCGGCCCCCGCCACGGCGACGTTGATCGCGGAACGGCGGCGCAACTCGTCGGCCGGAAGGGTGTCGTAGGCGCGGTTGTTGACCGTCAGCGGGATCTCGACGGTGTGTGCGGCGACCGTGCCGTGGAAGGCCGCGTACTGCGGGGTGAAGATCGGCGGCCAGTCGTCCCAGCCCTCCTCCTGATCCCGGAACGGGATCTGGGCGGCCTCGACGCCGTCCTTCGCCGGGGTGTAGCCGAGGCCGTTGACGGCGGCCTCCATCCCGAGGGCGTTGGCGTAGGTGTTCTTCAGAAAGAGGTCGTATTCGTAGTTCTCGCCGTGCGGGGGAGTGGTGGGCTCGATGAGCGTGCCGTTGACGTATCCGTGCAGGTCGAGCATGACGGTCGGCTGCTTGTCGATCCCGATCTGCCGCATCGCCCGCCCCTCGGGCTGCGAGGAGGTCACGAAGTCCCGGTTCAGATCGAACCCGTTGGCGTTGGCCCGGGTGCCGGCGATCCGGCCGTCCGGATTGGCGGTGATGTTGAAGTAGAGGCGGGAGTGGGCGAGCAGGTCCTTCGTTTTGGTGTCGGTGGCTGTCGCGAGCCGCTCGATGAGCTTCAGCGAGGCGTCGGTGCCCTCCCACTCGTTGCCGTGGATGTTGTTGTTGACGAAGACGGGCGCCTTGTAACTCCGTTTCACGGCTTGGCTCTTGGCGGCGACCGCGGGCGCGTTCTCGATCAGCTCGCGCATGCCCTCCTGGGCGCGCGTCTGGGCCGCGCTCTCCGGCGCGGTGACCGTGACGAGGTAGAGCCGGTGCCCGCCCGCCGACCGGCCCGCGACCTCGACGCTCACCCGGTCGCCCAGCCGCTGAAGGGCGTTCAGCTTCGGGGCGATGGCGTGGTACGGGACCAGGCCCAGCTTGATGGACTTGTCGGCCGGGTTCACCGGGTCCGGGGACAGGGTCTGCTCACGGGGGTAACCGCGGCCGGTGCGGGTGAGGTCGGTGACGGGGGCGGTGAGAGCGCGGGTGGCGGCGCCGGCCGGGGCGGTGGCGGCGCGTTCGCCGCCCCCGGCCAGGGAGGACCGCTCACTGTCCGCCCCCTCCCGGGTCACGGGCTTGCGGTCGGCGTTGGCGATGTGGGGGGTGAGCAACAGCGAGCCTGCCGTGGTGACGGCGAGGGCGGCGAGCAGAACAGGGCGCGGCGGAACGGGTCTTGTACGACGCACGCGTACGTCCTCCATGGATTCCTGTGTTCTGTGCTTCCTGAGATCGGTACGGCGAGATGTACCCCCTCGACTCAACGCCAACAAGAGCGTCTCCGCGCCACGGATGCCCCGGATGGCGCATGCCGGAGGGGCCGGAAGGGGCATCCTGACTGCGAGAGACGAGACGAGGAGAGCCGGCCGATGGCAACGATTCCTTCGCTTACTTCGCTTCCTTCGCTCCCCAGCCGGGAGGACGTCCTGCGCATGGCCCGCAGTACGACCGACATCACCGGCCAACTCCTGGACACGGCGGGGAACATCACCAGGATCGCCGTCAACACCCTTGACCCGAGAGACGGTTCGGGCGCGGAGGCCCTGCGCGTCCTGCGCAGGACCACCGCCGACCTGGCCGAGGCGAGCGCGTCACCGCAGGCCCAGGAGGCCTTCTACCGCATCGTCGACACCCTCACCCGGCTCGGCACCACCGGCGCCCCGCTCGCGGTACACCCCGTGAGCGAGCCCGCACAGGCCCTGCTGACCGCCCTCGGCGACAGCCTGCTGCCGGTCCTGGACGCGGTGGAACCGGCCGTGGAGGAGGTCGCGGAGGCGCTCGGCGAGTTCGTGGACGCGCTGTCCCCGCTGCTGCCCGCGGCGGCGGGCCTGACCGCCGGAGTCCTCCTCGCCCTCACCCCGCTGATCCGCGCGGCGGCGGAGGTCCTGCGCGACGGCACCCCCGAACTCCGCCGTATCGCCGACGCGTTGACGTCCACCGTGGCACCTCTGATGCCCCTCCAGGTCGCCCTGGCCGAACGCGCGGCGGCAGCCGGAGCGGGCGTCGTCCGCGCGACCCTGTCCCCCCTGGCCGACCTCACGGAAGCGGCGGCGGCCTCGACGAAGGCGGCCCGCCCGGTACTGATCGCGGGGGAGGAGCTGCTGGTCGCGAGCCTGGAACAACTCCAGCCCCTCCTCATGGCCACGGCCTCCCGCACAGGACGGGTGGCGAGGGCGGCGGCGGTACGGGTGTCGGCGGCGGTGTCACCGAGGGCGGACGGCCCACTCGTGGTGGCCGCTGTCAGCCCGTCCGGTGTTTGAGGACGAGGCCGTTCAGGCCGATGAACCACCCACTCACCCGCCCCTTACAACCCGACCAATCGCCCCGGATAGAGTTCCCCCATGAGCGATCTTGCAACAGGCTTCCGGTACCTCCTGAAGGGCCAGCGCTGGGTCGCCCGACACGGCAAGCAGTACGGATTCGGGCTGCTGCCCGGCCTCCTCACGCTTGTCCTCTACCTCGCCGCCCTCACCGCCCTCGTCCTCTACGGCACCGACCTCACCGCCTGGGCCACCCCCTTCGCCGACGACTGGTCGAGCCCCTGGCTCGGACTCTTCCGCGGCTTCCTCACCGTCCTCCTCTTCGCCCTGGCCCTGCTCCTCTCGGTCCTCACCTTCACCGCGATGACCCTGCTCATCGGCCAGCCCTTCTACGAGAACCTCTCCGAGAAGGTCGACCGTGACGTGTCCCCCGACGCCACGGCCCCCGAGTCGGGCCTGCCGCTGTACCAGGAGCTGTGGATCTCGGCCCGAGACAGCCTCCGGGTCCTCGTACGGGCCCTGTGCTGGGCCGTGCTCCTCTTCGCCCTCGGCTTCGTCCCGTTCGTCGGGCAGACCGTCGTACCCGTGCTCGGCTTCATGGTCACCGGTTTCTTCCTCACCGAGGAACTGACCGGAGTCGCGCTCATGCGGCGCCGCGTCGAACTCCGGGACCGGCTCGCCCTGTTGCGCTCCCGCAGGCTCCTGGTGTGGGGCTTCGGTACGCCGCTCGCGCTGGCCTTCGTGGTGCCGTTCGTGGCCGTCTTCCTGATGCCGGGCGCGGTCGCGGGCGCCACGCTGATGGCCCGCGACCTGCTCGGCGAGGAGACCGTCGGTCAGGAGCCGGCGGAGGAAGCGGCGGCCTGACCGGACGCGTCCACGGCCACGGTCAGGATCGACCGCACCTGCGCGATGATGTCCAGCCGGTTCTGTACGAACTCGGCATCGGTGACCGCCCCGGTCGCCGGGTCGGTGTTGCCCGTCCCGAACTGCAGTACCGGCGTGTGCACATGCCCGCCGGGAAGCGTGCCGCCCAGACCGAGCCGGTCGCGCAACAGGGTCGCCCGGTAGGCGATCTCGTTGGAGAGGTAGTTCCCGCCGCCCCCGGCCCGTGCCGTGGACCCGGCGGTGGGTCCGTCCGCCCGTACGACGGAATCGGTGCCGCCCGCCGGTATCTCGGTCACGCTCGTGTTGTCGTACACGGGAAAGCGCCCGGTGCTCGCGGCCACGATCGCCTTGTACGGCAGGGTCGTCGACGTCCACTGGGGCTGCGAGGCCGGGTCGTCGACCGGGACGGTCTCCGTACGGCCGATGTTCTCGTTGTCCGGGAAGCCGCCCCGCCAGGCCCCGTTGGTCCGCTCCACGTCGAACCGCCCGACCCGCCCCTGACTCACGGTCGTGAACAGATCGACC
Organism: Streptomyces sp. NPDC000878; assembly: GCF_053599695.1. Lineage (NCBI taxonomy): Bacteria > Bacillati > Actinomycetota > Actinomycetes > Kitasatosporales > Streptomycetaceae > Streptomyces > Streptomyces sp. NPDC000878. The sequence goes on along the minus strand of NZ_JBSFMT010000002.1, from coordinate 393,576 downwards.
TTCGGCAGGACCGGCCGCAGCGTCCGCTCCACCGTCCCTCCCCCAGAGCCGAATGCCTGGGAGGTGCCCCCAGCGAAGTCCTGCCAGCGCACCGGAAACACGGCGGTCTCGACCCGCGCCGGCCCCTCCGCCGTCTCGATCACCGTGCCGTCGAGGGCGAGCGCGGTGGCCCCGGACGGGTTGGAGATCCGCACGTCACGGTCGAGCGTGAACGGATCGAACCCGGTGACCAGAACCCGCTTCAGCGCCCCGCCGCACGGATACGTGATCGACGTCTGCCCGCGCGAGTTCCGCTCCAACTCACCCAGCAGCGCCGCCCGTTTGCCGTCACTCACCCCGAACGACGGCTCCCAGAGCCGCAGTTCACGGATCATCGCGAGCCGCGCCCAGTACAGCGGCCGGTCGTCGTCCCGGCTCAGATCACCCCCGGCAGGACCGCGCCCCTGCGCCCGGTCGACCGCCCGCTGCCACAGCGCCGACGACTGGCGTACGACGAGCCCGCGGGCCTGCGCGTACGAGCGCGCGTCGCCGAGCGCCCGCGCGAACCTCGGCGCCACCGAGTCGAACCCGGAACGCCGGAGGATCTCCTGCGGCGCCGCCTTGTCGAGCCGCTGCTCCTCGACGGTGGGCGCGGCCGGGGCGTCGGCGGCCGAGGCGGTGGCGGGCGCCGAGAGCCCCGCCAGCAGTGCGAGTCCGAGTACGCCGATCCGAACACGTAGGGAATTCAAGGAAGTTCAGGCCTTTCCGTCGCCGTGGGGAGGACACAGCAGTGGGGTGCTGCCGGACGGCCGCAGTATCGCGTGACGGAAGTGGTCTACGCCATAGTGTGAGGTGGAGTGCGGGGCGGGGAGACGTTCATGGACTCGACGAGGAGGCGCCCACGTGACGGAGACATCGCAGGCATCGGCGGACAGGGCCCGGGAGGCGGTCGTCGAGGTGGCTCTCGGCAGGCTGGACACGGACGCCAAGGCCCGGCTGCTGTCAGGCCAGGACAGTTGGTCGCTGCCCGCACTCCCCGAGATCGGGCTGAGGTCCCTCGTCATGTCCGACGGCCCGATCGGTGTCCGCGGCACCCGCTGGACCGCCGACGACCCCTCCGTCGCCCTGCCCTCCCCGACCGCCCTCGCCGCCACCTGGGACCCCGAACTCGCCCGCAGGGCAGGCGTGTTGCTGGCCCAGGAGGCCCGCCGCAAGGGCGTCCACGTCCTCCTCGCGCCCACCGTCAACCTGCACCGCTCCCCGCTGGGCGGCCGGCACTTCGAGGCGTACAGCGAGGACCCGTACCTCACCGGGCGGATCGGCGCCGGTTATGTCAACGGCGTCCAGTCCGGCGGCGTCGGCACCACCGTCAAGCACTTCGTCGCCAACGACGCCGAGACCGACCGCTTCACCGTCGACAACCTGGTCTCCGAACGCGCCCTGCGCGAGCTGTACCTGGCCCCCTTCGAGGCCATCGTCGAGAACGCCCACCCCTGGGGCATCATGACCGCCTACAACACGGTCAACGGCACGACGATGAGCGAGCACCGCTATCTCGTCAACGAGGTCCTGCGCGGCGAGTGGGGCTTCGACGGCTACAACGTCTCCGACTGGACGGCCGCCCGCTCCACCACCGGCGCCATCAACGGCGGCCTCGACGTCGCCATGCCCGGCCCGAGGACGGTGTACGGCGCCCCTCTTGCCAAGGCCGTACGGGACGGAGCCGTCGCCGAGGCCACCCTCGACGGAGCCGTGCGCAACGTCCTGCGCCTCGCCGCCCGCGTCGGCATCCTGGAGGGCGCCGAACCCGCCGTCACCGAACTCCCGGCGACCGTCGACGGCGTCGCGCTGGCCCGCGAGATCGCCCACCGCTCCTTCGTCCTCGTCCGCAACCAGGGCGCCCTGCCGCTGCCCGCCGGACACACCGTCGCCCTCAGCGGAGCCGCCGCCCGCGACGCCCGCGTCCTCGGCGGCGGCTCCGCCACCGTCTTCCCGGCCCGCATCGTCTCCCCGCTCGACGGCCTCACCGCAGCGCTCCCCGAAGGCGCCCTCACGTACGTGGTCGGCGCCGACCCGAACACCGAACTCGCCGTCGCCGACAAGGGGTTCGCCCTGCGCGCCGTCTGCCGCGACGCGGCCGGCACGGTCATCGGCACCGGCTCCGCCCCCAACGGCCAGATCAACTGGATGGGTTCGGACCTCCCCGAGGGCGTCACCCACGACCGGCTGCACACCGTCGAACTCACCGGCACCCTCACCCCGCGCCACACCGGCCCGCACACCTTCGGCATCAAGGGCCTCGGCGCCTTCACCCTCACCGTCGACGGCACGACCCACTACGACGGCATCCAGACCACCGACAGCGACGACCCGTTCATCGCGTTCTTCGGCGACCCCGTACCCTGCGCCGAGGTCCAACTCACCGAGGACACAAGGGTGGAGGTGTCCCTCACCTACGTCGTCGCCTTCCCCAAGGGCACCCCGATGCCGACCATCGCCTTCAGCCTCTGCCACCAGGAACCGCGCCGCGACCCCGACGAACTGATCGCCGAGGCCGCCGAAGCAGCCCGCGCCGCCGACACCGCCGTCGTCGTGGTCGCCACCACCGAGCGCGTCGAGTCCGAGGGCTTCGACCGCACCGACCTCCAACTCCCCGGCCACCAGGACGACTTGGTACGCGCTGTCGCCGCCGCCAACCCCAACACCGTCGTGGTCGTCAACTCCGGCTCCCCGGTGGAACTGCCCTGGCGCGACGAGGTCGCCGCCGTGCTGCTGAGCTGGTTCCCCGGCCAGGAGGGCGGCGCGGCCCTGGCGGACGTCCTCACGGGCGCCCGCGAACCCGGCGGCCGGCTCCCCACCACCTGGGGTGCGCTGGCCGACGCCCCGGTCACCCAGGTCACCCCGACCGACGGCGAACTCCCGTACACCGAGGGCGTGTTCATCGGCTACCGGGCCTGGGAGAAGGAGGGCAAGGTCCCCTCGTACCCCTTCGGCCACGGCCTCGGCTACACCGACTGGACGTACGAGAGCGCCGAGGCCGAGGGGAACGGGGCGACCGGGGTGACGGTCACCGTCCGGGTCACCAACTCGGGTACGCGCCCGGGCCGCGAGGTCGTCCAGGCGTACCTCGCACCGACCGCCCAGGACCCCGACCGCCCGGCCCGCTGGCTCGCCGCCTTCGCCGGGATCGAGGCCGCCCCCGGCACGACGGCCGAAGTAACCCTCGAACTCCCGCGCCGCGCCTTCGAGATCTGGGACGAGTCGGCGAACGCGTGGGCCTTTGTGAAAGGTTCGTACGAAATCCAGGTCGGTCGCTCGATCACCGGCCAACGGCTCGCCGCGCCGATTACGGTCTAGCCAAGGGCAGTCCGCCCCACCAGCCGGCCCCGGCCCGGGACCTGACCCCCGGACCGGGGCCAGCCGGCTGCCGTACGTGCCCTACTCCCGTACGCCGAACCCGTACACGGTCTCCGAGCGGTAGGCGCCACCCGGCCGCAGCTCCGTGCTCGGGAACTCGGGCCGGTTCGGCGAGTCGGGAAAGTGCTGGGTCTCCAGCGCGATGCCGTGCCCCGGCCCGAACGGCTCACCGAGGTGGTCGGCGGTGTAGAGCTGAAGACCGGGCTCGGTCGTCGCCACGGTCACGACACGCCCCGAAGCCGGGTCGTACAACTCGGCGACCTCGACCGCATCCGCCGTCCGCCCCTTGTCGAGGACGAAGTTGTGGTCGTACCCGGCGCCCACCTTCCGCTCCATACGGAAGTCGAAGCGGGAGTCCGCCACCGGCTCGACACCCGTCGGGATCAGGTCCGCGTCCACCGGTGTGTACCGCGAGGCGTCGATCCGCAGGGCATGCCCGCCCGCGCTGCCGGAGCCCGCCCCGGACAGGTTCCAGTACGTGTGGTTCGTCAGATTCACCACAGTCGGCGCGTCCGTGACCGCCTCGTACGCGATCCGCAGCGCCCCGTCCGCGTCCAGCGTGTACGTCCCCGAGACCTCCAGACGCCCCGGGAAGCCCTCCTCGCCGTCCGGGCTCACCCGGGACAGCCGTACCCCGTGCTCGACCGGCTCCGCGTCCCACACCCGCTTGTCGAAGCCGTGGGTGCCGCCGTGCAGGGAGTTGGGCGCGTTGTTCCGCGCCAGCTCGTACGTCCGCCCGTCCAGCGGGAAGGTGCCACCCGCGATGCGGTTCGCGTACCGCCCGACCAACGCGCCGAAGTACGGCTCCGGGTGCGCCAGATAACCGCCCACGTCCGGGAACCCCAGCACCACATCTGTCAGCTGCCCGTCCCGGTCCGGGACCTCGGCCGACTGCACGATCCCGCCGTACGTCAGCACACGCACCCGCACCCCGGCCCGCTCCAGGGTCCAGCGGTGCACCGGCGTGCCGTCGGAAAGTGTGCCGAAAAGTTCGTTCATGTGGACCATGCGGAAAACCCTAGGTCACGCCTTCTCGGCGGTGACCTCGCGGTACGCGATCTCGGCGAGCCGCGCCTGGCCGTTCCGGCTCGGATGGAACCAGTCCCAGGGGCTCAGCTGCCGTATCCCGAAGTCGTAGGCGAAGACCGCGCCCCCGTCGAACCGGCACAGCCGGTCCGTGGCGCACACCTCCTTCAGCACCGAGTTGTACGCCTCCACCCGCCCCCGCACCTCGTCCCGCCGAGCGGTCGCCGCCGAGTCGACCGCGTCCGGGTCGGCCAGCATCGACTGGCAGAGCCCCAGCTTCCACACCGCCTTGCTCATCCCGTTGGTCCGCCCCTGCGACCAGAGCCGCTTCAGATCCGGCACGCTCGCCACGTACACCTGGCTCTTGGGCGCCGCCGTACGCAGCGTCCGCAGCGCCTGAGTGAACGACGCCCGGAAGTCCGCCACCGACGTCATCTCCGCCACCGACGACCGGCACGCGTCGTTGGCCCCCGCCATCACCGTCACCAGCGCGGGCTTGCGGGCGGCGGCCTTCGTCATCTGGGCGGGCAGATCGTCCATCAGGGACCCGGTGACGGCATAGTTCCAGCTCCGCTGTGCCGCCCCGGAAGCCCCCAACAGCCGTACGGCCAGACTGTTCACCTCTTTGTCGCTGCCGGTCGCCCAGGACACCTCGGGGCAGTCGGACAGCACCGAGCAGGCGTCGAAGCCACGCGTGATGGAGTCGCCCACGGCCGCCACGGAGGCCGGGCTGCTGTCCCAACCGGACGCCGGAGTCACGGACGGCTTCGCCTTGGCCCGCGTGCCGTCCGGCGCCGGGGACGTGTCACCGCCGCCGCCACACCCGGCGACGCCCAGCAGGGCCGCCGACGCGACGGCGACGACGGCCCGCGAACGGTGACTTCGTTTCCGCATCCCAGGGTCCCCTCGGTCGGCGTGCAGAGCGCTGCGCAATGGTTCTCGCCCATAACAACGCACGGGAGTTCCCGACACCGAGAACAACTAATGCCCCAAACAGTGCAACGCCGCACACCAGTACAAGCGTCCCCCTGGGTGAATGGCGGGCGTTTCATGGCATCGGGACCGACGGTACGTCGCACTCCTCGCGCCGCCGCACGGTAGCCTCGCCATCAACGTGGCTGCCTTGACACCGCCGCTCGCCCAGTTCGCAAGATGTCCCGCTCTGTCCGGAGGTCCCAGTGACGACACGTGGAGTTCTGTACGTGCACTCCGCGCCGCGCGCGCTGTGCCCGCACGTCGAGTGGGCCGTCGCCGGAGTGCTCGGCACACGCGTCAGCCTCGACTGGATCCGCCAGCCCGCCGCCCCCGGCACCTGGCGCTCCGAGTTCTCCTGGAAGGGCCAGGTCGGCACCGCCTCCAAGCTCGCCTCCGCCCTGCGCGGCTGGCAGTTGCTGCGCTTCGAGGTCACCGCGGAACCCTGCGCCACCGCCGAGGGCGAGCGCTACAGCTGCACCCCCGACCTGGGCATCTACCACGCCGTCACCGGCATCCACGGCGACATCCTCATCCCCGAGGACCGCCTCCGCGCCGCCCTGACCCGCTCCCAGCGAGGCGAGACCAACCTGGAGGCCGAGTTGGCCAAACTCCTGGGCAAACCCTGGGACGACGAGCTGGAGCCTTTCAGATACGCAGGCGAAGGCGCCCCGGTGAGATGGCTCCACCAGGTCGTGTAAGAGACGTTCAGAGGGGCTGACCCAGGGGCGCGGGGAACGGCGCGACAAGCCCCCACGGACGGACAGCCGACACACAACCGAAAGTGGCCCGAACTCCAACAAGGAGTCCGGGCCACACACGTTCAAGGCAAAGATCAAACCGACCTGAACGCCAGCACCACGTTGTGCCCACCAAACCCGAACGAGTCGTTCAACGCGGCAATACGCCCGTCGACAGGCAACTTACGAGCCTCCCCACGCACGATGTCCGCATCGGCCTCCGGATCAAGGTCCTCGACATTGATCGTAGGCGGAGCAATCCGGTGGTACAGCGCGAGCACGGTCGCCACCGTCTCGACACCCCCCGCACCACCCAGCAGATGCCCGGTCATGGACTTCGTCGCGGACACAGCCATGTGGTCGACATCGTCACCGAACACATTCCGCAGCGCCTTCAGTTCAGCCACATCACCCGCAGGCGTAGACGTGGCGTGCGCGTTCACATGCACGATCTCCGCCGGATCAAGATCGGTCGCAGCCAGCAGATTCCGCAGCGCCGCGGAGATACCGCGCCCCTCCGGCTCCGGCTGCACGATGTCGTGGCCGTCGGCCGAGATGCCCTGGCCGACCGCCTCCGCGTAGACCCGCGCACCGCGCGCGGCGGCGTGCTCGGCGGACTCCAGCACGATCACACCGGAGCCCTCGCCCATCACGAAGCCGTCGCGGCCCGTGTCGTACGGACGCGAGGCACCCTCAGGGTCCTCGTTGTTCTTGGACATCGCCATCATGTTGCCGAACGCGGCGATGGGCAGCGGATGGATGGCCGCCTCCGTGCCACCGGCGACGACGACGTCGGCGCGGCCGGTGCGGATCATCTCGATGGCGTACCCGATGGCCTCGGCGCCCGACGCGCAGGCGGAGACCGGGGTGTGCACACCGGCGCGCGCGCCGACGAGCAGACCCACGTTGGCGGAGGGGCTGTTGGGCATCAGCATCGGCACGGTGTGCGGGGAGACGCGGCGTACGCCCTTCTCCTTCATCACGTCGTACTGGTCGAGCAGAGTCGTCACTCCACCGATGCCCGAGGCGATGACCGTGCCGAGCCGGTCGGGGTCGACGGCCGGACTCTCGCCCTCACCGGCGCCCTCGCCCGCCCGGTCGGTGAAGCCGGCGTCGGCCCACGCCTCCTTGGCGGCGATCAGCGCGAACTGCGCCGACCGGTCCAGTCGGCGGGCCTGGGGCCGGGGGATGATCTCGGACGGTTCCACGGCGATCTGCGCGGCGATACGGACGGCCGACTCGGCCGCCCACTCCTGCTCCAGGGCACGGACACCGGACTTGCCGGCGACCAGACCCTCCCAGGTAGAGGCCGCGTCGCCACCCAGCGGTGTGGTTGCGCCGATACCGGTGACGACCACGGTGCGATTGGTCGGGCTCACGGGAATTCCTTCTCCAACGAATACGGGAGGACAACCCCCGCGTAGGCGGGGAGAACGGCGCCACCGCCGGGTGGCGGGGCTGAGAGGCTGACAAGCCGGTCAGGAGACCGGCGGACCAGCCTCCGCGATCAGTCCTGGTTCTTGAGGATGTACGCGGTCGCGTCGCCGACCGTCTTGAGGTTCTTGACGTCCTCGTCGGGGATCTTGACGTCGAAGCGCTCTTCGGCGGCGACGACGACCTCGACCATGGACAGCGAGTCGACGTCCAGGTCGTCGGTGAAGGACTTGTCCAGCTGGACGTCCTCAACCGGGATGCCGGCGATCTCGTTCACGATGTCGGCGAGACCGGCGACGATCTCTTCCTGAGTGGCGGCCATGGCAGGCGCTCCTTCTTGTGTATCTATCCAGAGAGGGTTGGCAGTTGTCCCCGTTCCCGGTTCCGATGATCCGGATCCGGTGCGGGGTGCCTAGGGGAGGGTAACGACCGTCGCGGCGTACACGAGACCCGCCCCGAAGCCGATGACGAGCGCGGTGTCGCCGCTCTTCGCCTCGCCGGTCGCCAGAAGCCGCTCCATCGCGAGCGGGATCGAGGCGGCCGACGTGTTGCCGGTGGTGCGCACGTCGCGTGCGACCGTGACGTGCTCCGGCAGTTTCAGTGTCTTCACCATCGAGTCGATGATCCGCTCGTTGGCCTGGTGGGGAATGAAGACGTCCAGGTCGTCCGGGGTGATCCCGGCCGCGTCCAGCGCCTGCTGTGCGACCTTCGCCATCTCGAACACGGCCCAGCGGAACACCGCTTGGCCCTCCTGCGTGATCGCAGGAAACTTGCCGGAACTGTCGTACTCGTTCCACGGTACGGTCTGCTTGATGGTGTCCGACTTGTCGCCCTCGGATCCCCACACGGTCGGACCGATGTGCGGTTCCTGGGAGGGGCCCACCACGACCGCGCCCGCGCCGTCACCGAACAGGAAGGCGGTCGCCCGGTCCTCCAGGTCGGTCAGGTCGGACAGCCGCTCGACGCCGATGACAAGGACGTACTCCGCCGAACCCTCGACGATCATGCCCTTGGCCAGGGTGAGTCCGTAGCCGAAGCCCGCGCAGCCCGCCGAGATGTCGAACGCGGCGGCCTTGGCCGTGCCCAGCTTGTCGGCGATCTCGGTGGCCACGGCCGGGGTCTGCTTGAAGTGCGAGACCGTCGAGACGATCACACCGCTGATCTGCTCGGCGGTGATGCCCGCGTCGGCGATCGCCTTGCCGGACGCCTCGATCGACATCGCGGCGACGGTCTCCTCGTCGGATGCCCAGTGCCGGGTCTCGATGCCGGAGCGGGAACGGATCCATTCGTCGGACGAGTCGATCGTCTCCAGGATCACCTCGTTGGGCACGACCCGGACCGGCCGGTACCCGCCCACGCCCAGGATGCGCGCGTAGGGGGCGCCTCTGCTGGGCTTGATCTTCGACATTGCTCGGGGCTCCTTTCAGGCGCCCGCCGCGTCGGCGGCAGAGGTCGAGGTCAGCGATTCGGCGATCAGCTCACGAGCGGCGTCGAGATCGGCGGGGGTCTTCAGGGCCAGGGTCTTCACGCCGGGCAGCGCCCGCTTGGCGAGACCGGTGAGGGTGCCGCCCGGGCACACCTCGATGAACGCGGTCGCGCCCAGCGTCTTGAACGTCTCCATGCACAGGTCCCAGCGCACCGGGTTGGCGACCTGTCCGACCAGCCGCGCGAGCACTTCCGACCCGTCCGCGACCGTCTGTCCGTCCTTGTTCGAGACGTACGTGATCTGCGGGTCGCCGGGCGTCAGCGAGCCGGCGGCAGCGGCGAGGGCATCAACCGCGGGAGCCATGTGGTGCGTGTGAAAAGCACCGGCCACCTGCAGCTTGACGACCTTGCGCACGCCTTCGGGCTTGTCCTGGAGGAGAGCCTCGATCTGCTCCTCCGTCCCGGCGGCGACGATCTGCCCGGCGCCGTTGACATTGGCCGGGGTCAGCCCCAGCTTCTCCAGATGAGCCACGCTCACCTCGGGGTCACCACCGAGGAGCGCCGCCATCCCGGTCTTCGTCACGGCGGCGGCCTCGGCCATGGCCAGACCGCGCTTGCGTACGAGGGTCAGGGCGGCCGTGTCGTCGAGCACGCCCGCGAAGGCGGCGGCGGTGATCTCACCGACGCTGTGCCCGGCGACGGCACCCGGCGTGACGTCACCGCCCATGGCACCCAGTGCCGAGGCGGACAGTATCCCGGCCGCGACCAGCAGCGGCTGAGCCACCGCGGTGTCACGGATCGCGTCGGCGTCGGCCTCGGTCCCGTAGTGGACGAGGTCGAGCCCGATGGCGTCGGACCACGCGGCGACGCGCTCGGCGGCACCGGGCAGTTCGAGCCAAGGAGTCAGGAAGCCGGGCGTCTGGGCGCCTTGGCCGGGAGCGACGAGTACGAGCACTCTCACACTCTCTCTTGGGTACGGGCACGGCCGCCCGTGGGGACAGGGACGAAGAACGGCAGGGGGTTTTGTAGGGTTCCGATAAATGCCTAGGGTTGAAGATCCCCATCGGCCAGGCGCCCGAGAATCAGCGCGATCCGCAATGTGAATGCGGATCGTACATCTGAAGGCGACCAGCCGGTGACGTCAGTCACACGTCGAAGCCGGTAGCGCACGGTGTTGGGATGAACGAAGAGCATTCGTGCCGCACCCTCCAGACTGCTCGCCTGTTCGAGATAGACGGCGAGCGTTTCGAGCAGTGCGGACCCGGCCTCCTCCAGCGGTCTGTAGATCTCCTCCACCAACTGGTCACGCGCACCGGGGTCACCGGCGATGGCACGCTCCGGAAGCAGATCGTCGGCCAGCACCGGCCGCGGGGCGTCCTGCCAGGCGGAACAGGCCTTGAGCCCCGCGGCGGCGGCCTGCGCGGACCGGGTGGCGGCCAGCAGATCGGGCACGACGGGCCCGGCGACCACGGCCCCGGCGGCATAGGGCCCGATCAGCGACTTGGCAACGGCAAGGGGATTGTCGCTACCCCCCGCGATGACGACGAGCCGATCCCCGAGCACCCCCGTGAGCACCTGCAACTTGGCGTGCCGGGCGGCCCGCCGAATGGCCTCCACGGTCAGCTCACTGTCACCGTCGGGTGCGGTACCCAGCACCACACACACATGCTCGGGCGAATTCCAGCCAAGAGCGGCGGCCCGTGAAACAGCCCCTTCGTCGGCCTCCCCACTGAGCACGGCGTTGACGACGAGCGACTCCAGCCGGGCGTCCCAGGCACCCCGTGCCTCGGCGGCCTGGGCGTACACCTGTGCGGTGGCGAAGGCGATTTCACGGGCGTACACGAGCAGAGCCTCCCGCAGCACGCCCTCATCACCCGGAGCGGCGACTTCATCGATCGCACTCTCCATGACCTCGATGGTCGTACGAACCATCTCGACGGTCTGGCGCAGGGTGATGGCCCTGGTCAGCTCGCGAGGAGCGGTACCGAAAACATCGGTGGAGATGGCCTGCGGAGCATCCGGATGCCGAAACCACTCGGTAAAGGCGGCAATACCGGCCTGGGCGACCAGCCCGATCCAGGAACGGTTCTCCGGGGGCATGGCCCGGTACCACGAGAGCGTCTCGTCCATGCGCGTGATCGCCTGCGCGGCGAGACTCCCGGACGACTTCTCCAGCCGCTTCAGGGTCCCCGGGTGCGGGTGCTCGGGACGTGCGGTGGGCTCGGGGCGGTGGGATTCGGGTTCGGGCACGGGACAAGACTGCCTTATCAGGACGGGAGCGTGCGGCGTCGGGTCTACGGTGGGTGGGTGATGGACGTACGGCGCGCGGACGAGCGCTATCCAGGGGGCGACCCGGCAGCCGGTATCGAATCCTGGCACGCCTTCTCCTTCGGCCCCCACTACGACCCGGACAACCTGCGCTTCGGCGCGGTGATCGCCTGCAACGAGGAGCGGCTCGCTCCCGGCGCCGGCTTCGACGAACACCCGCACAGCCACATGGAGATCGTGACGTGGGTGACGGAGGGGTCGCTGACCCATCGCGACTCGACGGGTCACGAGACGGTGGTGGTGGCGGGGGACGTCCAACGCCTGAGCGCGGCGGCGGGGGTACGCCACGTGGAGCGCAACGAGGGGGCAACCCCCCTGACCTTCGTCCAAACCTGGCTGGCGCCGCTGCACCCCGGCGGCACCCCGTCCTACGAGATAGTCCACGGCATCGCGGACTCCACGCCGTACGCGGTCCCGGAGGCGGGCGCGATGCTGCACGTACGCCGCTTGTCGGCGGGCGAGCGTACGGCGGTGCCGGACGCGGCGTATGTGTACGTCCACGTCGTCCGGGGAGAGGTCCGCCTGGGCGCCGAGAAACTAGGCGAGGGGGACGCGGCGCGCCTCACGGCGGCGGAGGGGGTGGAGGCGGTCGGGGTGACGGCGACGGAGCTGTTGCTGTGGGAAATGGCAGGCTGACGACGTTTTTCTTCGCCCCCTCAGCCCCGTACTACCTCCGCCAGCACCGCATCCGTGAACCCCGGCCACACCTCCACCGCCCACGCCCCGAACGCCCGATCGCTCAGCGCCACACACCCCACCCCCACCACCGGGTCGATCCACAGAAACGTACCCGACTGCCCGAAATGACCGAACGTCCGCGCCGACGACGAACTCCCCGTCCAGTGCGGCGACTTCACCCCCCGGATCTCGAACCCCAGCCCCCAGTCGTTCGGGTTCTGATGCCCGTACCCGGGAAGAACCCCCTTCGTCCCCGGGTACTGGACGGACATCGTGTCCGCCACCGTGCGCGGATCCAGCAACCGAGGCGCCTGCACCTCCGCCACGAACCGCACCAGATCCCCGACAGTCGAGACACCGTCCTTGGCCGGCGACCCCTCCACCCCCGTGGACCCCATCCCCAACGGCTCCAGCACCGCCTGCCGCGCATACTCCGCGAACGGCATCTCCGTAGCCTTCGCCACATGATCCCCCAGCACCTCGAACCCGGCGTTGGAGTACAACCGCCGCTCCCCGGGCGGAGCCGTCACCCGGTGCTCGTCGAAGGCGAGGCCCGAGGTGTGCGCGAGGAGATGGCGGACCGTGGATCCGGGCGGCCCGGCCGGCTCGTCGAGTTCGATGGCGCCCTCCTCGTACGCGACGAGGACCGCGTACGCGGCCAGCGGCTTGGTGACCGAGGCGAGCGCGAACCGGTGGTCGAGGGGACCGTGGCCGCCGAGAACGGCACCGTCCGCCCGTACGACGGCCGCGGCGGCGGTGGGCACGGGCCAGCTCTCGATCAACGCGAGGCTCTGCAGGGAACTCAACGAATCCGACGACATACCGTCGAGCTTAGGAGGATCAGAACCGCAGCCGCATGAAGGGGTCCGGCTGACGGACGAACCCGAGCGACACATACAGCGGCTCCGCATCGGGGGACGCGGTGAGATCGATCTGCCCGACACCCTGCTCCCGGAACCACTCCACCAACGCCTCCATGCACGCCCGCGCATACCCCCGGCGCCGCGCGTCCGGATCGGTGGCGACGCTGAAGACGAACCCGACCCGCCCGTGCGGATTGCCCGTACGCCCGATCCGGTACTCGACGGTCCCCACGACCAGCGCGGCCAGCGCACCGGGCCGATCGGGCCGCTCCGGATGGTCGACGACGAACGCGGCGAAGCCCCCGTCCGGATCGGCGAGTCTCCCGGTCACCGTGGACAGCGACGCGGACTGCCAGTCGGCGTCGGTGTTCGCCCCGGGCATCGAGTCGATCATCACCTGGCGCAGCCGCAGCAGTTCTTCGGCATCATCGGGTGTGGCACGGCGTACGAGAGTCATGATCCGTACGGTAATCAGCCGGGACCGGCCAAGTCTCCGCAATATCGCGGGATCCGCTTGCCTGGAGTGCACTCCAAGGTTTTAGCGTGGGGGTCATGACGGTGCTGGAGACCACAGAGCCCACCACGAACGCCGACAGCTGTGCGGGCCCGAGGCAGCCGGACCGGCGCCCGGACGGACAGGACCGCTACACGATCAGTGAGGTCGTCGTCTTCACCGGGCTGACCGCGCACACCCTGCGCTGGTACGAACGCATCGGACTGATGCCGCACGTCGACCGCTCCCACACCGGCCAGCGCCGCTACAGCAACCGTGACCTCGACTGGCTCGACCTGGTCGGCAAGCTCCGGCTCACCGGTATGCCGGTCGCGGACATGGTGCGGTACGCCGAACTGGTGCGCGAGGGCGACCACACGTACGGCGAGCGGTTCGAGCTGCTCGAATCGACCCGCCGGGCCGTCCTGGACCGCATCGCCGAACTCCAGGACACGCTCGCGGTACTCGACCGGAAGATCAGTTTCTACGCGGAGGCGGACCTGGACGCGGGCCTGGTCCGCGATGTCCGCGACGCCGCCGCTGCCCGCCAGATGGAGAGTGCTCGATGACGAACGACAACAACAGCAAGCTCACTACCGCCCCGCTCGGCACCGGCGGCCCCGAGGTCGGCGTACAGGGCCTCGGCTGCATGGGCATGAGCATCGCGTACGGCCCCACGGACGCCGACGAGGCCCGCGCCACGCTCGAACGCGCCCTCGAACTCGGTGTGACCCTCTACGACACGGCGGACGCCTACGGGGAAGGCGAGAACGAACGCTTCCTGTCCCCGTTCTTCAACGCCCATCGCGACGAGGTCGTCGTCGCGACGAAGTTCGCCCTGGCGATGCCTGCCGGAGTGACGGGCCCCCGGATCATCCGCAACGACCCGGACTACATCCGCCAGGCGGTCGAGGCCAGCCTCAAGAACCTCGGCATCGACGTCATCGACCTCTACTACATGCACCGGCGCGATGTGAACGTCCCCATCGAGGAGACCGTCGGTGTGATGGCCGACCTGGTCCGCCAGGGCAAGGTCAAGCAGCTGGGCCTGAGCGAGGTCACGGGCGCCGAGCTGCACGCCGCCCAGGCCGTGCACCCGATCGCCGCCGTCCAGTCGGAGTGGTCCCTGTTCAGCCGGGACATCGAGGCGGGCGTGGTCCCGGCGGCCCGCGAACTGGGCGTCACCCTGGTCCCGTACTCCCCGCTCGGCCGGGGCTTCCTGACCGGCTCCTTCACCGACGCCGACCAGGAACTCACCGAGGGCGACTACCGCCGCACCCAGCCCCGCTTCACGGGCACCAACGCCGCGGCGAACGCGGCCCTCCTGGCCCCCATCCGAGCCGTGGCCGAGTCCCACGGCGCCTCGGTAGGCCAGATCGCCCTGGCCTGGGTCCAACAACAGGCCACGGTGCACAACCTCCCGGTGATCCCGATCCCGGGCACCCGCAGGAGGACCCGGGTCGAGGAGAACGCGGCGGCGACACAGATCGTCCTGAGCGAGCAGGACATGGCCCTACTGGACCCCATCGCAGCAGGCGTGGCAGGCACCCGCTACCCGGACATGCGCTTCGCGTCAGCAGGCAGGGAGTAGACACCAGTTCGTTCCAAGGGGCGAGGACCTGCCCCACCCAGGGGCGCGGGGCGGTATCTGATCTGCGGCTCCGCCGCGTGGGCGCGACAAGCCACAACGAACCGGCACCCGCCAACGCGCAGAACCCCCACCCCCACAGGCGGCCTACAACTCCGCCAACAACTCAGCCTTCTTCGAAGAAAACTCCTCATCCGTAACCAACCCGGCCGAGTGCAACTCCCCAAGGTGCCGAATCCGTTCAGCAACATCCCCAGGATCACGCCGACCGGAACTCACCTGAACCGCCCCCGCCCCACCCGCGGAGCGAACCCCCGCCAACACCGCCGCCGCAAACGGCAACGACTCATGCACAGGCCCGTACCCCAGCCCGAACACCACCGACGCGGGATCCTGATCGACGGCCTCCGCGACAGCTGACCCGTTCCGCCGGATCAGCCGCAGATATCCCTCGAACACCTCGGGCGACCGCCACTCCACCCCACTCAGGTCGGCGACCGGAAACGTCTGGTCGCCGGCCTTCCACTTCGCCGACGACGCACCCGTCCAGAACCACCGGAAGGACACCGCCCGCCCGTCGAAGGACGCCTTCGCGTCGTACGCCTTGAACGCCCGCGGCACCTCGGGAGCGGCCACCAGGAACCTTTCAGCAGGTTCCTTGTCCGTACCGCCGACCTCGCCCACCCGGGCCCGCAGTTCGTCCGCGTAGTACTCGGCGAGCGTCTCCCGCTCGGCCGGCAGCACCAGCCGGTACGGATCGCAGCCCTCCTTCAGCTGGCCGTCGGCCGCCTCCATCAACGGGTCGGCGCCCGGCCGGGGTTCGGCGCGCAGCACCACCGTTCCGCGCTTGCCCGGGGTCAGCGTCACACCCGCGATCGCTTCCAGGGGGATACGGCGTTCGCCGAGCGCCTGGAACAGCTTCGGCGTGCGGATGCCCCGTTCGAAGCGGATGAGCACGGAGTCGGACTCAAACTCCCAGGCGGCATGAAATCCGGCCAGTACGTCACCCATGCGGCTCATCGTATGCGGCAAGAGCTTCATAGTCCCCTCCCCGGGCACACCGTGATTTCTGCGTCCTCTACGCGCGTCCGGCCATCGCCCCGTCGGACAAACCCTTCAGACACACGTCATCCTTGCGGTCCTGCTGATCGTTCTGATCCCGCTGAGCGCACCGCACGGCGCCGAACGCGCCGACGCCGATCTCGGCGAAGTTGTGCAGACTCTCCGTACCCGGCTCGAAATAGCCGCCGTGTCCCTTCGCACCCCGCGCGGACAGCACCCGTGAGCCGAACCCCGACGACACCGGATCGGCGCCGTGCCCGAGGCCGCCGACCTCCAGGTACGGCACGTCCTGGATCCAGTCGTCGGCGTCCCGCATCGCCCACACCCGGGCCGAGGTGCGCAGCTGAGCCGCGTTCTCGACCCGCATGCCGGGGCTGCCTGCCACCGCGATGTCCGTCACCCGGCGCGGCAGCGCGTGCGCGGCGACCCCGCAGACCACCGAGCCGTAGCTGTGGCAGTACAGGGCGACCCGCGCCCGGCCGGGCAGTCCGCGCACCAGCGCGTTCAGCCGCAGCGCCCCGGACTTGGCGCGCATCGCCGTCGCCGCGTCCATGCCGAGCCCGTTGGGCGCGGTGTAGTCGGCCCAGGCGATCACGGCCGTACGCGTCGTCGGGCTGGCCTCCCCTTCCGCGCGGTACAGCGCCGAGGCCATGCCGACGGGCGCCGAGTACTTGCGGTTGGTGCGCTGGAAGGTGAGGAGGTCGGTGTCGACGCCGGGGACCACGACCGAGACGCGCTGTGCCGAGTCGAGGTCGCCGAAGACCTCGGCGACCCGGCCGTTGCCCTCGGGGTCGAAGGCCAGGATCTGGCGGCCCTTCTCCAGCAGGTCCTCGTAGCGGTGCATCCTCCGCCCCGCCTCGTGCTGCCCGACGGGCGAGAGCCGGTTGTCGTGCATCCGCACCCGTTCCGTCTCGCGGGCCGTGTGCAGCGCGATGCGGTTGGCGCGGTAACGCAGCTCGACCGGCGCGCCGTTCATGTTGCCGACCGCCAGTGGATAGCGACGGACGAGCCGGTCGCGCTGGTGGACGGTGAGCGAGGCGAAGAACCGGGCCAGCCGGCCGGGCGTCCCGTCCGGGTCGGGCAGCGCGTGGCCGCCGATCCGTCCGTGCTCCCACGCGGAGAGCGACGCCTGGAGCGGCGAGGGCGTCCGATGACTGCGGACCGCGGTCCAGCCGGTCGTCGCGAGCATCACGAAGACCACGGCCAGCGCGAGCAACGCGCGCCAGACGTTCAGTTGCGGGGAGGTGTCGAAGGAAGTCACTGAAAGGACACACTAGGAGAACGAGAGGGTCTCGCGTTAACCGAGTGACGGGGATCACGTTTCGATAACCGACGATGGGTATGGCGCTACGTGCGCATGCCCGTACGGGGCGTCACGACCGTTCCGTACGCCAGTTCCCCGCCAGCGCAGGACCCATCGCGTCGAGGTAGGTGCTGGTCAGCTCGCGCATCGCCGTGACGCTCATGTCGGAGCCCGCGCCCCACCGCCGTTCCGTCAGCCGCATCAGCCCGCCGAACAGGGCCACCACGACGCGCGGCCGGAGATCGCCGTCCACGTCGACGCCCTCGCGCTCGGCGACCACCCGCGCCACCGCCTCCTCCATCTCGATGGAGCGCCGCATGTGTGCGGCGAGCAGCACCGGCGTCGACTCGATCACGTAGTACATGCGCATCTGCAACTCCGCCGGTACGACGGACTCCACGGCCTCGTTGATGACGTGCCAGCCCTCCAGCACGGCCTGCCGCAGCGCCTCCAACGGGACCTCGTGGGCCGGGCGTTCGCGCACCGCCTCGATGAAGTGCTCCTCCGCGATGCGGTGGACGGCGAAGGCGGCGTCCTCCTTGCCGGCGAAGTAGCGGAAGAAGGTGCGCTGCGAGACCTCGACGGCCTCGGCGATCTCGTCAACGGTCGTGTGCTCGTACCCCTTGGTGGTGAACAGGACGAGGGCGGCGCGCACCAGCGCGTCCCGGGTGCGCTGCTTCTTGCGTTCGCGCAGGCCGGGGCCGGACCCCGGACCCACCTGGGTTTCGGCAGCGCTCATGACGATCAGGCCTCTTCGTTCTACTCGGGGAGTGACGTGTCAGTTACCGACTTGTGAACTCGTTTGTCAATTGTCAGTGGCTGTCACTAGCCTCGAACGCATGACTAGTCAGACCACCATCGAGACGACCGGTCCGGGGGACAAGGCACCTGTCTCTCCCTCGGATCCCACGCCTGCCAAGGGGCTGCGCGGCCATCCGTGGCTGACCCTGATATCCGTGGCCGTCGGGGTCATGATGGTGGCCCTGGACGGCACCATCGTGGCCATCGCCAACCCGGCCATCCAGAAGGACCTGGGCGCGAGTTTCGCGGACGTCCAGTGGATCACCAACGGCTACTTCCTCGCCCTCGCGGTCACGCTGATCACCGCGGGCAAGCTCGGTGACCGGTTCGGGCACCGGCAGACCTTCCTCATCGGCATCGTCGGCTTCGCCGCCGCGTCGGCGGCCATCGGCCTGTCCAGCAGTATCGCCCTGGTGGTCGTCTTCCGGGTGTTCCAGGGGCTGTTCGGCGCGCTGCTGATGCCGGCCGCGCTCGGTCTGCTGCGGGCCACGTTCCCTGCCGAGAAGCTGAACATGGCCATCGGCATCTGGGGCATGGTCATCGGTGCCTCCACCGCGGGCGGCCCGATCCTCGGCGGACTGCTCGTCGAGCACGTCAGCTGGCAGTCGGTGTTCTTCATCAACGTGCCGGTGGGCATTCTGGCCCTCGTCATCGGTCTGGTGATCCTGGTCGACCACCGCGCGGAGAACGCCCCGCGCTCCTTCGACGTCCTCGGTATCGGCCTGCTCTCCGGTGCGATGTTCTGCCTGGTGTGGGCGCTCATCAAGGCTCCGGCGTGGGGCTGGGGCGACGGCAAGACGTGGCTGTTCCTGGTCGTGTCGGTGGCGGGCTTCGGCTTCTTCGCGTTCTGGGAGACGAAGGTCAAGGAGCCGCTGATCCCGCTCAACCTGTTCCGTTCGGTCCCGCTGTCGGCGGGCGTGGTGCTGATGGTCCTCATGGCCATCGCCTTCATGGGCGGCCTGTTCTTCGTCACCTTCTACCTGCAGAACGTGCACGGTATGAGCCCGATCGACGCGGGTCTGCATCTGCTCCCGCTCACCGGGATGATGATCGTCGGCTCGCCGCTGGCGGGCGCGATGATCAGCAAGACGGGTCCGCGCGTCCCGCTCGCGGGCGGTATGGCGTGCGTCGCGATCGCCATGTTCGGCATGTCCACGCTGGAGACGGACACCGGCAGCGGCATCATGTCGCTCTGGTTCGCCATGCTCGGCCTCGGTCTCGCCCCGGTCATGGTCGGCGCGACGGAGGTCATCGTCGGCAACGCCCCGATGGAGCTGTCCGGCGTGGCCGGCGGCCTCCAGCAGGCGGCGATGCAGATCGGCGGCAGCCTCGGTACGGCGGTCCTGGGCGCGGTCATGGCCTCCAAGGTCGACAGCGACCTCGCGGGCAACTGGACGGCCGCGGGCCTCCCGGCGCTCACCCCGGAACAGCAGGCGCAGGCCTCGGAGGCGGTCCAGGTCGGCGTGCCGCCGGTGGCACCGGGCACTCCGGAGACGGTCGTCGCCCAGATCACGAAGGTCGCCCACGACACGTTCATCTCCGGCATGAGCCTCGCCTGTCTGGTCGCGGCCGGCGTGGGAGTGGTGGCGGTGCTGGTCGCTCTCCTGACGAAGCGCGGCGAGAACGCGGAGGCGGGCGCAGGCGCGACGCACATCTGAGGCGCAGATGGCTATGCGAGGCGCATATATCTATGCGATGTGCGGAGAAGTTCCCCTATCCGAGTGACTCCGCTAAAGATTCCTCCCCTTCGGTACTCGGGGCAGGTCACAGTTAGTCAAGTCCTCCGCACGACATGGTCGTTACGACATGTACGACACGGAGGATCGCCGGGCCGCGGCGCGCTGCCGGAGGGGGACAGCGCGCCGACGGGCCCGTCGACCAGGGCGGCCACCTCGGCCCGCAGCGCCCGTACTTCGTCCGTCAGCGCCGCGATCGCCGCCGTCTGGCGCCGCTCCTCCACGTCGTCCATCTCGAACCGGGAGATGAACCACGCGGCGATGTTCGCGGTGACCAGACCGAGCAGCGCGATCCCGGACAGCATCAGCCCGACCGCGAGCACCCGGCCCACTCCGGTGGTCGGCGCGTGGTCCCCGTACCCCACGGTCGTCATCGTCGTGAACGACCACCACAGTGCGTCGCCCAGCGTTCGGATGTTCCCGTCCGGCGACTCGCGCTCCACCGACAGCACGGCCAGCGAACCGAACATCAGCAGCCCCACCACGGCCCCGCCGACATACGTCGTCAGCCGCACCTGGGACGCCATCTGGGCCCGCCGGCCCACCAGCAGCAGCGTGGATACGACCCGCAGCAGCCTCAGCGGCTGGAGCAGCGGCAGCAGCACGGCGAACAGGTCCAGCCAGTGCCGCCGTACGAACTCCCGCCGCTGCTCGGCGAGACCGACCCGCACGAGATAGTCGACAGCGAACGCACCCCACACCCCCCACTCCACGACCGTGCAGGCGACCGACACGGTCCGCCCGGCGGGACTGTGCACGATCGGCACCGCATAGGCAACAGCGAACAAGACCGCAAGCCCCATCAGGGGCCGCTGAGTCCGCCCCTCCCAACGCCCCTGCGCCGTCTGCTCCTTCATGCCCCGCATATTAAGGGCCCGAAAGCAGCACAGAAGCGCCCCTGGAGGACGCCCCGAAGGGGCGCACCTCCAGGGGTGC
The DNA here is from genome assembly GCF_053599695.1 of Streptomyces sp. NPDC000878. Taxonomy (NCBI): domain Bacteria; kingdom Bacillati; phylum Actinomycetota; class Actinomycetes; order Kitasatosporales; family Streptomycetaceae; genus Streptomyces; species Streptomyces sp. NPDC000878. The sequence goes on along the minus strand of NZ_JBSFMT010000002.1, from coordinate 372,795 downwards.
GGGGAACTGCGCGACCAGCCACAACGAACCGGCAGCCGAAGTACCGCTACGCGTCGCCGCCAGCCGCACCCGGATCGGCGGCGGTCACATCCAGCAACTGATACCGATCGATCGCCTGCTTCAGCACAGACCGATCGACCTTCCCCTCCCGAGCCAACTCCGTCAGCACCCCCACCACGATCGACTGCGCGTCAATGTGGAAGAACCGCCGAGCAGCCCCACGGGTGTCGGCGAAGCCGAACCCATCCGCACCCAGCGACTGGTAAGTCCCCGGCACCCACCGCGAGATCTGGTCCGGAACCGACCGCATCCAGTCGGAAACGGCCACGAACGGACCCTCGGCGCCACTCAACTTCCGCGTCACATAGGGGACACGCTGCTCCTCCTCGGGATGCAGCAGATTGTGCAGCTCCACCGCGACCGCATCGCGCCGCAGCTCGTTCCAGGAGGTCGCCGACCAGACGTCCGCCCGTACGTTCCAGTCCTCGGCGAGGATCCGCTGCGCCTCCAGCGCCCACGGGACGGCCACACCGGACGCGATGACCTGCGCCGGGATGGTGCCCGAAGTCCCCTGGCCCACCCGGTGGATGCCCTTGAGGATGCCTTCGACATCGACGTTCTCGGGCTCGGCCGGGTGCTGGATCGGCTCGTTGTAGACGGTGAGGTAGTAGAAGATGTCCTCACTCTCGGGGCCGTACATCCGGCGCAGCCCGTCCTGCACGATGTACGCGATCTCGTACGAGTACGCCGGGTCGTACGCCACACAGCCCGGGTTCGTCGACGCGAGCAGCTGCGAGTGGCCGTCGGCGTGCTGGAGACCCTCACCGGTCAGAGTCGTACGGCCGGCGGTCGCGCCCAGCACGAAACCGCGCGCCAACTGGTCGGCCATCTGCCAGAACTGGTCACCGGTGCGCTGGAAACCGAACATCGAGTAGAAGACGTACACCGGGATCAGCGGCTCGCCGTGCGTGGCGTACGCCGAACCCGCCGCGATCAGCGAGGCGGTGCAGCCGGCCTCCGAGATGCCGTCGTGCAGCATCTGGCCGGTCGGCGACTCCTTGTACGCGAGGAGCAGTTCGCGGTCCACCGACTCGTACTGCTGGCCGAGCGGGTTGTAGATCTTCGCGCTCGGGAAGAACGAGTCCATGCCGAACGTGCGGTACTCGTCCGGCGCGATCAGCACGAAACGCTTGCCGATCTCCTTGTCCCGCATGAGGTCCTTGAGCAGCCGGACGAACGCCATGGTCGTGGCGATCGACTGCTGGCCCGAACCCTTCTTCACACTCGCGTACGTTTTCTCCTCCGGCAGCGTCAGCGGCTTGGCGCGGACGACGCGGGTCGGGACGTAACCGCCGAGCGAGTTGCGGCGGTCGTGCATGTACTGGATCTCCTCCGAGTTCCGGCCCGGGTGGTAGTACGGCGGCGCGCCGCCCTCCAGCTCCTTGTCGGAGATCGGCAGGTGCAGCCGGTCGCGGAAGCCCTTGAGGTCGGCGACCGTCAGCTTCTTCATCTGGTGCGTGGCGTTGCGGCCCTCGAAGTTGGGTCCGAGCGTCCAGCCCTTGACGGTCTTGGCGAGGATGACGGTCGGCTGGCCCTTGTGCGCCTTGGCCGCCGCGAACGCCGCGAAGATCTTCTTGTGGTCGTGGCCACCGCGCCCCAGGTGCAGCACCTGGTCGTCGGTCATGCCCTCGACCATCGCGCGCAGCCGCGTGTCGTCACCGAAGAAGTGGTCGCGGATGTACGCGCCCGTCTCGGTGGCGTACGTCTGGAACTGGCCGTCGGGGGTGGTGTTCATCTTGTTGACGAGCACGCCGTCCCGGTCCTGCGCGAGCAGCGGGTCCCAGCTGCGGTCCCAGACCAGCTTCACGACGTTCCAGCCGGCGCCCCGGAACTGCGACTCCAGCTCCTGGATGATCTTGCCGTTGCCGCGCACCGGGCCGTCGAGGCGCTGCAGGTTGCAGTTGACGACGAAGGTCAGGTTGTCGAGGCCCTCGCGGGCGGCGATCGACAGCTGGCCGAGCGACTCCGGCTCGTCCATCTCACCGTCACCGAGGAACGCCCACACATGCGACTTGGAGGTGTCCGCGATCCCACGCGCCTCCATGTAGCGGTTCATCCGTGCCTGGAAGATCGCGCCGAGCGGGCCGAGGCCCATCGAGACGGTCGGGAACTCCCAGAAGTCCGGCATCAGCCGCGGGTGCGGGTACGAGGACAGGCCGTACGGCGCCTTCGACTTCTCCTGGCGGAACGCGTCGAGCTGCTGCTCGCTGAGCCGGTCGAGCAGGAACGCGCGGGCGTAGATACCGGGGGAGGCGTGGCCCTGGAAGAAGATCTGGTCGCCGCCGTCGCCCTCGTCCTTGCCCCGGAAGAAGTGGTTGAAGCCCACGTCGTAGAGGGAGGCGGAGGAGGCGAAGGTCGCGATGTGGCCGCCGACGCCGATACCGGGCCGCTGGGCGCGCGAGACCATCACGGCCGCGTTCCAGCGGGTCGCGTTGAGGATGCGGCGCTCGATCTCCTCGTTGCCGGGGAAGAAGGGCTCGTCCTTCGTCGCGATCGTGTTGACGTAGTCCGTGCTCCGCATCTCGGGCACGGCCACGCGCTTCTCGCGGGCCCGCTCGATCAGCCGCAGCATCAGATAGCGGGCCCGCTCCCGGCCGCGCTCGTCAACCGCGGCGTCGAGGGAGTCGAGCCACTCCTGGGTTTCTTCGGGATCGAAGTCAGGAACCTGACTCGGAAGGCCGCCAATGATGATCGGGTTGCGATCTGATCCGGAAGCCACGCTGTTCCTTCGCTCTCGGGAGACTTGTTCCGGGGCACGCTGTGGGCCTGCCCTGGGGCTGCGAATGCACTGGTCCCCATCGTGTACCCCGAGGCCGGGTACGTCACCTCTACTCAGAGGTAGCCCCGGAGGAGGTGTCTGGGCGGTGTGGGCCGGGGTGGTCGCAGCCAAATCGCAACGATACGCCCAGTCCGTGACGTGTTCCGTAAAGCGATTCGGATCTCGCACGTATGTATGAGAGGTTCGGGAGCCACCAGTGAGCAGCAAAACCGCAAAGCGGGCAGAATGGTGTGTCGTGCGTCACTTGTTCCCGGGAACCGCTGTCTGAAGTTGCGGCGACACCGCCAGGATCGTCACCGTTTCGGCGGTCTGAACGGCCGGGTACTTGCGCGATCCGCCCCGCCCGTGTGGACTACGGCCAATGCTTCGCGCACGCGCGTGGCTGGACATTTCTCGAACATGATCAGGAGGCAACCCGTGAGCGCGACCGCGGACCACGCGGAGGAGCGGACTAACCCTGCCGCAAGGCTGGGGTTCCAGCCCGAGCAGGTGGTCCAGGAGATCGGCTACGACGACGACGTCGACCAGGAGCTCCGCGAGGCCATTGAGGAAGTCATCGGCAGCGATCTCGTGGACGAGGAGTACGACGACGTCGCAGATGCCGTGGTGCTGTGGTTCCGCGACGAGGACGGCGACCTGACCGATGCGCTGGTGGACGCCACCACGTACATCGAGGAAGGTGGCGCGATCCTGCTCCTCACGCCCAAGACGGGCCGTGACGGCTACGTGGAGCCGAGCGACATCTCTGAAGCCGCGACGACGGCGGGTCTGTCGGCGACGAAGAGCGTCAGTGTGGGCAAGGACTGGAGTGGGAGTCGTCTGGCGACACCCAAGGCAGCGAAGTCGAAGAAGTGAGTAAGCAGTGACCGTGGGCTGGTGCGGGCGTCTGCTGGGGGCTCCGCCCCCAGACCCCCGATCGGCCTGAACGGCCTCGTCCTCAATCGCCGGACGGGCTGGGTAGCTCCGGCCCGTCCAATGGCTTCAGTGGGTGGTCACTAGGGTGTTCTCACCCGAACAGCCCATTGAAGGGATGCAGGATCATGGCGATCGAGGTCGGCGACAAGGCCCCGGACTTCGAGCTCAAGGACAACCACGGCGCCACCGTGCGGCTCTCCGACTTCCGTGGCGCGAAGAACGTGGTGCTGCTCTTCTATCCCTTCGCCTTCACCGGCGTGTGCACCGGCGAGCTGTGCGACCTGCGGGACAACCTGCCGAGGTTCTCCGACCGCGACACCCAGGTGCTCGCCGTCTCCAACGACTCCATCCACACCCTGCGCGTCTTCGCCGAGCAGGAGGGCTTCGAATACCCCCTGCTGTCCGACTTCTGGCCGCACGGCAACATTTCGCGTGCGTACGGCGTCTTCGACGAGGACAAGGGTTGTGCGGTGCGCGGGACCTTCGTCATCGACAAGGAAGGCGTCGTGCGGTGGACCGTCGTCAACGGGCTGCCGGACGCGCGTGACCTGAACGAGTACGTGAAGGCCCTCGACACCCTGTGATTCTTCGGTTCCAAGCCCTGCATGGGACGGGAACCCGTCACTAGGATCGACACGTTGATCCGATACCGGCGCACCACGGGGCACACCGCCCCTGGACAGCAGACAAGACATCATTGGAGGACTCGTGGGAGTCAGCCTCAGCAAGGGCGGCAACGTATCGCTGAGCAAGGAGGCCCCGGGCCTCACCGCGGTCATCGTCGGTCTGGGGTGGGACATCCGCACCACCACCGGCACCGACTTCGACCTCGACGCCAGCGCGATCCTGACGGGCGCGGACGGCAAGGTCAGCAGCGACGCCAACTTCGTGTTCTTCAACAACCTCAAGAGCCCGGACGGCTCGGTCGAGCACACCGGTGACAACACCACCGGTGAGGGCGAGGGCGACGACGAGCAGATCAAGGTCAACCTCGCGGCGGTCCCGGCCGACATCGACAAGATCGTGTTCCCGGTCTCCATCTACGACGCCGAGAACCGCCAGCAGTCCTTCGGCCAGGTCCGCAACGCGTTCATCCGCGTCGTGAACCAGGCCGGCGGGGCCGAGCTGGCGCGCTACGACCTCTCCGAGGACGCCTCGACGGAGACCGCCATGGTCTTCGGCGAGCTGTACCGGCACGGCGCGGAGTGGAAGTTCCGCGCCATCGGCCAGGGGTACGCGTCCGGCCTGCGCGGCATCGCGCAGGACTTCGGCGTGAACGTCTGAGCCGGACTTTCTCCGGCTCCGTGGTCCGGCGTCGCACTCTCGGTGCGGCGCCGGACGTGCTCGGAGACCTGTTCAACGGACCCGGCCCGTTCCGCGGGCCTGTTCGGCGGGCAGGTCTGTTCTGCGATCGCAAGGCTTCACCTCGGGGAGGACCAGCATCATGGGCGTCACGCTTGCCAAGGGGGGCAATGTCTCCCTCTCCAAAGCCGCACCGAACCTCACCCAGGTGTTGGTCGGGCTCGGCTGGGACGCGCGTTCCACCACCGGCGCGCCGTTCGACCTCGACGCCAGCGCGCTGCTGTGCGGGGGTGGACGGGTCCTGGGCGACGAGTGGTTCGTCTTCTACAACCAGCTCACCAGCCCCGACGGCTCGGTCGAGCACACCGGCGACAACCTCACCGGTGAGGGCGAGGGCGACGACGAGTCGCTGATCGTCGATCTCCCCAAGGTGCCGGCCGCCTGCGACAAGATCATCTTCCCGGTCTCGATCCATGAGGCGGACAACCGGGGCCAGACCTTCGGCCAGGTCAGCAACGCCTTCATCCGAGTCGTCAACCAGGCCGACGGCCAGGAACTGGCGCGCTACGACCTGAGCGAGGACGCGTCGACGGAGACCGCCATGATCTTCGGGGAGCTGTACCGCTACCAGGGCGAGTGGAAGTTCCGGGCCGTAGGACAGGGGTACGCGTCGGGTCTGAAGGGCATCGCTCTAGACTTCGGAGTCAACGTTTCGTAAAGCCGAGTACGGCAGCGGGGGAGACCCGTAAACACACGATTGGGTAGCCAGTGATTCTGAAAACCTTCGGCTGGTCGTTCGCGGTCACCGCGCTCGGCCTGGTCGCGGCGGTCTTCTACGGGGGGTGGACCGGCTTCGGTGTCGTGGCGATCCTCTCCATCCTCGAAATCTCGCTGTCCTTCGACAACGCGGTGGTCAACGCCGGCATCCTGAAGAAGATGAGTGCCTTCTGGCAGAAGATCTTCCTCACCATCGGTGTCCTCATCGCCGTCTTCGGTATGCGACTCGTTTTCCCGGTCGTGATCGTCGCCATCAGCGCCAAGATCGGTCCCATCGACGCGGTCGACCTCGCGCTCAACAACAAGGACCACTACCAGGAACTGGTCACCGACGCCCACCCGGCCATTGCCGCCTTCGGTGGCATGTTCCTGCTGATGATCTTCCTCGACTTCATCTTCGAGGACCGCGACATCAAGTGGCTCGGCTGGCTGGAACGCCCGCTCGCCAAGCTCGGCAAGGTCGACATGCTGTCGGTCTGCATCGCCCTGATCGTGCTCCTGATCTCCGCCATGACCTTCGCGACCAACGCCCACCAGCACGGTGGTGCCCATGTCGACAAGGCGCAGACGGTCCTCATCTCCGGCGTCGCCGGTCTGATCACGTACATGATCGTCGGTGGGCTCTCCGGCTACTTCGAGGACAAACTCGAGGAAGAGGAGGAGCGCGAGCACGAGGCCGAGGAGGAGGCCGAGCGCACCGGCAAGAAGAAGCCCGCGATCGTCCTCGCCGGCCAGGCCGCGTTCTTCATGTTCCTGTACCTCGAAGTCCTCGACGCGTCCTTCTCCTTCGACGGTGTCATCGGCGCGTTCGCCGTCACCAACGACATCGTGCTGATGGCCCTGGGCCTCGGTATCGGCGCGATGTACGTCCGGTCGCTCACGGTCTACCTGGTCCGCCAGGGCACCCTCGACGACTACGTCTACCTGGAGCACGGCGCGCACTACGCGATCGGCGCCCTCGCCGCCATCCTCCTCGTCACCATCCAGTACGAGATCCACGAGGTCATCACCGGCCTGGTGGGCGTCGTCCTGATCGCCTGGTCCTTCTGGTCCTCCGTGCGCCGCAACACCAAGCTGGCAGCGGCCGAGGGAAAAGCGGCGGGCTCGGACGAGAAGACTGAGGTCTCGTCCGGGGTGTGACAACCTCCGGTGTGAGGGAACGCTCTGAGCGGGGCGGCTACGAGGAATCGTCCTCGTCGGCCGCCCCGCGGCATTGACGGCACGGACGAATGTGCGGGGGCTGGACGGGTGGGGGCGGGATGAGTTTCTGGGACGACCTGTGGCGCGGCCGGTCGGCGGAGTTCGACGCGGGCAGTGCGGCGAGCAACTCCATCGAGCTGACCAAGCGACACCAGCGGGTCTCGCTCACCAGGCAGGGCGCCGCGACCGGGCATCTGCGCATCAACCTGTCCTGGCGGATGCGTACGTCGGACATCGGCGGCCCCAAGCGGCAGAGCCTGTGGCGGCACCCCTTCCAGGCCCTGAAGCCGGAGGAGGTGCAGGGGCACACCCAGAGCATGGTGAACGTCGACCTCGACCTGGGGATCCTGTACGAGCTGGCTGACGGCACCAAGGGGGTCGTACAGCCCCTGGGCGGATTCCTCGGTGACACGAACGCGCCGCCGTACGTGAAGCTGAGCGGGGACGACCGGTTCGGGTCGGCGTCCGGGGAGACGGCGTACGTCAATCTTGATCACCGGGACGAGATCAGGCGGTTGCTGGTCTTCGTCTACATCTACGACCAGACGCCGGCGTTCGATCGGACCCACGCGGTCGTGACGCTGTACCCGAGCAATGGGCCGCGGATCGAGATAGGTCTCGACGAGCGGCACTCGCAGGCTCGGTCGTGTGCGGTGGTGATGATCGAGAACGTGAAGAACGAGTTGATCGTTCGGCGGGAGGTCAAGTTCGTCTACGGGTTTCAGGCTGAGCTTGATCGGTTGTACGGGTGGGGGTTGCAGTGGGGGCGGGGATACAAGACCAAGGCTGAGCGGTGACCTTCGGGTGCGGGTCCGCTGTGGCTGGTCGCGCAGTTCCCCGCGCCCCTAAAAGCCTGCCCTACCGTCCGATGAATTGTGGGCCCTGTGGTGGTAGGTGGAAGTCCGGGGACGGGGAGGCTCCTACCGGTTGGGGGTAGCCGTAGGCCGGTTGGTTGGTGTTCGCGCTGGTGGGCTGGGGGTAGCCGTAGGCAGGCTGGGGCGGGAGTGTGGGGGGTTGCTGGACCGTCGTGGCCGCCGAGGGGTCCGTTGTCGGCGTGGCCTCGGGGAACGGTTCCCCGGTCGACGGCGGGTCCTCCACCGAGATGCCGAAGTCCGTCGCCAGGCCCTCCAGGCCGTTCGAGTAGCCCTCGCCCAGGGCGCGGAACTTCCAGCCCTCGCCGCGGCGGTACAGTTCGCCGCAGATCAGGGCCGTCTCCTCGCCCGTTTCCGGCTTGACGTCGAAGTACGCCAGCGGTTCGCCGTCCGCGACCGTGCCGTCGTACAGCAGGATGCGCAGGGAGCGTACGCGGTCGAAGGCGACGCCGTCCGCCGAGGCGACCAGCAGAATCTGTCCGACTCCGGACTCGACACCGGTCAGGTCCGTCTGGATGGTGTCGGTGAGGCCCTCGGCGACCCGTTTCTTGCCGAGCCGCCAGACCTTGCCCGAGGGGTGGCGGGGCTGGTTGTAGAAGACGAAGTCCTCGTCGGAGCGCACACGACCGTCGGGGCCGAGGAGCAGCGCCGAGGCGTCGACATCCGGAACCCCCTGCCCGGGCGTCCAGCGCAGCACGGCGCGCACCGTCGTGGCTTCGAGCGGGACGTTCGACCCCTTCAGCATCGCGTGCGTCATGCGGTCATCCTGCCCTCTCGGTCCTGGTCACGACAACGCGGGGGCATCGATTCTGCGTGTTCGCGTTACCTGAACTTCATTCTCAGTGGGAACCCCTGACATGGATCCCTACGTACTATTACCGGCCACCCATCAACACCCGATCCACACTCGACCGGCAGTCCAGCCGCCACGGGGGAGTTTCATGCGTCATTTCGGGCACATCGCCCCTGAGGTACGACAGCGTCTGTTCCACCAGGAGCCGTGCGAGTTCACCGCCGACTCCCCGGCCCGGCTGCTCGCCACGGCCCTCGGGGCCACCCTGTACAGCCCGGCCACCCGCCCGCGCCTCGCCGAGGCCGTCGTCAAACAGGTCTCCCGCGGTGTCGTCTCGATGGTGCTGTGCCTGGAGGACTCGATCGACGACTCGGAGGTCGCGGACGCCGAGGAGAACCTGGTGCGCGAGCTGGGCCTGCTCGCCCAGCGCCCCGACGCCGCCACCGGGCTGCCGCTGCTGTTCGTCAGGGTCCGTACGCCCGAACAGATCCCCGACCTCGTCCAGCGCCTCGGGCCCGCCGCCCGGCTGCTGTCCGGGTTCGTGATGCCGAAGTTCACCGAGGAACGCGGCATGCCGTTCCTGGAGGCCCTCGCCGACGCCGAGGCCGCCAGCGGCCACCGCCTGTTCGGCATGCCCGTGCTCGAATCCCCCGAGCTGCTGTACCGGGAGACGCGCGTAGAGACCCTGGAGGGCATCTCCCGCGCCGTCGACAAGTACCGCGACCGCGTCCTCGCCCTGCGCCTCGGCGTCACCGACTTCTGCTCCTCGTACGGGCTCAGAAGAGCGCCCGACATGACGGCGTACGACGTCCAGGTCGTCGCCTCCGTCATCGCCGACGTCGTGAACATGCTGGGGCGGGCCGACGGGACCGGGTTCACGGTCACCGGGCCGGTCTGGGAGTACTTCCGGGTCCAGGAGCGCATGTTCAAGCCGCAGCTGCGTCGCAGCCCCTTCCTGGACGGCCAGGCCGAGGAACTGCGCGAGAAGCTCATCGAGCACGCCATGGACGGGCTGCTCCGCGAGATCACCCTCGACCAGGCCAACGGACTGCTCGGCAAGACCTGCATCCACCCCTCGCACGTACTGCCCGTGCACGCCCTGTCCGTGGTCAGCCACGAGGAGTTCAGCGACGCCCAGGACATCCTGCGGCCCGAGCGCTGCGGCGGAGGCGTGCTGCGGTCGGCGTACACGAACAAGATGAACGAGGTGAAGCCGCACCGCGCCTGGGCCGAGCGGACGCTGCTGCGCGCCGAGGTCTTCGGCGTCGCCAACGAGGAGATCGGCTTCGTGGAGCTGCTCGCCGCCGGTATCCCCGACTGATCCGTTGATCTGTCGATCCGCTCGCCATCCCCTCCATCTCCTCCATCCACCAGCCACTAGGGACTCATGAACAACGCTGTGCACAACGGGGTCTGGTCCGGCACCTGGGTCGCCGAGCGGCTCGGTGTCGAGCTGGTCGGCGACGACGAGCTGCGCGAGATGCTCGGCCTCGCCCTGCGGCGCAACCCCAAGCGGGCGCACCTGCTGGTGTCGAACGTGCTCGGCAAGCACGTCCCGCAGTCGCCCGCCGTCGTCTACGGCCACGGCTTCGCCCTCGGCAAGCGGGTCCGTGAGCTGCTCGGCGCCGACGAGTCCCGGCGCGCCGTCGTCCTCGGGTACGCCGAGACGGCCACCGGGCTCGGCCACTGCGTCGCCGACGGCGTGGGCCTCGCGCCCTACCTCCACTCCACCCGGCGCCCCGTCGACGGCGTCGCCTCGGCGGGCGGCTTCGAGGAGTCCCACTCGCACGCCACCTCCCACCTGCTCCTCCCGGAGAACCCCGCACTGCTGGCAGGCCCCGGCCCACTGGTCCTCGTCGACGACGAGTTCTCCACCGGCAACACCGTCCTCAACACCATCCGCGCCCTGCACGAGCGCTACCCGCGCGAGCGGTACGTCATAGTCGCCCTCGTCGACATGCGCGCGCCGGCGGACGTGGCCCGCCTGGCCGAGTTCGCCGACGAGATCGGCGCCCAGGTCGACCTCGTGGCAGCGGTGAAGGGCACCGTGGACCTGCCCGAAGGGGTGCTGGAGAAGGGGCAAGCACTGGTCGCAGGGCACGAGAATCCCCACCCAGGGGCGCGGGGAACTGCGCGACCAGCCACAACGGACCCGCACCCGCCACACAACCGCCCCACCCGAGTCGATCTGCGCTGGCCCGTACGCCTGCCCGACGGCGGACGGCACGGGTTCACGCCGGGGCACCGAATACGCCTGGAGAGCGCGCTGCCGGCGATGGCCGCAAGGCTCGCCGAAACCCTCCCCACAGACGCCCACCGCATCCTCGTCCTCGGTTTCGAAGAGCTGATGTACGCCCCCCTCCGCCTCGCCCGAGAGCTGGAGCAGGTGATAGAGGGCGTCGAGGTCCGCTACTCGACGACAACCCGCTCACCCGTCCTCGCCGTGGACGACCCGGGCTACGCCATCCGCAGCCGCCTCGTCTTCCCGGCCCACGACGACCCGGCCGACGGGCCCGGCGAGCGCTACGCCTACAACGTGGCGGGCGCCGGCTTCGACGCCGTCGTCGCGGTGGTCGACTCCGCCGCCGACACGCCCGAACTCCACGCCCCCGACGGCCTGTTGGCCACGCTCGCCGCGCACACGCCGAACGTCGTGCTCGCCGTCGTCCCCTCGTACGTACCCGCACGCCCGCACGTTTCCGAAAGGCCCGCCATGCTGCCCGAGCCCCTCCGCGGACCCGCGTTCTCCTCGTACCCACCGGACGAGGTCGGCTGGCTGCTGCGGGATCTCTCGGACGTCAGCCTGGAGGCGCCCACCGAGGAGCGCGAGGAGGCGATCCAGGCGGGCGGCGCCCACTACGCCGAGTCGCTGCCGGTCGAGTACCAGCCCAGCGACCACTACCAGGAGCTGTTCCGCGCCGCCCTCGACACCTCCGCCGCCCGCATCGCCCAAGCGGTGGGCGCCGTAACGGAGTTGGTGCTCGCCGAGCGCTCGCCGCGTCCGGTGCTCGTGTCGCTGGCGCGGGCGGGGACTCCGGTCGGCGCGCTGATGCGCCGCTGGGCCAAGCACCGGCACGGGCTCGAACTGCCCCACTACGCCGTCTCGATCGTCCGGGGCCGGGGCATCGACGCCAACGCGCTGCGCTGGCTCGCCGCCCACCACGACCCCGCCGACGTCGTGTTCGTCGACGGCTGGACCGGCAAGGGCGCCATCACCCGCGAACTCGCCGACGCCATCGAGGAGTTCGAGGCCTCCGACGGCATCACCGGCTTCGACCCGGAGATCGCGGTACTGGCCGACCCGGGCTCGTGCGTCCGGACGTACGGCACCCGCGAGGACTTCCTCATCCCGTCCGCCTGCCTCAACTCGACGGTGTCCGGCCTGATTTCACGGACCGTGCTCCGCGCGGACCTGGTCGGGCCGAACGACTTCCACGGCGCCAAGTTCTACCGCGAACTCGCCGGCGCCGATGTCTCGGTGGACTTCCTCGACGCCGTCTCCGCCCGCTTCCCCGAGGTCGCGGACGCCGTCGACTCCTCGGCCAAGGAACTGCTCGCCGCCGACCGCACGCCAACCTGGGAGGGCTGGGCGGCAGTTGAGCGGATCAGCGAGGAGTACGAGATCCACGACGTGAACCTCGTCAAGCCCGGCGTCGGCGAGACCACCCGGGTACTGCTGCGCCGCGTCCCCTGGAAGATCCTGGCCCGCGCCGGAGCGGGCGCCGACCTCGACCACGTACGCCTGCTCGCCGAACAGCGGGGCGTACCGGTCGAGGAGGTGGCCGAACTCCCGTACACCTGCGTGGGGTTGATCCACCCCAAGTACACGCGCGGCGCGACCGGTGCCAACGGCAGGGCGGTGTCGGTATGAGCCCCGTCCTCGTCGCCAGCGATCTCGACCGTACGCTCATCTACTCCGCCGCGGCCCTCGCGCTGACCATGCCGGACGCCCGCGCGCCCCGGCTGCTCTGCGTCGAGGTGCACGAGACCCGGCCGCTGTCCTACATGACCGAGACGGCCGCCGGACTGCTCACCGAACTCGGCGACGCGGCCGTCTTCGTGCCGACGACCACCCGGACCCGTAAGCAGTACCAGCGGATCAACCTGCCGGGCCCGGCACCGAAGTACGCGATCTGCGCGAACGGTGGGCACATCCTCGTCGACGGCGTCGCCGACGAGGACTGGCACGCGGGGGTGCAGGCACGGCTCGCGGAAGAGTGCGCGTCCCTGGACGAGGTCCGGGACCATCTCGCCGCCACCGCCGACCCGCTGTGGGTACGCAAGCACCGGGTCGCCGAGGACTTCTTCGCCTATCTCGTCGTCGAGCGCGAGCTGCTGCCCGAGGAGTGGGTGAAGGAGCTGGCGGTCTGGGCGGAGAACCGTGGCTGGACGGTCTCGCTCCAGGGCCGCAAGATCTACGCCGTGCCGAAGCCGCTCACCAAGAGTGCGGCGATGCGCGAGGTCGCGCGGCGTTCTGGGGCGACGCTCACTCTTGCTGCCGGTGACTCTCTGCTCGACGCGGATCTGCTTCTTGCTGCCGATCGGGGCTGGCGGCCGGGGCATGGGGAGCTGGCGGATACGGAGTGGGCGGCTGAGACGGTTACCGCGCTTCCCGAGCGGGGGGTTGCTGCGGGGGAGCGGATTCTTCGGGAGTTCCTGCGCGAGGTGCGGTAGTGCGCTGTTAGGGGTTGTCGGGTGGCTGCTGCGCCGTCGTGGCTTGTCGCACAGTTCCCCGCGCCCCTTTGGGGCGCTCCTGCTGTGTGCGGCGTTTGATTCGTAGCGTGACGAAGGTGGCCAGCGCTGCCGCCGCCACCGCCAGTACCACCTTCGAGTACGCGGAGACCACTGCCGTCACCTCGGTCCAGTTGTCGCCCAGCGAGTAGCCCGCGCAGACGAAGGCCGTGTTCCACAGGGCGCTGCCCAGGGTGGTGAGGGTGAGGAAGACGGGCAGGGGCATGCGTTCTACGCCGGCCGGTACGGAGATCAGGCTGCGGAAGACGGGGATCATCCGGCCGAAGAACACCGCCTTCGTGCCGTGTCGCAGGAACCACGCCTCGGTCTTCTCAATGTCCGTCACCTTGACCAGCGGCAGCCGGGCGGCGAGGGCGACGGTGCGGTCGCGGCCGAGGAGCGCGCCGACGCCGTACAGAGCGAGCGCGCCGACGACCGAGCCGGCCGTGGTCCAGAGCAGCGCGGCGAGGAGGCTCATCTGGCCCGTGCTCGCTGCGAATCCGGCGAGCGGCAGGATGACCTCGCTGGGCAGCGGCGGGAAGAGGTTCTCCAGCGCGATGGCGAGGCCCGCGCCGGGAGCGCCCAGCGTGTCCATGAGGTCGGCGACCCATGCGGGCGCGCCCGGCGTGGCTGTCGTCATACGGCCACGCTAGGGAACCCGACCTGAAGGGACCCTGAAGCTCCCTAGGGGTGGCAGGCTCTCAGCTGCAGCAGCCTCCGCCGCAGCAACCGCCTCCGCCGCCACCGCCCGCTCGGGGTGCCGGCGACGGGGCGGAGGCCGAGCCGCCGACGGCCACCGTCGACAGGAGCTTCACGGTGTCGTCATGACCGGAGGGGCAGTCCGCGGGGGCGGCCGACTCGGCCATCGGGCGGCTGAGTTCGAACGTGTCGCCGCAGGTGCGGCAGCGGTACTCGTAGCGAGGCATGCGGACAGGTTAGTCCCCACATGCTCGTGGCGCGGAGCCCGGTGGTTTCGATCGTGATCCTTTTTGTTCATTCTGTATGTGGAGAACCTGCGAAGATCACTGATAATTTGTGTGCGCCGCGATGAGTCGTGAGGTCGGGGAATTCGGGGTTTTCATGGAGTGCGGAGAGGTGTGCGGTGACTCAGGAATCGGGTGAATCGGACGCCACTCTGCAATTGCGGATATCCGCCCCGGGAAACAGGCGTAAAGCCCGATTAGCTCGTAAAGCCCGCAGGTTTTCCCTCCTTGTGCCGAAGTATCCGCGCCCCGGCCGTACCGGCTGGCGGCGCTGGATGCCGTCCTGGCGGCAGTGGCTGGGCGGCGCGGTCGCGTCCGTGGGGCTGAGCGCGCTGCTCCTGGGCATCGCCTACGCGGCCACCGACATTCCCGACAACCTCAACTCGTACGCCACCCAGCAGGACAATGTGTACTTCTGGGCCGATGGGACTCCTATGGCCCGTACGGGGTGGGTTCAGCGGCAGGAGATGCCGCTGAACGAAATACCCGAGGATGTCCGCTGGGCGGTGCTCGCCGCCGAGAACGCGAGTTTTTACAGTGATTCCGGCATTTCCGTCAAGGGCATCAGCCGCGCCCTTTTCCGTACCGTCGGCCAGGGTGACACCCAGGGCGGATCCACGATCACCCAGCAGTACGTCAAGAACGTCTACCTCAGCCAGGACCAGACGGTCAGCCGGAAGTTCACCGAGGCGATGATCGCCCTCAAGCTCGACAACCGGATGAGCAAGGACGACATCCTGGAGGGCTACCTCAACACCAGCTGGTTCGGCCGCGGCTGCTACGGCATCCAGCGCGCCGCCCAGGCCTACTACGGCAAGGACGTCAGCGAACTCGACGCGGGCGAGGGCGCGTTCCTCGCCTCCCTCCTCAAGGGCGCCGGCCTCTACGACCCGACCCTGAGCAGCGCCAACCGGGCCCGCGCCGTCGAGCGCTGGTCCTGGACCCTCGACCGGATGGTCGACATCGGCAGGTTGACGAAGGCCGAGCGGGCCACGTACACGAAGTTCCCCGAGCCGCTGAAGAGCAACCCGCTGTACGACACCGGTGAGCAGACCGACTACCTGGTGGAAGTGGCCTCGCAGTACGCGAAGAAGGCCGGGGGGATCTCCGACAAGGACTTCGACCTCGGCGGCTATCAGGTCTACACGACGTTCGATCGTGGGCGGGAGCGCAAGCTCGCCGACGCCGTGACCAAGGCCCGCGCGCAGGCCGTCAAGGACGATCCGGAGGCGGCGAAGACCGCGCACTACGGCGCCGCCTCGGTCACCACCGACGGACGGATCCTCGCGGTCTACGGCGGCCCCGACCACCGAACGCAGGGCTACAACGAGTCCAACTCCACCACCGTGCCCGCCGGTTCGGCCTTCCTGCCGTTCGTGTACGCCGCCGGCCTGGAGCACGGTGTCACCAAGAGCCGGGACGAACAGACGACACGTGTCACTGGAGAGTCCCTGTATGACGGGAACGACGACGTGCCGGTGACCACGCCCGAGGGCCCCTACTGGGACCGCAGCGGCAGGAAGGTGGCCGCCAGCAACGACGGCGACCTGTCCTACGGGCAGATCTCCCTGCACCGGGCGCTGGAGCTGTCCGTGAACACGCCGTTCATGCAGCTGGGCATGGACACCGGCCTGGACAACGTCCGTACGACCGCCGAGGCCGCCGGGCTGCTGCCCTCCAGCATCGGGGCGCAGGTGCCCGCGCTGTCGACGGGCACCTCCACGCCCAGCGCGATCCGGATGGCCGGCGGCTACACCACCTTCATCGCCGGCGGCAAGCGCACCGAGCCGTACTCGGTCCGCAAGGTCACCCGCAACGGCCTCGGCGTCCCCCTGGACACCCCCACCCCGACCCGCGCGATCGGCGCCGACGTGGCCGCGGAGGTCACCTCGGCGCTCACCGACGCCTTCCGCACCGCCCACCCCACCGCCGCCGCGGCCGCCGACGCGGACGTGGCCGGGAAGGCGGGCACCACACCGGACGACACCGCCTCCTGGTACGTCGGCACGCACGAGTTCGTGTCCACGGCCGTCGTCGTCTACCGCATCGACCTGACCAAGAGCCTCGAACCACTGCCGTTGAAGGGCCTCGCCGGCACCGCCGACGACAGCGTTCCGTACGACATCTGGTCAGGCGCCATGGGCCCGCTCGGCTGACCACCGGCGGGGCCCCCACCCCCCTCGAAATGAGCAGCACATGAGACAACCGTCGGGCCGCCGTCGCAAGGCCCCGGCAGCGCCTCCCCCCGCCCCCGTCACCGCCACCAGTCGCCCGCGGATCGCGGCGTTCCTGACCGTCGCGTCCGTGACACTCGCGTCACTGACCGCCGCATACCTGACGCTGGGCCGCACCGACCGCACCGCACCGACCGCCACCGTGGGGCACGGGGGAACCGTGACAGCCTCCGCGAAGGCGACCGAAGAACCGAAGTGGGACGGCAGGACCAAGGTCCTGGGGGACGGTTCCACCTCGTACACCGGGCCGCAGCAGGGCCGGTTGAAGCCGGTGCCGCTCAAGCCCGGTGAGAAACCACCCCAGTTCGTCGTCTTCTCCTGGGACGGCGCACTCGCGGGCGACGACGAACTCTTCGCGCACTACCGGGAGATGTCCGCTAAGTACAACGCCCACATGACGTACTTCCTCACGGGCATCTACCTGCTGCCCAAGAGCAAGGCGGACCTCTACAAGCCCCCGCAGCACGCCAAGGGGTCGGCGGCGATCAGCTACGCCACCGACGACCACATCCGCACCACCCTGGAGCAGCTCGGCGAGGCATGGAAGGAGGGCAACGAGATCGGCACCCACTTCAACGGCCACTTCTGCGGCGAGAAGGGCGGCGGCGACTGGAGCGTCGCCGAGTGGAAGAGCGAGATCGACCAGTTCTTCTCCTTCGTGGAGAAGTGGAAGACCAACACCGGCTACACCGACCTCGACCCGCTGCCCTTCGACTTCAAGGAGGAGGTCACCGGCGGGCGCGCCCCCTGTCTGGAGGGCCAGAAGAACCTGCTGAAGGCCGCCAAGAGCTACGGCTGGCGCTACGACGCCAGTTCCGCCGGTGACTTCCAGATCTGGCCGGCGAAGAAGGACGGCATCTGGGACTTCCCGCTGCAGATGCTTCCGTACGAGGGCGGCGACTACCAGGGCCTCTCCATGGACTTCAACTTCCTCTACAACCAGTCCGACGGCGAGACCGACGGTGCCCCGGCCAACTATTCGCAGTGGCAGCAGGAGACCGTCGACGCCTACATGGCCGGCTTCGACCGCGTGTACTACGGCAGCCGGGCCCCGCTGTTCATCGGCAACCACTTCGAGGAGTGGAACGGCGGCATCTACATGAAGGCCGTCGACGAGGTCATGGCGGCCATGTGCACGAAGGCGGACGTCAAGTGCGTCTCCTTCAAGGAACTCGCCGACTGGCTCGACGTACAGACCCCGGCGACGCTGGAACGGCTGCGCGGCCTGGACCCGGCGCAGTCGCCGGACTGGTCGACGGTCGTGAAGTGACCGCCGTGACGTGACCGTCCTGACCTGACGGTTCGTCAACTCCCTTACCTGCAAAGGGTATCCCCGTTCACAGGACCTTCACAGGGCATGCAAAAATTCCACGACCCGGCATCCCCCATTGCCGGGGCAAGAGGGGAAACATTCGTGAAGTCAAGGAACATGGGCCGTACGCGCAGCCGTGCCGCCATAGTCGTCGCGGCGGCTGCCTCGGTCGCCGCGGGAGCGGCGCTGCTGCCGGTCGCGAGCGCGAGCGCGGCGACCACGCGTTCCGCCGTCCCGACGGTGGACCAGCAGACCAGGGCCACCTTCCAGCGCCTGGCCGACGCGGTCCTCACCGACCGGACGGACGCGCTGGTCGACGGCGGGCAGGGCGACCGCGACCGGAAGGAGCCGCTGACCAACGGCTTCTCCGGTGCCGTCCGGCTGTCCGCCGCGCTGGCGCGCAGCGAGGGCGCCGCCCTGTCCTCGCTGGAGACCCGCAAGGACCGCCTCGCCGCGCTCGGCGAGAAGTACAGCAAGGCCGACACCGCTGTGACCCTGGGCAACACCCGTCTCCAGGGCGCCACGGCCAAGGTCGAGGTCACCGAGACCACGACCCTGACCTACGAGAAGGTCCGCGGCGACGAACCGG
The DNA here is from genome assembly GCF_053599695.1 of Streptomyces sp. NPDC000878. Lineage (NCBI taxonomy): Bacteria > Bacillati > Actinomycetota > Actinomycetes > Kitasatosporales > Streptomycetaceae > Streptomyces > Streptomyces sp. NPDC000878. Next base: position 354,248 of record NZ_JBSFMT010000002.1, on the reverse strand, counting down.
CGACCACCGGCTTCCAGGCCCACCACGAGCTGACGTTCACCGCCGGCGCGCGCGGCGACTGGCAGCTCACGGGCATCCGGAACACCGATGTGGCCGCAGGCGTCGCGGTGAACCAGCCGTCCGCCGCCGCCAGGGTGGCCACCGTGGCTGCCGCCGACGACACCATGCCCAACGCCCCCCGCGCGGCCACCACCCGCCCGGCCCCGGCCAACGTCAAGAAGCTCACCGGCGGCGCCTTCGACTACAAGGCGATGGCGACGTACGCGGAGAAGTACTGGAGCACCTACAACCCCGACTACCCCAACTTCAACGGGCACGGCGCGGGCGGCGACTGCACCAACTTCGTCAGCCAGTCCCTGAAGGCCGGCGGCTGGAAGCACGCCCCCGGCTACGTCTACGACTACACCAAGTGGTTCGGCAACGCCGAGATCCAGTCGGACTCGTTCGTCGGCGTCAACGAGTGGTCCTGGTTCGCCCAGAACTCCAAGCGCACCACCAGCCTCGCGAACGTCTACCAGCTGGACGTCGGTGACGTCCTCCAGATGGACTTCGAGCGGGACGGCTCCAAGGACCACACGATGATCGTCACGTACCGCGACGCCCAGGGCGTGCCGTACCTGACCTACCACTCCGCCAACACCTACCGCAGGTCGCTGACGAGCATCATCGCGTCGGAACCGAACGCCTGGTACTACGCCTACCGCACCTGACCGACCCGGTTCCGCCGCTCCGGCCCCTCAACCCCGGTTGATCCCGGGCCGGGGCGGCGGGCCCCCTCTGCCAGGCACGTGCGCTCAGTGGGCGGTGGTCCCGCGTTCCTCCCGGATCCGGGACACCACACCCGCCACCGCCTGCCGCACGGCCTCCGTCTCCGTCAGGAAGTGCCAGTAGTCGGGGTGCCGGCCCTCCAGCGAGGCGATCGCCCGCTCCAGCCGGGCCACCGACTGGTCCAGCGGGCGGGCGTCCCGGGGGTCCGGTGTGTTGCGCCCCGACATGGCCAGCCGCTGCGCGTCCCGGATCGCGAAGCGCGTGCGGTCGATCTCGCCCTGCGGATCCTTCTGTACGGCGTTCAGCCGCCGCAGCCGCTCCCCGGCCGCCGACACCGCCTCGTCGGTGGTGTTCAGCAGCGCCCGCACCGTCGACAGCAGCGCCGTCGCGTCCGGCCAGCGCTGCGCGTCCCGCGCGGTCTGCGCCTCCTTGAGCCTCGCCTCGGCCTGCCGTACGTGATCCGTGGCCTCGTCCGGCACATGCTGGAGGTCCTGCCAGCACGCCGCCGAGAACCGCCGCCGCAACTCGCTCAGCACCGGCTCCACCTGCCCGGACCGGGTGGTCAGCGCCTCCGCGCGGGTACGCAGGGACACCAGCCGGTGGTCGATCTCGGCCGCCCGCTCCGGCAGCCGCTCCGCCTCCGCCCGCACCGCCTCCGCCTCACGCGCGACCCGGTCGGCCCGCTCCAGCGTGTCCGGTACGCCGTGCTGCCCCGCGCCCTGGTTGAGCCGCGTCAGCTCGGGCCCGAGGGCGGCGAGCCGGGCGGCCAGGTCGTCCGCCCGCAGCCCCGACCCCCGTGCCGCGTCCAACGCGTTCGAGGCGGCCAGCAGGGACTGGCGGGCGCGCTCCACGGAGGGCGCGAGCCGGGCCAGCTGGGTCTCGGCCTTGCCGAGCAGCGGCCCGAGCCCGTCCGCGAAACGGTCCAGGTCCTGCTTGACCCGCCCCAGCTCCTCCTTGGCCCGGGTCAGCTCGGCACGGGCCTGATTGGCGGCCGAGGCCTCCAGATCGTCACGGTCGAGATCATGCGCGTCCACGGCGTTGATGTACTGACCGCTGGCCTCGTCGATCCGGTGCCCGAGCCCCTCGAAGTCGGCGACCGCGCGCCGGGCGGCGGGAGTGTCGTCGACGGCCTTGATGGTCTCTATCGAGATCCGCAGATCCCGCTGGGCGGTGTCCAGTTCGTAGAAGGCAGCGGCGGCGGCGTCCTTCGCGGCCTGCGCCTCGGCCCGCTGACTCTCGGCCCGCCCACCGAACCACCGCCGCGTACCACCCCCGGCGAACGAGGCGGGCAGGGCGAGGAGCAGCGGCAACGGCAGCAGTACGAGCGTCAGCGCATCCCGCGCGGCGGCGCGCACGCCGGTGCGGCGGGCCTCGTACGGGCGGTGCGGTGCAGTGTTTTCCTGGGGACGGGGCGACTGGTGCGCGCGTGACGCAAGCGGCGCAATCGGCGTGTACGGCTCAGAATTGGTCGCCGTCACATCCCTCTCCCGTGCTGTGATCTGCCCTGCCCGGTTCATTCTCCCACCGGTTGAGGACGAACACACGGCCCGGTCGGTTCGCGCTACGCGTACCCGGTCGTACACCGGGGCGAGCACCGGGCCACCGCGAGGCTCACTCGCCGGCGGCCCGCACCCGTATGCTCCCGTCCTGCGTCTTCGCGGACACCACATGCGCACTGCTCTTGTCGCGCGGCACGGACACCTTCACGGAGCCGTCGTCGGAGTCCGCCGTCACGCGGTACGTCTCGCGGGGCAGCTCGATCGTGAGCGAGCCGTCGTCGCTGCTCGACTCGACCAGGTCCGGTACGGAGGCCAGTTCGAGCCGCACCGAGCCGTCCTCGGAGTGCGCCCGCACCTGCTGGGAGCGCACGTCCAGGGCTCGGATCGAACCGTCGTCGGTGTGCAGCTTCAGCGGGCCGGTGGAGTCCTTGACGGTGACCGAGCCGTCCTCGGAGCGGATGTCGAGAGCCCGGTCGAAGCCGCGCGCGGTGACGCTCCCGTCCCCGGTCCGCACGACGACGGAGACACCGCGCGGGACCTCGATCCGGTGCTTGGCGGCGCAGTCGGCGACCACGCCGGAGCACTTCACCCGCAGCCTGAGCCGGTCGTCCTCCATGGACCAGGTCACCTTGGGGTCGTTGCCGAGGGTGACGGAACCCTGGAACCAGCGGGTGACCTCGATCCGGCCCGAGCTGTTCGAGTCGGCGGCGACGATGTCGAGCGCGGAGTCGTTCGAGTCGACGGTGAGCGTGCGCCCCTGCAAGGCGAAGGAACGCTGCTCCGGATCCTTGTCGTCCCCGGCGGAGGCACAGGCCGACGCGGTGACGACGAGCGCGGCCACGACACCGGTGACCGCGACGAAACGGGTGCGGGTACGGGTGCGCTGAACTGCTGATCGGGTCATGGTCCTTCTCCCCCTGAGGGCGAACGCGGGACCGATGATCGGCGATCGGTGAAGCGGCCCTGCGACACTCTTCGACCGTACGGAGCGGGCGCCCACCAGGGCATCCGGGACGCTCCCCGATCTATACGGGGGAAAACCCCCGAGACCTGGCCCGGGGATCTCCGGGACGGATACGAGTTTGCGAGGCAGTGCCCCGGGCAATGTAGGCTGACGACTCGTCCTGGGCGCGTAGCTCAGTGGTAGAGCGCCGCCCTTACAAGGCGGATGTCGGCGGTTCGAAACCGTCCGCGCCCACCAGGATCAAGTAAGAGGCCCCCAGGCGGTTCTGCCTGGGGGCCTCTTCGTGTGGCGAGTGTGGTGAACGTGACCTTCGGATCGGCCCCGTGCGCACGCCGGTTATCGTGAGCGGCAGTGACGGTGGGATCAGAAGGGTTTGCCGTGTCGCAGGTGTCGGACGAGGGACGGCTCATCGCCGGGCGGTACCGGCTGACCGAGCAGATCGGCCGTGGCGGTATGGGCACGGTCTGGCTGGCCGCCGACGAGATGCTCAACCGCCGGGTCGCGCTCAAGCGGCTGCACGAGGACTCGCGGTTCGCCGACGACGAGCTGGCCCTGATGTACGAGCGCACCCGCCGCGAGGCACAGAGCGCCGCCCGGATCGCGCACCCGAACGTGGTCGTCGTCCATGACGTCGTCGAGGACGACGGGTTGCCCTGCATTGTGATGGAGTACGTCCCTTCCACCACCCTGGGTGCCCTGCTCAAGAGCGGGGGAACCGTTTCGCCCGAGGAAGCCGCCCGGGTCGGCCGGGGCATGGTCGGCGCGCTGCGGGCCGCTCACGAGGCCGGCGTACTGCACCGTGACGTCAAGCCGGGCAACGTCCTGCTCACCGAGGGCGGCCGGGTCGTCCTCACCGACTTCGGCATCGCCACCGCGACCGGGACCAGCACCCTCACCCGGACCGGCGAGATCGTCGGCTCCATCGACTACATGGCACCGGAGCGCATCCAGGGCGACGTCCCCGGCCCCGCCTCCGATCTCTGGGCGCTCGGCGCGACCCTCTACCAGGCGGTGGAAGGGCGTCCGCCGTTCCGCAGGCTGACGCCGGTCGAGACGGCGTACTCCATCGTCACCGCACCCGTGGAGCCGATGAAGCTGGCCGGACCGCTGGAGCCGCTGATCACGGCCCTGCTGGCCAAGGACCCGGCCGAGCGGCCCTCGGCGGAGGAGACGGAACTGGCGCTGCGGGCGGTGACCGAGGACACGCAGCCGCGCGCGTGGACGGCGTCCGTCCCGGTGTCGATACCGGGCGCAGATCCCGACCGTACCGGCGGTACCCGGAGGCGGACCGGCGCCGCGAAGGCAGCCCCCGTACCGCCCCGCAGCAGGCGCGGGCGCCGCACCGTCCTCTGGAGCGCGGTCGCGGTGATCCTGGTCGCCGGGGCCACGGCGGGCGGCCTCTACTACGCGAACTCGCCCGGCGAGGACAGCACGCGGAGCGCGGGTTCGGCGACGAGTCCCACTCCGACGTACGCGCCCTCGCCCGTCCCCGACGGCTACCACCTGGTCACGGAGAAGGCGCTCGGCGTCGCCTTCCCGGTGCCGGACGGCTGGACGCTGAGCAAGCGGACGTCCGGCGACGTCATCTACGTAGACCCGACCCGGCTGACCGGCCTCACCATCGGCATCGTGGACCCCGCGGGCGACACCTTGGCGCACTTCAAGGACATCGAGGCGAACACGAAGCTCAACTATCCCGGGGGCAGGTACCGCAAGCTCTACATGCAGCGCACGACGTACCGGGGCCAGAAGGGCGCCATCTGGGAGTTCACCTTCGAGGGCCGGGAGCGCGTCTTCCACGCCATCAACCTCGGCTTCGGGCAGGAGGGCGGCCGGGAGTACGACATCTACGTCTCGGCGCCCGAGAAGCAGTGGGACACCTACCGGCCGGTCTTCGACCGGGTGCGGGAAGGTTTCCGCATCACGTCCACGTCCTGAGGGTCGTCACTTACGGCTGTCTTCGCCGTCTTTTCCCTCATCGCCGTCTTTTCTCTCTTCGTGCGCGTGCTTGAGCCGCGTGCGTGCGTCCACCCGGTCCGGTCCCGTGACCTGGGCCCAGAAGCGGTGGCCGCTCACGAACACCGCCAGCTCGTGCTCCCGGCGCCGCAGTTTCTCCACCTCGGCCTGTTCGTCGGCCGTCCAGCCCGGTGAGGCGGGGCGCTCCACCTTGCGCCAGCCGCCGGTGTCACTGAAACCGTCCAGCGGCTCGACCGACCAGGGGAGCCGCTTCAGCAGGGCCGACAGCTCGGCCCGGACCTGATGCAGCTCCTCCTGACCGGCCAGGAGGTCACTCGGGAAGTCATAGGTCGTCGCCACGCGGCAATGGTACGCCTGTTCGATTTTGGGATGCGAGTTCCTTCGGGGACTTCCTCCCGGTCTTCACGCGAACGAGTGAGATCGGTTCGCCCCCGTCTCGCTTGACGGGTATGCGTCATCTTTAAAATCTGGTAGGAAACTTTCCTAACAGAACGCGTGAACTACCGAACCCCACTCGGAGGCACCGTGCACACCCCCCATGTACACACCTCACGCCGCGCCCTGCTCACTCTGATAGGCGCCTCGCTCGTGGCCGGCCCCCTCGTGGCGGCCCAGTCCGCCACCGCCACCGCCATCTCCGCGGCTGTCGGTCTCGACGACCCGGCGAAGAAGGAGATCGCCATGCGGCTGGTGTCCAGCGCGGAGAACTCCTCGCTGGACTGGCAGGCGCAGTACCAGTACATCGAGGACATCGGCGACGGCCGCGGCTACACCGCCGGGATCATCGGCTTCTGCTCCGGCACCGGCGACATGCTCGACCTCGTGGAGCTCTACGCCCGGCGCCGGCCCGGCAACGTCCTGGCCGGATACCTGCCCGCGCTGCGCGACGTCAACGGCGGCGACTCGCACCAGGGCCTGGACCCGGGCTTCCCCGACGCCTGGCGGAGCGCGGCCCGGGACGGGGCGTTCCGGCAGGCGCAGAACGACGAACGCGACCGCGTCTACTTCAACCCGGCCGTCGGGCAGGGCAAGGCGGACGGCATCGGCGTCCTGGGCCAGTTCGCGTACTACGACGCCATCGTCATGCACGGCAACGGAGGCGACAGCACCAGCTTCGGCAGCATCCGCGGCCGGGCCCTGGCCAACGCCAACCCGCCGGCGTGGGGCGGGGACGAGGTGACGTATCTGAACGCGTTCCTCGACGCCCGGGTCTGGGCGATGAAACAGGAGGAGGCCCACTCGGACACGAGCCGCGTCGACACCGCTCAGCGGGTCTTCCTCAGGGCGCGGAACCTGAACCTGGATCCGCCGCTGGACTGGAAGGTCTACGGGGACAGCTACCACATCGGCTGACACCCGGGTCGGTCCACGGGCCACGCGAACCCCGACGGCACAGGACAACCGTCCTGTGCCGTCGGGGAGGGTGAGAACGAGAACGAGGATGAGGGTGAGGGCGAGGAGGGTCAGCGGGCCCCGGCCGCCAGCTCCCGCACCACCCGTGTCGCCACCGGTACGTCCACGCCGTGCCGTTCGGCCGCGCGCAGCAACGCCCCGCCGATCGCGTCCAGTTCCAGCGGGCGGCCCGCCTCGGCGTCGCGCTGCATCGACGACCTGGTGGCCGGGGCGAAGTCGTCGTAGCGGGCCAGGGCCTGGGCGGGGTCCGAGGGGCCGCCGGAGGCCAGGCTCACCGCCGCCGTCTCCTCGACCAGGGCGGTCAGTTCGTCGCGGTGGCGGGTGCGGATGTCGCCCAGCGGGAGCCCGTACCGGGTGGTCAGCAGGGCGAAGGGGGCGAGGAACGACATCTTCGCCCACAGCGCCGCCGTCTCGTCGGGCAGGACGCGGGTGGCCGGTCCGGCGGCCGTGAAGCCGCTGGCCAGCGCGTCGAGACGCTCGCGCGGCACCGGGTCGCCGGCCAGGTCGACCTCGACGAAGGGGCTCGCGTGTTCGATCACGCCGGGTGCCGTACGGGTCGACTCGACGCGGATCACGGCCGGGGCGACGCGGTCGGCGCCGTAGCGGGCGCGCAGGGCGGCCGGGTGTTCGACGCCGTTGAGGAACGGTACGACCAGGGCGTCGCCCAGCGCCTTCGCCGGAACGCGTTCCAGGGCCGCGTCGAGGTGGGTGTGCTTGACGGTGACGAGGATCGCGTCGACGGGGCCGGACGCCTCCGTCAGCCCGCTCGCCGCGTCCACCGCCGCCGTGAACTCCCCGAACCGGCCGCTGCGGACGCGGATTCCGTCCTCGCGCAGCGTCCGCGCGGTCTCGTCCCCGGCCAGGCAGAGCACGCGGTGCCCGGCCCGGGAGAGCAGGGCGGCGAGGAGGCCGCCGACGCCCCCGGGACCCAGTACGGCGACGGTGAGGGGGGTGGCCGGGGTGCGCTCGGTGGAGGTCATGTACTGCACAATCCGGCCGGTGACCGGCCCTATTCCCGTCCAGACCCGCGCTGTCCCCTCGTACGCGCGAGACTGGAGTCATGTGCCGCAGTATCAAGACCCTACGCCCGCCCGTCCTCCCCGAAGAGGCCACCGAGGACGAGATCCGGGCCGCCGCCCTCCAGTACGTCCGCAAGGTCTCCGGCTTCCGGGCGCCGGCCGCCCACAACCGCGAGGTCTTCGAACACGCCGTCGACGCCATCGCGACGGCCACGGCCGAGCTGCTCGCCGGGATCGAGGTCCGTGGCGGGGGTGGTACGACAGAAACTCGGCGCGCGTCCTAGGACACACGCCGAGCTGCCGCTTTTACGCGTCCTGGGACACGCGTCGCGCCACCGCTCTTAAGGGGCGCGGGGAACTGCGCGACCAGCCCCCACCGGCCGGCAGCCAAAGGACCACCCAACCGGCGGAGCCGTCAGCTCAAGCTCCACTTCTGGTTGTCCCCAGTGCCACAGGCCCACAGCACCATCTGCGTGCCGTTCACCGTGCCCGCGCCATACGCGTCAAGGCAGATCCCCGCGTTGACGTTCGTGATCGTGCCGTCGCTGTTGACGTTCCACTTCTGGTTGTTGCCGCCGTGGCAGTCCCAGATGACGACCTTCGTGCCGTTGGTCGTGCCGTTGTCGTAGGCGTCCAGGCACTTGTTGCCGTACACCACGAGTTCCTTGCGGGAGGTGTACGTCCAGGCCTGGTTCCGGCCGCCGTTGCAGTCCCACAGCTCGGCCTGGGTGCCGTTGGTGATCGTGTTGTTGTAGATGTCCAGGCAGCGGCTCGACTGGGTGCCGACGACCAGGTTGCCGTTCGTACCGGGCACCGGCTGGACGGTCAGCGTGCCCAGGGTCGGGCCGTTCGTGACGGCGAGCGTGTTGGCGGCGCCCTTGGAGAGGGAGACCTGGACGGAGATCGTGCCCGGGGTCGAGCCGGTCGGCGGGAAGGACACCTTGGTCGAGGTCTGGCCGTTGACCTGGAGGGTCGCCGTACGGGCGGTGCTCGTGTTGTTCGTGTACGTGAAGTCGGCGACCGCGAGACCGGTGTTCGCCGCGTTCACGGCGGTGTAGGTGGCGGCGGAGTTGGGCTCGTACGCGCTGGTCGCCGCCTCCGTGCCGCCGGTGATCGAGAGCATGACCGAACCGCCGGCCGGGACACTGGCCGTGTATCCGGTGGCGTACGAGCCGATGTTCGTACGGCTCCACAGGTCACGGACGGTCGCGGACGCGCTCGTCAGGCCCAGGTCGGCCCAGCGGACGGTGATGTTCTGGGTGGAGGAGGTGCGGTTGAGGAGCACGGCGGCACGCTTGCCGGTGCCGGACAGCGTCTTCCCGTACACCTGTGCGCCCGTGGTGTCCTCGGCGACCTTGACGCCCTGGAGGCCTCGCACGTCCTGGTCGACGGCGATGACCTCGGGGTTCTTGAGGATCGCGGCGGACTCGGCGGTCATCGTCGAGAGGTTGTTGCCGGCCAGCAGCGGGGCGCCGGAGATGGCCCACAGCGCCATGTGGGTGCGGTTCTGGGCGGCGGTGAGGCCGGTCATGCCGACCATCAGCATGTCCGGGTCGTTGTAGTAGCCGGTGTGCTGGGCGGTGGGGTGCAGACCCTGGTCGTAGTTGGACAGCATGTTCGACATCGAGGGGCTGTTGCCCCAGAAGATGATGTCGGTGCTGGTCCGGTACAGGGGCGCGAGGCCCGGGGCCCAGTTCCAGGTGTTCTGGTAGCCCCAGTTGCAGATGGAGAGGGTGAGCGGGCGTCCGGTGGTGGCGGACGCGGTGGCCACCGCGTCGCTGATCGCCTTGTACGTGGTCGCCGCGTCGAGCCCTTCGGCGTCACCGCCGCACCAGTCGACCTTGACGTAGTCGAAGCCCCACTGGGAGAACTGGAGCATGTCCTGGGCGTAGTGGCCCTCGCTGCCGCTGCCCGGGGCGGCGGGGCGGCCGGTCGGGTAGTAGTAGCCGCAGCCGTCCTTGCCTGCGTCGGTGTAGATGCCGGCCTTGAGGCCCTTGCTGTGGATGTAGTCGGCGATGGCGCTCATACCGCCGGGCCACTCGGCCGTGTCGACGGTGATGTTGCCGGCACTGTCCCGAGTCCCCTGCCACCAGCCCTCGTCGATGTTGATGTGGTTGTACCCGGCCGCCGGAAGGCCCGCGGCGACGAACGCGTCGACCTGGCCCTTGATCACGTTGTAGTCGATGACCGCCGCGAAGCTGTTCCAGGAGGCCCAGCCCATGGGGGCGGTGGGGACGGGGATCTGGCGGGTGGAGGCGGCGACGGGGGTGGTGTTGTCGAGGGTCGTGGTGGCTTCGTCGGCCTGTGGTTGGGCGAAGACGAGGGCTGCTGCTGCCGCTGTTGCCAGGGCTAGGGCTCGGATTGCTGTGCGTCTGAAGAGGGATGAGCGCGGCGGGGGGTACATGCGGCTCCCGGAGGGCTTGGTCGGTATTTCGAACGGCGATCGGCGAACCGAACGCTGGGGGGGCGCGCTGAAATTAGAGCCGGGGGACGGTGAAGTCAACGGTTGTGACAGAAGGGGTTTTCTCAACCGGGGGAATTCGGGCGGGGATTGGGGTGCCTACGGGGGTTGGGGCGCCTGGAGGGGTGGGGGGTTCTGTGCGTTGGCGGGTGCTTGCTCGTTGTGGCTTGTCGCGCAGTTCCCCGCGCCCCTATCGGGCGCGTCTCCTCAATGTCCGTTAAACAGGGGCCCCTTGGCCGCCCGTCACCCGTGGGCGGCGCATCAGGAATGCTGCTCCCGCGCCCGCGCCGAAGAGGGCTGCTACCGAGACGGCCGTTGCCAGCCAGGTTGCGCCGAGCCATTGGCCGCCGAAGTAGCCGAGGGCGACGCTGTACGCGGCCCAGGCCAGGCCCGCCACGATGGACCAGGGGAGGAACTCGCCGACTCGGCGGTGGGCGGCGCCGGCGCCCAGGGAGACGACCGAGCGGCCTGCCGGGGCGAAGCGGGCGACGACGACCAGGATGCCGCCGCTGTGGGCGAGGGCCTGGCCGAGACGTTCCTGCGCGCTGGTCAGGCGCCGGGAGCGGGCGATCGCACGGTCCAGTCGGGCCCCGCCGTGCCAGGCCAGCCGGTACGCCACCAGGTCGCCGAGGACCGATGCCGTGGCCGCGCACAGGGTGAGCGCGAGGATGTCGGGGACCTCCTGCGCAACCTGTCCGGTGGCCGCGCCCGAACCGGCGGCGGCAGCCGTGGCGGCCGTGATGACCAGGACTCCGCTCGGCAGTACCGGTACGAGGACGTCGAACAGGACGGACACGCCCACCAGGGCGTAGATCCACGGGGTCCCGGTCAGTGACCCCACACTCTCAAGCACCGCAGACTCCCCGTGACTCCCCCGTTCGCCCGATCCCGTGCCGCTACCTCGCGGGGGAGCGGCGGGCGGCGTGTGACAGCCATACAGCGTACGCCTGGGGTCCGACAGCAGATCCACCGGGGGCTCATGTGTTCGCCACACCATGTTCACTCCGACGCGCGCCGGTGCCCGTCCCCTGAACGCGGGGGCGGGCACCGGTGTGTCGGGTCGGGTCAGATGGGTCAGGCCGCTATCGGCGTCTGGTCCCGGGACGTCCTTGTCGCGTCCGACGAGCGCCTGGTGAAGAGCCGGTCCACGCCGAAGGCGCCGGAGCCGGTGAAGACCAGCAGGAAGAACGCCCAGCAGAAGGCGGCGGCCAGTTCGCCCTGGTTCTGGATCGGCATGAGGGCGTTGGGCTGGTGCACGTTGAAGTACGCGTACGCCATCGCGCCCGAGGCGATGAACGCCGCGCCGCGGGTGCCGAGGCCCAGCACGATCAGGCTGCCGCCGACCAGTTCGATCACGGCCGCGTACCAGCCGGGCCAGGTGCCGACCGCGACGGTCTGCTCACCGCCGAGGACGCCGAAGAGCGAACGGGCGCCGTGGCAGGCGTAGAGCAGGCCGACCACGATCCGGAAGAGGCCGATGGCGTAGGGCTGGGCTTTGTTGAGACGAACGGACATGTGGGGGATGTCTCCTTCGGTCTGAATCGCTCCGTCCGGGGACGGAGCGTTCCTGGGGGATGAACCGAGCGGGTAGTCCACCGTAGGGGGGTCTAATCAATGCTTGCAAGTTCAACATTCAGCCGCTGCTCTGCCTCCGGACAGGCCTCCGTGCGCCCTTCCGGTTCGTCGATCGCCGCACGTGGGACCGCGAGTGGGGGCATGCGCAGCACCGCCCGGGCCACCGCGTCCGCGTCCGAAAATGTGACCGAATCTACGCCGGGGCGGGCCCCTGCCGCGGTCACCCAGTGCACGCCCTCCGTGGGCACCCCGAACGCCAACCTCCGCTCCTGTGGCCGACCTTGACGGTCCATCAGGAGATACGGGCGCGGTGACACGTCCAGTCCGCCGGTCTCGTAGCCGTCCGTGACGTGGGTCCTCGCCCGGCCCGTCCGCAGGAGCCCGGCGAGGAGGGGGTCGGCCGTGCGGCGCAGGTCGGGCTCCGGCAGCCGTGCCTCTATGAGCGCGGTCACGCGTACGGCCGAGCCCGGCACGTCCCGGGAGTGCGCCACCCAGGCCCCGTCCTCGGCCCGTACGTCCAGCCGGGGCCCGAGCACCTCCACCACGCCCGCCGTCACCAGCGCCGCCAGCTCCTCGACGCGCCGCCGGGGCGGCCCGATGGACAGGAAGGCGTTGAGCGGGGTGTACCAGCGGTCCAGGTGGTCCCGGCGCGAGCCGCCCGGCAGTCCACCGTGGTCGACGATCAGCCGCAACTCGTTGCGCAGGTCGCGCAGTACGTCCTGGGCGGCCTTCACGGGCCCGTCGACATTGCCCAGCGCGGCCTGGGCGGCGTCCTCGCGCAGATGGGTCAGCAGCCAGCTCCGCCAGGCGGCGGCATCGGGGAAGACCTGTCCGGCGTACGGCCGCGAAATCCGCTCCCAGGACCAGCGTTCGACCTCCGGTACGCCGAACTCGTCGAGTACGGCCGTCTCTTGGGGGGTGCCGTGCGGGGCGGCGAGGAAGCGGTCCCGGAAGTCGTCGAGCGAGCCGAGTGATCCGAGCGAGTGGGCGGTCGACTGCCGTGTACGCAGCAGGGTTTCGTAGTGGACCGTCTCGACCTCCTTCGCCACCAGCGGCCATATCTCGGTGCGGAAGTCGGGTGCCTCGCCGGAGTCGGCGCGTTTGCGGAAGCCGGCTATCGCCTCGGAGGTGAGGACGAGCGGGGTGTGCCTGCCGTACGGGCCCTTCGCGTTGTCGCCGCGTGCCTGGTACGGGATGCCGCGCCGCGAACCGGCGTAGAGGCGTGGTTCGCGGCCGGAGGGCACGTAGCGCAGTCCGCCCTCGGGGTCGTGGACGAAACGGCCGCCTCGGCCTGTCGTCAGGAGGGTGAGGTGGTCGAAGAAGTTGAGGCCCAGGCCGCGCAGCAGGACCGGTTCGCCGGGGGCGAGCGGGGAGAGGTCGACGTCGGCCGGGTTGGCGGGCGGGATGTGGCAGAGGCCGTGCCGGGCGGCGTACGCGGTGAGGTGCTGTTGTTCCTCGTCCGGGACGAGGGGGAGGTGGCCCTGGGCGAGGACGACGGCCGAAAGGGCGGACAGGGTGCGGCCGTTGGTGAGGGTGAGGGTCTGACTGCCGTCGGGGGCGTCGTCGAGGCGGATCGCGCGGGTCGCGTGGGTCTCGACGTGTACGGCGGGCGGCGCCTCGCGCACGGTCTTCGCGAACACCCACTCCAGGTAACGCCCGTAGTGGGCGCGGGTCGGGTAGTCGTCCGGCCCCAACTCGCCTTCCTCGCCGCCCTCTTCGCGCGCCCACTCGTACAGGCTCGGGCCGGGCCGGACCGGGCCCGAGCAGTCCACGCTGTCGTCGGTGAAGAGGGTCACCTGGCAGGCCACGGTGTTCATCAGCAGCCGGGGCGACTGCGAGGTGCGCCAGACCCGGCCCGCGCCCGGCGGTGCCGGGTCGACGACGTGGACGGTCAACCGGGTCCCGGGTGCCAGGAGTTCCGGTGCGGAGGCGCAGACACGTTCCAGCACGCTGGTGCCGCGCGGTCCGGCACCGACCAGGGCGACGGACACGGAGGGGGGCCGGGGCGTGGCCTCCGGGGCGGTCCTGGACGGCGGCTCGACGGGCGCTGGAGACAAGGTGGTTACTCCCGGGCGTGTGGGGCGCGATGGCAGCAGACCGTCCACCGGAAGCGGACGGTCCGCCTCATCATGCCGCCGGGAGGCGGGAGAGCCGAGCACCGGGGACGGGGATCGCCGCCGGTGTGGGAAGCCTCACTGGAAGGCTCGCTGGAAGCCTCACCCGCTCAGCTGCGACTCCGTGACCGTCTCCAGCTGCGCGGCGCTGCCCTTCTGCTCCCGGACCCGGTCCAGCCGCAGCCGGGCCGAACGGCCGTGCAGGGTCAGGGTCATCAGCATGTTGCCGAACCAGGGGCCGCCCGTCCGGCGCCAGGTGACCGGTGGGTGCGGGACCCGGCCGTGCCGGGCGAAGCGGCGGCCCAGGGCGCGGCCCAGAGCGCTCCAGCCCAGGTGGAAGCCGACCTTTATGTGGCGGGGGATGGCGTTGTGGACGGGGGAGCAGGTCAGCTGGAGGACGCGCGCGTCTGGGCGGTCGGCCTCGGGCCAGGTGGGCTCGGCCGCGTAGGCGTGGTGGACGTCTCCCGACAGGACCAGGACCGTCGCCGGGGCCCCGGGTCCCGAGCCGGCCTCCGCGATCAGAGCGGCCAGGTCGGTGAACGAGGTGGTGAACGCCGCCCAGTGTTCGAGGTCGGCCGCACGGCGCAGTTTCTCCCCGAACCGGGCCCAGCGCGCGCCCCGTTCACCCCGGCACAGGGCCGCGTCCCAGGCCTCGGCGTCGTGCACGAGGTGCGGCAGCAGCCAGGGCAGCGAGGTGCCGATGAGGAGGTGGTCGTACGAGCCGGGGGCGTCCAGCGCCTGTTCCCGCACCCATTCCGCCTCGCCCGGGTCCAGCATCGCGCGGCTGTCCTCGTCGAGGACGCGGGCCGCCCTGCTGTCCACCATCAGCAGGCGGACGCGGCCGAAGTCGCGCCGGTAGCTCCAGCGGACCGAGGCGGCGTCGGCGTCGGCCTTGGCGGCGAAGGCGCGCAGGACGTCCGTACCGTCGGGGCTCTCGCGTACGGCCGCGTACAGCGGGTCGTCGGCGAGTTCGGCCGGGGAGAGGTTGCCCAGGTGCTGGTGCACCCAGTACGACATCAGGCCGCTCAGCAGCCGCTCGCGCCACCACGGGGTCTCCCGCATGTCGGCCAGCCAGGCCGCGCTGGTGTTCCAGTCGTCGATGACGTCGTGGTCGTCGAAGATCATGCAGGTGGGGACGGTGGACAGCAGCCAGCGGACCTCGGGGTCGAGCCAGGACTCGTAGTAGAGGTGGGTGTACTCCTCGTAGTCCGCGACCTCGGCGCCCGGCGGTTCGGACAGGTCGCGGCGGGCGGCCAGCCAGCGGCGGGTGGCGTCGGACACCTCGTCGGCGTACACCTGGTCACCCAACAGGAGGAGCACGTCCGGGCGTTCGGCCGTGGGGTCGGCGGCGATGCGCGCGGCCAGGGTGTCCAGGGCGTCGGCGCCGACCGGGTCCTTGTCGTCGGCGGGCGGCGCGGCCCAGCGGCAGGAGCCGAAGGCGACCCGGAACCCGTCGCCCTCCGACTCGCTCTCTCCGTCCTCGGCGGTGCGGATGACGGAGGGCGGGAACCGGGAGAAGGCCGCGTCGGGCAGCGGCCACACGCGGACGCCGTCCAGGAACACCTCGTACGGTGTCGTCGTGCCCGGTGCGAGGCCGGTCACCTCGATCAGCGCGTAGTGGTGGCCTGCGACCTGGAAGGTGCGTGTCTCACCGCCCGAGCCGTCCGCGCAGCGCGCCTCGGCCGTGCATGGACGACTCGCCTCGACCCAGACGGTCGCGGACGACTCGTCGGCGTACCTCAGCAGCGGTCCCAGGCGCAGTGTCGCCAACGTGATCACCCTCCTCCGTCGCACCGTACGGTACGGACGACGGGGGAGGGTGGGGAGGTTCCGTGCATGGTGCAGTTGATCAGTCGCTGATCAGTGGGGGATGATCAGCGAGTGGCCGGTGGCTGATCAGCAGCCGCTGAGGACCGAGCTGAGCTTGGTCTTCTCGGCCGAGTCGATCGACAGGTCGTAGTAGTACTTGACCTGGACCCAGGCGCGCACGTACGTGCAGGCGTAGGAAGTGACCGACGGCATCCACTCGGCCGGGTCCTGGTCGCTCTTCGACTGGTTCACGTTGTCCGTGACGGCGATGAGCTGGGGCCGGGTGAGGTCGTTGGCGAACGCCTGGCGGGTGGCGCTGCTCCAGGAGTCGGCGCCGGAGTCCCAGGCCTCGGCCAGCGGGACCAGGTGGTCGATGTCGAGGTCGGAGGCGGCGGTCCAGGTGGCGCCGTCGTACACGGAGTACCAGGAGCCGCTGGTGGCGGCACAGGCGGAGCTGGTGACGACGTTCGTACCGTCCCGCTTCAGGACCGTCTCACGGGTGTTGCAGGTGCCGGAGATGGTGATCCAGTGGTTGAACAGGTCGCGGTCGTAGCCGGTGCGGTCCTCGGTCGCCACGGTGAGCGAGGCGAGGTAGGTGCGGGCGGTGGCGGCGCTGACCGGGGTGGGGAGAGCGGCGGAGGCGGTCGGACCGTTGAAAAGTCCGACCGATGCTATGAGTCCGGTGAGAGCGGCGAGTAGACTGAGTCGTCGACGCGCGTAGAACTTCGGCATGCGAACTCCCTCGGGGGGTGGGGGTGTTGAACGCGAGCGAGTGAATGTTCGCGTCGCAGTGTTGCCGGGGAATGAGCGTTGGGTAAGAAGTTAGTGACGTGCGCATGTCAAGGCAAGGTGTCGGGCCTTGATTCTCTAGGGTGCGCAACGGCCGGGGTGAATGGTGTAGTTGACGCCTTTGATTCCTTTGGTGCCGTAACAGGGCTGAATGGTGCGGAAAGTGGCGTCGTTTCGGACACCTGCACCGGCCGTCAGGGCTACCGTGACATCCAGGACCCGCGGTCACGGGGGCGCGCGGGATCCGCTGGGGGCTGACATGGATCCGCTGGCGGTGGCGGTCGGAACGGCACTCGTCGGGGCGATGGCCACCGACTCCTGGCGGCAGGCGAAACGGGCGCTCGTCGCCCTGTGGCGCCGGGTGCGGCCCGAGGCGGAGGCCGACACGGTGGGCGCGGAGTTCGGGCAGGCGCGTATGCGGTTGCTGGCGGCGCTGGAGGGTGCGGCGGCTCCGGGGGCGGCTCCCGGCATCGATTCCGGCGTCACCTCAGGCGTCACCTCCGGGGTGGTGTCCGCGCTGGAGACGGACTGGCAGTTCCCCCGCCGGGCCACCGCAGGCGCACGCCTCGGCGACTGTCCGTACCCGGGGCTCTCCGCCTTCGGCCCCGAGCAGTCCCCGTGGTTCTTCGGCCGGGACACCGCAACCGCCGATCTCCTCCTCCGGCTGGACGAACGGCTGCGCACCGGCGGCCCGGTGGCCGTGGTCGCGCCCTCGGGCGCCGGGAAGTCCTCGCTGCTGTAAGCGGGCCTGCTGCCGGAGCTGGCCCGGGGCGCGCTGCCCGTGCGGGGGTCGGCCGACTGGCCGCTCCCCGGTATCCCCTACGCCGATCCTTGTACCTGACGCGTCGCGTACGATGGACGGCGCAGAAGGGGAGTAGCTCTTCGCCGGACCGTCGACATACTGCTCAGCTCGTCTGAGCCGGCGCCCGGAGGCAGGCCATGTGTGGCCCGCCAGCGAGACCTTCGGCCAGTAGTGCACTGACTGTGTGCTGCCGTGCCGAGGTGTCGTTCAGCGGTAACACTCTCGGTGGGGCGGCCCCGACCGATTGAGGAACCTTGATCAGCTTCACCGTGACGGCGCTGGTGTTCGGCGTCGTCTTCCTCGCCGAACTGCCGGACAAGACCGCCCTCGCCGGGCTCGTCCTCGGCACCCGCTATCGCGCCTCGTACGTCTTCGCCGGCGTCGCCGCCGCGTTCACGCTGCATGTCGTGCTCGCCGTCGCCGCGGGCAGCGTGCTCACGCTCCTGCCGCAGCAGCTGCTCCACGCGCTGACCGGCGTGCTCTTCCTGGGTGGTGCCGCGGTGCTGCTGATGAAGAAAGGGGAGGACGAGGCAGAGGTGCGGCGGCCCGAGGACCAGTCCTTCTGGAAGGTGTCCGGGGCCGGCTTCATGCTCATCCTCGTCGCCGAGTTCGGCGATCTCACGCAGATCATGACCGCCAACCTCGCCGCCCGTTACGACGACCCGCTCTCCGTCGGCCTCGGCGCGGTGCTCGCGCTGTGGGCGGTCGCCGGGCTCGGGATCGTGGGCGGTCGGGCGCTGATGAAGCGGGTGCCGCTGGAGCTGATCACCAAGGTGGCGGCCGTGCTGATGCTGGCGCTCGGGGTGTGGAGTCTTTGGGAGGCGGTGGCTGGGTAGGGGCCGCTTTGTGGATGGCCGGTTGGTGAACTGTTGCCGAAGGCGGTAGCGGGCGGCGCCGTTTCTTTTGTACCGTGTAGGAACAAAGTGGCTCCCGCCCGTTCTCCCTGACCGGCGGGCGGGGCCGCCTTGGTCCCGTACCCGTATTCGTGTCCGTACCCGCGCCCGTGTCTTGGAGCCTGCCGATGACGGTCCCCACCGTGCTCACCGCCCGTGCCCTTCTCCTCGACATGGACGGCACCCTCGTCAACTCGGACGTCGTCGTCGAACGCATCTGGCGGCGCTGGGCCGACCAGCACGGGCTGGACGGCGACGAGGTCATGAAGGTGGTGCACGGACGGCAGGGGTACGCCTCCATGGCCGTACTGCTGCCCGACCGGCCCGTCGAGCAGAACTACGCCGACAACGCGCGCATGCTCGCGGAGGAGACCGCCGATCTGGACGGGGTCGTCGCGATACCGGGTGCCGTCGAGTTCCTGGCGTCCCTGCGTGGGCTTCCGCATGCGCTGGTGACCTCCGCCGACGTCGCTCTGTCGACCGCGCGGATGGCTGCGGCGGGGTTGGCGCTGCCGGATGTCCGGGTCACCGCCGAGTCCGTCGGTGCGAGCAAGCCGGATCCTGAGGGGTTTCTGAAGGGGGCGGCTGAGTTGGGTGTCGATCCTGCGGACTGTTTGGTGTTCGAGGATTCGGGGGCTGGGATCTTGGCGGGGCGCTCCGCGGGGATGCGGGTGGTGGGGGTTGGGCCTCGGGCCCACTATCACCGGCCGGATGTGGTGGTGGCGGATCTGACGGGGGTGCGGGTTGAGGGTGTGGCTGGCGGGGAGTTGCGGGTGTACGTCGGCTGAATGCTCCGCAGGGTCGGCGGTTTTTTGGCCGCGGGTCCGGTGGGGGCTTGTCGCGCAGTTCCTCGCGCCCCTAAAGGCGGGCTCGTCTGTGGCTCTGGTGGTGTTGAGTCCGCGGGGCGGTGGGGGCTGGTCGCGCAGTTCCCCGCGCCCCTAAAGACGGGCGCGTCTACGGCGCCGGCGTTTTGGCGCCCCGTGCCGCCCGTGCCGCCTCACGGCTCCGTTGTCTCCGACTCCAGGCGTTCTCGGGTTGTTCTGTCGTATACGCCCTGTTCCTCCGGGTCGATGCTGCGGGTCGTCTGGAAGGCGGTCACCGCGTTCTCGACGTTGTCGTCGTAGACGCCGTCGAGGTCGTTCACGTAGAGCGCCAACTGGCGGAGTCGCAGTTGGAGTTCGAGGACCTCGTCGCCCGTGTCGCCGGGGCGTAGGACGGGGGCGGTTTCCTTGTCGTCGTCGCCGGGGGCCGGGGTGATCGTGCCGGTGGCCTGGGCGGTCGTCGGGGCCTGGCTCGGGGTGGCCGACCTGGTCGGGGTCGGGGCGGCGGACGTCGGGGTGGGTGTGGGGGTCGGGGTCTCGCTAAGAGTTGGGGTCGGGGAGGGGGGCGCCGACTTCGATGCCGTAGGGCTGCTGGACGGGGTCGGGGACGCCGCGCTGGTCGTCGCGGCCGGCACGCTCTCCCGTACCTCCTGGGCGGCCGTGTTGTTCCGGGACGGCTTGTCGTACGTGAACATCCCGCCCGCCAGTCCACCCGCCGCCAGGATCACGACGACCGCTCCGGCGGCGCCGAGGAGCAGGACCCGGGGCCGGTTGCCCGACTCTTCCTCCTGCTCGTCGTCCTCGTCCTCGGCCGAGCCGGACGGGTGCGCGTCCGGAGGGCTCGGTACCGACGGTATCGCCGCCGTGGCCGCCTCCTCCGCCCAGCCGGGATCCTGGACCACCGCCGGCAGTGGCATCGTCACGTCGGTCGCCGGGTCGGGGGGCGAGGGTGGTGATGCGGGAGGTTCCGGGGTCAGTTCCACGTACGGGCGTATGCGCAGGGGGTCGAAATCCTCTGCCGCCGCTGCCTCCGCCGTGCGGTTCTCTATGTGGGCGTCGGCCGCGCGTTCGGCGCAGGCGCAGGAGGGCGTGTTGTCGGCTCCCCGGGGCGCGCCGCACTCCGGACACACATGCCCCTTCGGATCGTTCACTGCGCGTCTGTTCCTTCCCCGTACGAACCCCCGTACGAACGTCAGAGATTATCCAGAGCCTCTTCACACCTTCTCCCGTACGCCCCCGGAATCCGGGGTTCCATCGAATCTCGTGGGGATTCGACAGGCCATAACCGGTCACACCGACCACGATGGGGGTGTTACGAGAGTCACAGGAGGACTTCATGGCCGGGGAAGCGCGCGGTAGGACGGGAGATGTGGCGGGTGAAAGGCCGACGACTTCCGGGCCCGAACACGTGCCCGGGAACGTCCTCGTCTCCATCGGCGCCCTGCTGCTCGGCATGCTGCTCGCCGCCCTCGACCAGACCATCGTGTCGACCGCGCTGCCGACCATCGTCAGCGACCTCGGCGGCATGGACCACCTGTCCTGGGTGGTCACCGCCTATCTGCTCGCGTCCACCGCCGCGACCCCCCTCTGGGGCAAGCTCGGCGACCAGTACGGCCGGAAGCGGTTGTTCCAGGCCGCGATCGTGATCTTTCTGATCGGCTCGGCGCTGTGCGGTATGGCGCAGAACATGCCCCAGCTCATCGGTTTCCGGGCGCTTCAGGGGCTCGGCGGTGGCGGGCTGATGGTGCTGTCGATGGCGATCGTGGGGGATCTGGTCCCGCCGCGTGAACGCGGGCGCTACCAGGGGCTGTTCGGTGCCGTGTTCGGGGCGACGAGTGTGCTGGGCCCGCTGCTCGGCGGGCTCTTCACCGAACACCTCAGCTGGCGCTGGGTGTTCTACGTCAACCTGCCCGTCGGCGCCGTCGCCCTCGCCGTCATCGCGACCGTCCTGCGCATCCCGCGCCGGTCCGAACGGCACGTCATCGACTACCTCGGTACTCTTCTCATCGCTTCCGTCGCCACCTGTCTGATCCTCGTCACGTCCCTCGGCGCCTCCTGGGGGTGGGGCTCGGCGCGGATCGTCGGCCTCGCGGTGCTCGGCGTCGTCCTCACCTTCGGCTTCGTTCTCGCCGAGCGCCGGGCCGCCGAACCCGTCCTCCCGCTCAAGCTGTTCCGGCTGCGCACCTTCACCCTCACCGCCGTCATCAGCTTCATCGTCGGCTTCGCCATGTTCGGCGCGATGACCTATCTGCCGACCTTCCTCCAGGTCGTCCAGGGCGTCTCCCCGACCATGTCCGGCGTGCACATGCTCCCGATGGTGCTCGGGCTGCTCGTCGCCTCCACCGTCTCCGGGCAGATCGTCAGCCGTACGGGCCGCTGGAAGGTGTTCCCCATCGCGGGCACCGGCGTCACGGCCCTCGGCCTCCTTCTGCTCCACCGGCTCGACGAGCACAGCTCCACCGGCGAGATGAGCGCCTACTTCCTCGTCTTCGGCCTGGGCCTCGGCCTCGTCATGCAGGTCCTGGTGCTGATCGTGCAGAACGCCGTCTCGTACGAGGATCTCGGCGTCGCCACCTCCGGCGCCACCTTCTTCCGCTCCATCGGCGCCTCCTTCGGTGTGGCCGTCTTCGGTACGGTCTTCTCCAGCCGCCTCGGCGACAAGCTCACGGACGCCTTCCGGGGCGACCGACTGCCCACCGGGGTCTCGGTGGACGCCCTGGAGGCCGACCCGCGCGGCATCGCCGCCCTCCCCTCGGCGCTCCGCCCGGCGGCCCTTGAGGCCTACGCGTCCGCCATCACCGACGTCTTCCTGTACGCCGCCCCGGTCGCCGTTCTCGGCTTCGTCCTCGCCTGGTTCCTGCGCGAGGACAAGCTGCGCGGCTCGGTGACCGCCCCCGACGTCACGGAGACCCTCGCCAGCAACCCCGTCCAGCGGTCGTCGTACGACGAGGTGTGCCGTGCGCTGTCCGTGCTCGGCACCCGGGAGGGGCGCCGCGAGATCTACCGGACCATCACCGCCAGGGCCGGCTACGACCTGTACCCGGCGGCGAGCTGGCTGCTGCTGCGCATCCGGCGGTACGGCTGGGCGGAGCCCTCGGTGCTGGCCGAGCGCAGTTCCGTACCGCTGACCGTGATCATCGAGGCCGCCCGGCAGGTCGAGGAACGGCGGCTCGGCGTACGCGAGGGCCTCGACATGGTCCTCACCGACGAGGGCCGCGAGGTCGCCGAACGGCTGGCACACGCCCGCGAGGAGTCCCTGGCCGAGCTGCTGGGCGACTGGTGGGGTCCGGACCGGCCCACCGACCTGGTCCAGCTGGTGAAGCTCCTGAACGAGGAACTGTGCGGTTCGGACGCGGAACAGCCGCACAACGGCTCGGCGGACAGGCTCGGTTGACGCTCGGTCGAGGCTGTTCAGTTTGGGGAGGGCCTTCTGGGCAACCCGGAATCTGACGAGAAGTCGTCTGACGAGAAGCCGTCCGACGAGCAATCGGTCGAGGAGATCCGGAAGGCATTCATGTCCACAGGAGTGATCATCGTTCTGATCGTGATCGTCGTCGTCGCGGCACTCGCCGTGGCCGCGGTCACCCTGAACCGGCGGGCCGCCGGTACCCACGGCCCACGCGATCTGAAACGGCGCTTCGGGCCCGAGTACGAGCGGGCCGTCTCCCGTCACGACGGGGACACCAAGGCAGCCGACCACGAACTCGCCGAGCGCGTCCAACGCCACGGCGACCTGCGGGAACGTCCGCTGGAGCCCGCCGAGCGCGAACGGTTCGCGGCCCGCTGGACGGCCGCCCAGGAACAGTTCGTCGAGTCGCCGCAGCAGGCGGTCGCCGACGCGGACCTGCTCCTCGGCGAGCTGGCCGGCGCCCGTGGCTTCCCCGACGGCGGCCAGTACGAGGAGCAGCTCGACGCGCTCTCCGTGCACCACGCCCAGCATGTGCACGGCTACCGGCGCGTGCACGGCGCCGCCCTCGAGAAGCAACCCGACACGGAGGAGATGCGCACGGCCATGATCGAGGCCCGCGCCTTCTTCGACGACCTGGTCGGCCAGGGTGAGCACCACCGGCCGAAGTCGAAGTCACGACTCAACAAGCTTCAGTTAAAGGGGAGTTGACCCACATGACGGACATCGAGAACCGGGACATGAAGCGCCCGGACACCCAGAAGCCGGACCCCGACACCCAGAAGTCGGACCCGGACACCCGGAAGCCGGACCTCCGCGGAGAGAAGCCGGACACCGACAGGGCGGGTACGGCGGGTACCGACAGGACCGGCACCGACAGGACTGACATCAGGACGGCGGGTACCGGGAGGACCGACACCGGGAGGACCCCCACCGAGAGGACCGCCACCGGGACTCCCGACCCGCGCGCGGAGAAGCCGGCCGGCGCTCCCGCCGTACCGCCGCCGCCGTCCGCCGCACCGGCCCCCGCCCGTGCCCACGAGGCCCGGCCGTCGTCGGACCGGTCCTCCCAGGCGTCCCACGCGATGGCGCTGCTCCCGCAGGACGAGCGGGACAAGCTCACGCTGCGGCTCCAGCACGCCGTCACCGGGTTCGTGGACGGCCCCCAGGACTCCGTCGAGGAGGCCGACCGCGTACTGGCGGAGGTCACCGAGCGTTTCACGGAGGCCGTCGAGCGCACCCGCCGGACCGTACGCGGGTCCTGGCAGTCCACCGGCGGCGCCGACACCGGCGACACCGAGAAGCTCCGGCTCGCCCTGCGGAACTACCGTGAACTGGCGGAACGGATGCTGAGCAGCTGAGACCCGTACCCGCTACTCCGCCCGCGCCTCCCGCCACTGCCGTACGACCTCGTCGACGTCGTACGGCTTGAGGCCCAGCGGGGGGCCGGGCGGCGGCTTGAACATCATGTCGCGGATCTTGGCGTTGATCTCCGTCACGATCCGGCGGACCGCCCCCTCGGAGGGGGCCTTGTGCGCCGCCGCCAGCGCGTCCTCCGCCTCCTTGCGCAGGGCCAGCGTCGGCGGCAGGACCGACAGCCCCTCGCGGGCCATCTTCTGCTTGACCCACCACAGTTCGTCGTACGACGTGTCAGGACCGTCGGCCAACGGCTTGCCCGCACCGGGAAGCTGGGCGAACTCCCCGCGCGCCTCCGCCTCGCGGATCTGTCTGTCGACCCAGGACTCGAAACTCACACCAGGTGGTTTGCGTTCGGTCATGTGTCCATTCTGCCGGACCTCGCCCGAGCCGACGATGGGGCGATTTATCATGCGGCGGCGGTACGGCAACATGGCTGCCGTACAGGGATTGCTCATCTGAAGGAGCGCACGTGCTCGAACTCACCATGGCCACCGTCTCCGGGACGGAAGCCGGCGCCACCGCCGGCATGCTCATGGCCGAGGCGCCCAGCGAACCGGGGGCCATCATGCGGGTGGGCCGGGACAAGGCGGTGTGCCGTCTCGTCACCCCCGACGACTGGCTGTTCGTCTCCCGGGTCCACCTGGAGTTCCTGTGCGGCCCCGACAACACCTGGCACCTCTCGTGGCTCCAGGGCTCCCAGCCCGACCCGTCCTCCGAAGTCCGGCTGGTGGTCGGCGAGTACGCCCAGACCGTGCCGTACGGAGGAAGCGTGCCGCTGCCCCGGGGCGGTGCCGGAGAGATCATCGTCCAGGACCGCACCGGGCCGCGCAGCGTCAACGTGGGCTTCTACCACGAGGGTTGAGGCCGGGCGGGGACTCCCCGGTTACGCCACGACCCTCGCCAGCGCGAAGCCGTCGTACCCCTTGCTGCCCACCGTCTGGATCGCCGTGCCGCTCAACCTCGGGTGCTCGGCGATGAGTTGGAGGGCGCCGCGGGTGCCGCGCACGCTCGGGTCGGTGGAGTCCGGGTCGGTCACCGCGCCGCCGCGCACCACGTTGTCGACGATGATCAGGCTGCCCGTGGTGGTGAGCCGGACGGCCCACTCCACGTAGTGCGGGTTGTTGACCTTGTCGGCGTCGATGAAGACCAGGTCGAACGGCTCGGGGTTCTCGTCGGCCAGCTTGGGCAGCGACTCCAGGGCGGGACCCGTCCGCACCTCGGCGATGGAGTCGAGGCCGGCCCGGGCGAGGTTGCGGCGGGCGACCTCGGCGTGCTTCCCGTCGTACTCCAGGGTGACCAGCCGGCCGTCGGCCGGGAGCGCGCGGCCCAGCCAGATGGTGCTGTAGCCGCCGAGCGTGCCGATCTCCAGGATGTTGCGGGCGCCCTGGATCTGGGCGAGCAGCTGGAGCAGCTTGCCCTGGTTCGGCGCGACGCTGATGGGCGGCAGCCCCGCCGCGTCGCTGTCGCGCAGTGCCGCCTCCAGGACCTCGTCGGCCGGGGCCAGGAGGCCGGTGAAGTAGTCGTCGACGTCATCCCAGCGCTGGGACTCGCTCATGAGGGTCGTACCTTCCGTTCGGGACCGGGGTTCGAAGTACGAGAAGTGTGTGCCGAGTTATTTGTAGCCCTCGCGGGCGACCACGTCGGTGATCTGTGCCTCGTCGAGTTCGCTGATCGTCTCGCCCGCGCGCGGGTCGCGGGCGTGCAGCGTGTGGAACAGCGGGCCGTGCGGCGAGCCCAGGTCGACGAGGGTGGCCGAGGCCCCGCGCACCGCCCGTCCCGTGTCCGGCGGGCCGGTCAGGTCGATCCGGTTGTACACCCCCGGCGTCACCCACACGGGCACGGACTCCAGGAACCCCATGAGCTGGACGTGGAAGTGCCCGCACAGGATCAGCCGTACGTCGCTGCCGCGCACGGCGTCGGCCAGGTCCGCCGGGTTGCCCAGCCCCAGTGCCTTCTGGAGCGCGTTGTCGAGGGCGACCGGCGGATGGTGCAGCACGACCGTCGTGCCGTGCGGTGCCGGGGTGCGCAACAGCTCGCGCAGCCAGGCCAGTTGGGCGGCGCCGAGATATCCGTACACCTTGCCAGGGACGAGTGAGTCGAGCGTGATGATCCGGTGGCCGTCGACCGTGCTCGCCGCCGCCGACTCGCCCTCGGGGGAAACGAATCGGGCGTCGGCGCGATCCCGGCCCGCCGAGTCCAGGTGCCCGCTGCCCAGTGCCTTCGCGAAGGCGGTGCGCTCGTCGTGGTTGCCGGTGGTGCAGAACACCGGGATGCCCCGCTCCCGGGCGAACGCGCCCACGAGGTCCCGTACGACCGCGTACTCCTCGGGAGCCCCGCTGTCCGCGAGGTCCCCGCTGACGACGACGGCCCCGAGATCCGTGAGATGCCGTACGTCGGTCAGCATCCGGCGCAGCGACTCGGTGGTGTCGACGCCGTGGCGGTTGGGCGCGCCGGCGTGGTTGATGTGCGTGTCGGAGATATGCAGGAGACGCATCCCGCCGACGCTACTCCCGCTCGCGCGCGGGTAACCGGGAATTTCCGGCGAGGTGGGGCGGGGAGCGGTCGGACAGGCGCTGGTCGTCTTCGGGCGGGCGCTGTCCGATCCGGCCTGAAACCGGGCGGTTTCCCGCCTCTGTGTGATCTGCGTCGCGATCGGGGGAGGGAACTGAACCCCGGGCCCGCTATCGTCATCCGGACAAAAAGCAGGGGTCTCTCAGGTGAAGAGGGGGTTGCTCGCGTCTCACATCGGAGGCAGTGCGATTCTCTAGGGATTCGTACAGGATGAGACGCGTGGGACACACGGTGCCCATGGGGCGTACGGGACGAATGGGGCGGGAGGCCTACGGCGCGTGGCAAACGCAGAGCACGGTGGTAGAGCGGGAGGTGCCTTCGGAGTGGGCGCCGCCGGGACGGCGCAGGCACGGCTGAAAGCGGCCCGCGTGGCGCTCTGGCTCTTCGTCGCCGTTCTCGCGGTACGACAGGTGGCCGCCGTCCTCAGTACCCCCAAGACGGACCGGCTCACGGATCTGGAGACCTGGGTCGGCCCCAACGGCGTCCTGCATGTGAACGGTTCGCTCTACGACTCGACGCAGTTCACCGGCACGCCCTTCGGCGGACTCGTCCTCAAGCCGCTCACCCGGGCCGCCGAGCAGGCCCTCGGCTGGGGCTGGACCTTCGGCTCGCTGCTGCTGGTCGTCGCACTCGGCGTGGTCGCCGCCCGCGCCCTGCCGCAGCCCGTGAGCCGCCGTACCGCACTGCTCGCCGCGCCCGTCGCGATCAGCCTGCTGATGCTGTCGCTGCCCGTGCGCAACGCCCTCCACCTCGGCCAGACCAGCATCATCCCCGTCCTGCTGGTCCTGCTCGGCTGCTTCGTCGCCCGCGAGGAACGCGCCGCCGGCGCCCTGATCGGCCTCGCGGCGGCCCTCCAGCCGACCGTGCTGCTGTTCGCGCCGCTGCTGTGGTTCACCGGCCGGCGCAAGGCCGCCGTCTCCGCCGGGATCACCTTCGCCGCCTGCACCGCGCTCGCGTGGGTCACGATGGCGGACGACTCCTACACCTACTGGGTGCACCACATGGGCGGGGTCGGCCTCGGCGGCGCCGCCGACGACCTCGCCAACCAGTCCCTGCACGGCGCCCTGCTGCGGCTGGGCGTCGAGGGGCCCCTCGAAATCACCCTGTTCCTGCTGCTGGGCGCGGGCGTCGCCGCCCTCGGTCTGCGCCGGGCGGTGCGGTACGCGCAGGACGGGCAGCTGCTGCTGGCCGTCGCGATCACCGGCTGCGCCGCCATCGCGGTCTCACCCACCACCTGGCAGCACCAGCTGCTGTGGGTGCTGCTCGCGGTCGTCGGCCGGGTCGGCAAGCGGGCCTCCGACCGCTACATGTGGCCGGTCGCCGTCGTCATCGTGATGACGCTGCCCGCCAAGATGGTCATCCCGAACATGGGCGCGCTCTACCCGGTCCGAGACAACATCGTGCTGCTCGCCGCGATCGCCGCCGCGACCGTCGTACCGTTCCTGTCCCGGACCTCGGAGCACTACCGCTCACCGATCCCGACGGACTACGCGGCGCCGGTCCCCGCCCGCTTCAAGAACGTCCCCCTGCTCCCCTTCATGCGCCGGGTGCTGACCCGCCCGAACCTGCTCCTCGAACTGCTGCTGATCCGGGTCACGTACGCCGCCTACCAGAAGGTCCGGCTCGCCGCGACCGGCGGGACGACCACCGGCGGGCGGTCCACCGCCGAGGCGCACGGTCACCAGATCCACGACATCGAGAAGTTCCTGCGGATCGACATCGAGCACTGGGTCAACCACGCGGTCGTGAAGGTCGGCTGGCTGCGGGACTTCTTCGACTTCTACTACACGTCGTTCCACTTCGTGGTGCCGCTGAGCGTGCTCGGCATCCTGTACTGGCGGCGGCCTGTCGACTACCGGTGGGCCCGTGCGTCTCTCGGTTTCGCCACGCTGCTCGCCCTGGTCGGGTTCTGGCTGTATCCGCTGGCGCCGCCGCGCCTGATGCCCGGGCTCGGGATCATCGACACCGTGCACGGCGTCCAGGACTTCTCCAAGCCGGACTACGGCACGCTCACCGCGCTGACCAACCAGTACGCCGCGATGCCCTCGCTGCACTTCGGGTGGTCGCTGTGGTGCGGGCTCGTCATCGCGATCGTCGCGCCGAAGTGGTGGATGAAGGCGCTGGGCCTGCTGCATCCGTTCTTCACCGTCTCCGCGATCGTCGCCACCGGCAATCACTGGGTGCTGGACGCGGTGGGCGGGGCCGCGGTGGTCCTCGCCGGGTTCGGGCTGTCGTACGTGTTCATGGGACCGCGCGCCCGTACGGTCGTGGCGGCGGCGGAGAAGGACGACGAGCCGCAGCTGACCCCGGCGGCGACCAGCCGGAACTGACCGGGGTACCGGGTCCGCCACCGCGAGCGTCACTTGGAGCGGGGCAGGGCCAGCCGTTCCTGGAGCCTGGCATGGCGGAACTGGTACGCCGGGCCCGTCGCCCGCAGCAGGTTGCGGCGGCGGGCGTCCTCCAGGAAGGACATCAGGCGTACGGGGGTGCCCTCGGCGGCGGAGAGCTGTACGGCGGTCATGGCCGTGGCGACTCCCAGATTGGTCACGGGACCCGACACGAGGCCGATCCACAGACCCGCGCCGACGCCGAGCGGGGCGCCGGTCCAGAAACCGTGCTGCCAGGTGGAGATGGGCACGAAGAGCAGGGCGACCGCGAGGCCGACCAGCAGACCGAGCAGGAGCCGCAGCCTGATGTGGTGCAGCCACACCTCCCGGGGGCCGACCGACCGGCTGTCCACCACGGGCGGCGCGGTGTGGTCGTGGTCCTCCTTGACACTCTCGAACCAGCGCTTCGCGCCACGGCCGAGGAAGTTCCCGGCGACGAGTTCGTAGCCGCTGCCGTAGATCAGGGTCGTGGCGAAGCCGACCGGAATCGTGGAGAGGAAGCAGAGCCAGGCGGGCAGGCCGGGGTCTATCAGTGACCCGAGCCCGAAGCACAGCCATATCGCGACCGCCGTCACGAGCCACTGGACGACGCCCCTCCGGACGGCCGTACGGCCGAATATGTCCCGCCATCCGGCGCTCGGCAACGGCTGCGGATCGCCGCTGCGGAGGCTGAGCAGCCCGCTCACGCACCCGGACGCGATCACGGAGACGGGCCCCATCACGCCCGCCCACACGGGACCCGACAGCCGCAGGGACAGGAAGAAGGTGGCCACGCCGTACAGCAGACCGACGACGGCTCCGACGGCGACCGCCCGGGGGCGTCGGTCCGCCCAGCTGGGGATGTGCCACCAGAGCAGATCGCGCGTGCCCTGCTCGGTGAGGCGGACGGCCAGGTGACGCAGGGCCCGGTCGGCCGCCTCGGGGGAGTGCCGGGGGCGCGGCCGTCCCGGCCGGGCGGTGTAGGCAGCGGTGACGGCGTGGTCGAGGAGATGGTCCTCGACGGCGCGGGGGGTGGGGAAGCGGGCGGGGTCGAGGAGTTCGTCGACCGGGTCGGAGTCGCTGTAGACGTCACGGAGGAGGCTGATGGCGAGGGGACTGGAGAGGGCGCGGGCGACGGCGCTGTCGGGTGCGTCGAGGAGCGCGTCCGTGAGTGCCTTCCAGGCGGGCGGGGACGGCTCGGGGAGCGGGCCGAGGAGATGGGCGGCGGCGTCGGCGGGGCGCACGGGGAGGATCTCCAGCGCCACGGCACCGCTCAGCCGGGCCCGCCTGGAGGCGAGCACGGCCTCCTTCGAGCGGGACACGAGCACGAGGCGGAGGTCGGCGGACTCCAGCGCGCTCACCATGGCCGTGCGCAGCTTGGCGCCGACCTCGTCCAGGGCGTCCAGGAACAGCGCGATGCGGCCGGACTCCAGCAGTTCGAGCGCGCGGGCGCGGCCGTTCCGGCCCCGGAACAGGGTGTACTCGCGGGACAGCCGGTCCGCCGCCCAGTCGGCCGGGCTCTCGGCGGCCGGGTCCCAGCCGTACAGCGACAGCATCACCGGTACGGGGACGAGGCGACGGAGGTCGGGCGAGGCGGTGTTCGCGCGGTACCGGAGCGCGTCGAGGAGCAGGAGCACGGCGGCGGCGGTCTTGCCGGCCGCGGGCGGTCCGACGAGGAGGAGCCGCCCGGAGGCCAACCCGCCGTAGACGGCGTGCAGTTCGCTCGCTCCGCCGCCGCGCCGCAGGTCGTCGCGGGTGGCGGGGGCGAGCCCCGGCAGCGGGGGGAAGCGGGCGCGGGCGCCCTCGGCGGTGGCACCGGTGACCCGGCCGGCCACCTTGCGGTCGCTCAACTGCCAGCGGACCGGCAGCGGGGCGGGTTCGAGGAGCCGGCGGAGTCCGGCCTCCCGTTCCCACTGGCGGCGTACGACGGCGGCCAGTTCGTCGGCCGCCGCGTCGAGGGGAGAGGGCGGGGTGACGTCGTAGCGGACGTTCATGGTGTTGCCGGTGCCGACCTGGAGGGCGGTGGGGCCGTGGAAGGTGTTGCCCTTCAACTCCGTTGGCCCGACTGGCTTTTCGGGCTTCTCCGGCTTGTTCGGCTTCTCCGGCTTGTTCGGGTCATCGGGTACTTCAGACGGTCTGTCCGGGTCGGGGTCGGTCATCCGGTGGATCCGGTGGATCCGAAGTGGACGTCCTGGTGGTTGTGGTCGCCGACCTGGACCGCCGTGGGGCCGTGGAAGGTGTTGCCGGACACCACGCCCCGGCCGGTCTGCTCCGGCGTCGACTCCTCGGCCAGCGCCCGGAGTTCGGCGACGAGGCGTTCGCGTTCGGGCTGCTCCAGACTTTCCAGCAGCGACTCGAACCGCCCCTGCCAGAGGCCGACCTGAAGGTCCCGGACCCGGCCGGACTCCTCCTCGCCGGCGGCGTCCAGTACGGCGGCGGTCTGGTCGAGCCGCTCCAGCGCGTCGTTCTCCCGTGCGGGATCCCCACGGCCGATCAGCCGGGCGCACCGCTCCCGGAACGCGGTCCACAGGTCCGAACTCGCGCTCTGCACAACCGTCGTGCCCGCCGCTGCTGCTGCCGCGGTCATCGCCTCTGCCAGCATCTCCGGTCGCTCCCTTGATCCATACCGATGACGGGACCTTAGTTCCCGCTCGGCACACGAACCACACGGCCCTCCCGCCTCCGGGCCGTTCACGGTGCCCTGTGGTGCGGTCGGTGTCGCCGCCTGGAGTCGGTACTCGGTGGGCGACAGCCCGTAGGCGGTGCGGAAGGCTCGGCTGAAGTGGGCGGGGCGGTGCAGGCCCCAGCGGGCGGCGATCGTGTGTACGGGCGTGGCACGCAGGGCGGGGTCCGCCAGGTCGCGGCGGGCGCCTTCCAGCCGCTGGTTGCGTATCCAGGCCGCGACGGTCTCGTCCCGCGTCTGATCCTGGAAGAGGCGGTGCAGGTAGCTGAGGGAGATGTGATGGGCGGCGGCGACCACGGGCGGGGTGAGTTCCGGGTCGTGGAGGTTCTGCCGGACGAACGCCCGTATGCGTACGGTCAGGGCTCTGTCGCGGGTCTCCGGGGGCAGGGCCGCCTCGGTGTCGAGTACGTGGGCGAACCAGGCCAGCAGTAGGTCGAGCAGGGCGGTGCCCAGGCGTGGCGCGTCGGACGGCTGGAGGGAGTCGGCCTGCCGGCTCAGGCCGGTGAGGAAGCCCGTCAGTACGGCGCCCACTCCGTCCTGTCCCGACAGCCGCCTGCCCAGGAGTTCCCGGACCCGGTCCGGTGACGCGGGCAGCAGCACCTTGGGGAACTCCACGCCCACCCCTGTGACCACGCGCCGGTCCTGGTCCTCCGGGGGCCGGACGTCGTACGGCTGCGAGGTGTCGATCACGTACAGGTCCTGCGGGCCGTGAGTGTCGGTCCGCCCGGCGTGGTCGACGCCCAGCCCGCCGCCGAGCACCAGCGACAGGTGGTACAGCTCCGGGTCGGACCGCCGCACCATCCGTGCGTCCCGCCGGAACCGCATCGGCCGGAACGACGCCGGCCACACCGTCACCGGGCCCAGCTCCAGCAGGCGCTGTTCCGCCCAGAAGTCGGTGGTGTAGTCGCTGCTCATGTCGCTGGGGGCGTGGGTCCGGCCGACCAGCTCCCGCCAGTAGTCGAACCGGTCTTCCGCCGGTACGTCCTCGCTGCGGAACACCGTCCCGATCATCGTGCGCCACCCCGGTCCCGGTCTGCCTCGTTGGCTTGAACTCGTTTGTCCGAAAGCGTAATTGAGACGGGTGCGTTGTTGGATGCGGGGCGGTGGGGGCTGGGGTGCGTTGTTGGGTGCGGGCCCGGTGGGGGCTGGTCGCGCAGTTCCCCGCGCCCCTAGAGGCGCTGCGCGCCCCCTACATGTGAGCCCTGGTCAATATGCGCAGGCATGCGATCGGGTCGTCTCGTACTGGGCGGCGGGTTACCGCTGCCCCCATTGCCTTCGCCCGGCGTAGGCGCTGGGCGTGCAGGAGGATCACGAAGCGGGTCAACGGGCGTTGTTCTTCCGGGAGTTCGGCGACGATCCTCGTTGCCTCGCGGAGTGTCGCGTGGGCCGTTGATGCTGTGGCCGAGAGCAGGGAGCGGACGCCTGGGAGGTCCCTGCCCTGCTCCAGGTCCTCTCGTGCCACGCCGTGTTTCTCCAGGTCGTCCGTCGGGAGGTAGAGGCGGCCGTCGCGGAGGTCCTCGGCCAGGTCTGTGAGGAAGTCGGTGCGCTGGCAGGCGTCTGCCAGGAGGCGGCAGCTGTCCGCGTACGCCTCGCTGCCGCCGCCCGGCATCGACAGGCCCGAGGTGATCATGAGGAACGGCCAGGTGAGCGTCTCGATGTACGCCTGGTAGTCGTCCTCGGTCGTGAACCCGGCGAAGTCCAGGTCGATCTGGGCGCCGACGAGGTACGAGTCCACCCAGGAGCGCGGGAGTTCACGTTGCTCGGCGGTGTGGAGGAACGCGCGGAGGAGGGGGTGGCGGGCCGTGCCCGTGTCCAGTGCCGTGCGTACCTGCTCGGCCCAGCCCTCGTAGCGGCGCGTGCGCTCCGGCACCGTGCCCTTGTCGCACAGGTCGTCCGTGAACGACGCGAACGCGTATCCGGCGAGGATGTGGGGCTGGAGGCGGTCCGGGATCAGCAGTCGTACTGCCAGGTGGCCGGCGGGTTCCCGGCTCAGCATGAACTGCTTGGCCTTCAGGTAGGCGGCGCGGTCAGTGCCGCTCGTCACTCCCGCCGCGTCCAGACAACGCTGCCAGGATCGCACCGGCACGCCTCACCGTCGTAGTTGCAATTGCACGTGAAGTGTACGGGCGGTGCTGGCCGGAGGCAGGGGCGGGGCGTAGGGGTCAGCCCCTGCCTCACGTGGGGACGGGCCGGCGGCGCCGGGAGGCCGCCGGCCCGAGTCTGTGGGCGTCGGGGGTCAGCCGGCGCTCACCTGGAGTTCCTTGATGCCGTTGATCCACGCCGAGCGCAGTCGGCGCGGGTCTCCCACCAGGGTGAGGCCCGGCATCGCGTCGGCGAGCGCGTTGAAGATCAGGTCGATCTCCAGGGCGGCCAGGGACTTGCCGAGGCAGAAGTGCGGGCCTCCGCCGCCGAAACCGAGGTGCGGATTGGGGTCGCGGGTGATGTCGAAGACGTCCGGGGAGTCGAAGACCTCGGGGTCGCGGTTGGCGGAGGAGTAGAACAGGCCCACCCGGTCGCCCTCCTTGATCTTCTGGCCGCCCAACTCCGTGTCCTGGGTGGCTGTTCGCTGGAAGGAGACGATCGGGCTCGCCCAGCGGACGATCTCCTCGGCGGTGGTGGACGGGCGTTCGCGTTTGTACAGCTCCCACTGGTCGGGGTGGGTGAGGAAGGCGTGCATGCCGTGGGTGATCGCGTTGCGGGTTGTTTCGTTGCCCGCCACTGCCAGCATCAGGACGAAGAAGCCGAACTCGTCCGAGGCCAGGTTGCCCTCGTCCTCCGCCGCCACCAGCGTGGTGACGATGTCCTTCGCCGGGCACTGCTTGCGGTCGGCGGACATGTTCATGGCGTACGCGATGAGTTCCATGGCCGACTCCTGGCCGACCTCCTCGGTGATCGCGTACTCCGGATCGTCGTACGAGATCATCTTGTTGGA
Organism: Streptomyces sp. NPDC000878; assembly: GCF_053599695.1. Classification (NCBI taxonomy): domain Bacteria; kingdom Bacillati; phylum Actinomycetota; class Actinomycetes; order Kitasatosporales; family Streptomycetaceae; genus Streptomyces; species Streptomyces sp. NPDC000878. Next base: position 319,967 of record NZ_JBSFMT010000002.1, on the reverse strand, counting down.
CCACTCGAAGATCCGGAGGCGGTCCTCCTGCGGGATGCCGATCAGCTCGGCGATGGCCTGGAGGGGCAGTTCGCAGGCCACCTCCGTGACGAAGTCGAAGGGGCCCGTGCGGGCGGCGGCGTTCGCCGCTATCGCGAGCGCGCGGCTCCGGAGGTTGTCCTCCAGGGCGCGGATCGCGCGCGGGGTGAAGCCGCGCTGCACGATCTGGCGGACGCGGGTGTGCTCGGGCGGGTCCATGTTGAGCAGGATCAGCCGCTGGGCGTCGATCGCGTCCCGCTCGATGTGCTCGTTGAAGCGGATGATCGCCGTGTTGGTGGTGGACGAGAACAACTCCGGGTGCGTGGACACGTACTTGACGTCCGCGTGCCGGGTCACCGCCCAGTAGCCGTCGTCGGCGAAGCCCGCGACACCGGGATGCTGGGACACCCAGTGGACCGGTTCGGTGGCGCGCAGCTCGGCGAACTCCGGGAGGGGTACGCGGTGTTGGAGCACATCGGGGTCGGTGAAGTCGAACCCAGCGGGCAGCGCGGGGCAGTGCGCCATCGGAAACTCCCGTCACCTGAACAGTATCTGACGGTCCATCAGGAATAGTGGTGTCGTGAAGGTAGTAACGCGTTCCAGAAGAGGCAAGGGGCGCGACGACCCCAATTCCGGGCACCGCTTGTGGTATCGGGCGCTGCAAGGGGGTTGCGATGTCGGACGGCCCGTCAGCAGACTGCAAGCAGAACTAGAACGCGTACTAGTTCTGCGTGGCGGGTGGCCGGGACGCCCGCGCCGCGCGGGTGACCTGAGGAGAGGAACTCCCCATCATGGCCGCGGAACCCGTGATCGTCGAAGCCGTACGCACCCCCATCGGCAGGCGCGGCGGCGCGCTCGCCAACCTGCACCCCGCCTATCTGCTGGGCGAGACCTACCGCGAGATCCTGGGCCGCACCGGCATCCCCGCCGACTGCGTCGAACAGATCGTCGGCGGCGCGGTCACCCAGGCCGGCGAACAGTCCGCCAACCCCACCCGCACGGCCTGGCTGACCATGGGCCTGCCGTACGAGACGGCCGCGACGACGGTCAACGCCCAGTGCGGCTCCTCCCAGCAGGCCTCGCACATGGTCGCCAACATGATCGCGGCGGGCGTCATCGACGTCGGCATCAGCTGCGGGGTGGAGTCGATGTCGCGGGTGCCGCTGGGAGCGGCGTCCAAGCACGGGCCCGGGAAGCCGTTCCCGGAGGAGTGGAACGTGGATCTGCCCAACCAGTTCGAGGCGGCCGAGCGGATCGCCCGGCGGCGTGGGCTGACCCGGGAGAACGTGGACGCGCTGGGACTCGTGTCCCAGGAGCGGGCGGCCGTCGCGTGGGCGGAGGAGCGGTTCAAGCGGGAGACGTTCGCCGTCCAGGTGCCCACCACGGAGGAGGAGCAGGGCGCCGGGCAGGGCATGTGGCGGCTCGTCGACCGTGACGAGGGGCTGCGGGACACCACGGCCGAGGGGCTGGCCCGGCTCAAGCCGATCATGCCCACGGCCGTGCACACGGCGGGCAACTCCTCCCAGATCAGCGACGGTTCGGCCGCGCTGCTGTGGGCGTCGAAGCGGATGGCCCGGGCGCTGAAGCTGCGGCCGAGGGCACGGGTGGTGGCCCAGGCGCTGGTGGGCGCCGACCCGCACTTCCATCTGGACGGTCCCATCGACGCCACGCGTGCGGTGCTCGGCAAGGCGGGCATGACCCTGAAGGACATCGACCTGATCGAGATCAACGAGGCGTTCGCCTCGGTCGTACTGAGCTGGTCGCAGGTCTTCGGACAGGACCTGGACAAGGTGAACGTGAACGGCGGGGCCATCGCCCTCGGGCATCCGGTCGGGGCGACCGGCGCCCGGCTGATCGCCACGGCGCTGCATGAACTGGAGCGCGTGGACAAGGAGTTCGCGCTGATCACCATGTGCGCGGGCGGGGCGCTCGCCACGGGGACGATCATCCAGCGGCTCTGAGAGAAGGCCACCCTGAGAATCTGAGAGAAGGCCACCCTAAGAAGCGGGATCACCCACAGAGGGGGTGTCCTGAGGTTTTCCTGTGCCCTGCGCATCCATTGAATTACCGTGCGTGATACTCCATGGGTGCCGCAGGGAAGGGTGCGATGTCACAGCGACCACAGCGACGTACGGTGACGAGTCGCAGTCAGGAGCCGCGGGCGCGGTTCGCCGAGGAGCTGAAGGCGCTGCGGGAGAAGAGCGGGGACAGCCTGCGGCAGCTGGGCGACAGGGTGGGCTGGGACTTCTCGCTCTTCGGGAAGATGGAGCACGGCCACACGCTGGGCAGCGCGGACGTGGTGCTGGCGCTGGACCAGTACTTCGGCGCGGACGGGTTCCTGGTGGCGCTGTGGGAACTGGCGCTCGGGGACAAGTCCGAGTTCAAGGAGCAGTACCGCGAGTACATGCAGCTGGAGTCCGAGGCGGTGAGCCTGTGGCACTACGGCGTCACCAGGATTCCGGGCGTGCTCCAGACCCGTGGGTACGCGACCGAAGTTCTTGAGGCGGGCGACATCCGGGGCGAGGAACTCGTCCAGCAGGTCGAGGCGCGGCTCGGCCGGGCCGAACTGCTCACCGGGGAGGGCGGGGGCCCGCACTTCCGGACCATCCTGTACGAGGCCGTCCTGCGCGTGGCGCTGCGTGAACGGGGCGCGTGGCGCGAGCAGTTGGAGCATCTGCTGAAGGTCTCCGAGCTTCCTTACGCCACGATCCAGGTGCTCCCGTTCAGCGCGGGACCGTGCAGTCTGGACAGCACCGACGTGATGTTCCTGAAGCTGCCGGACGGCCGCACGGTCGCCTACGTGGAGACCGCCCACTGGGGCGAACTCGTCCAGGAACACGCCCCGGTCGAACGGTTGCAGCACGCATACGATGCGCTGCGCGACCTGGCTCTGTCCCCCGCCGGGTCGCGCACGTACATCGGGCAGCTGCTGGAGGAAGTACCGTGCGTTCCATCGACCTGAAGGCTGCGACGTGGCGCCGGAGCAGCTACAGCAACTCCGAAGGCGGCCAGTGTCTCGAGGTCGCCGACGACCTCCCCGTCGTACCGGTCCGTGACTCCAAGAAGCCGGACATTCCCGCCCTCATATTCCCCGTCCCGGCCTGGTCCTCCTTCGTGGCCGCCGTTCGGAACTGATCGAAACCCTGTGCGTACGCACGGGCTGGGTTAGCCTCGTTCTGCCAGCAGCGCGAACTGGCTTACGCAGCACATTACTTCGGGGGTTCCGTGACGGACGAAGCTGCCGCACTGCGGCAGACCGGCGCCGCGCCGCTGCGCCCCGCCGACCCCGAACGCGTCGGCCCCTACGTCCCGTTGGCGCTGCTCGGCAGCGGTGGCATGGGACGGGTCTATCTCGCCCGCCCCTCGGACGACGGCCCCGGCCTCTTCGCGGTCAAGGTGATCCGCCCCGAGTACGCCGAGGACCCCACCTTCCGGCGCCGCTTCGAACACGAGGCCCTGGTGCACGGCCGGGTCCGCACACCGCGTGCGCCGAGGCTGTGCGGTACGGGGTTCCAGGACGAGCTGCTGTGGATGGCCACGGAGTATCTCGCCGCCCTCGATCTGGCGGACGCCGTACGGGAGGGCGGTGCCCTGGAGCCGGGCGCCGTCTGGCGGTTGGTCGCGGAGCTGGGGCAGGCGCTCGCCGACCTCTCGGCCACGGGGATCGTCCACCGGGACCTGAAGCCGTCCAACGTGCTGCTGTCCGTCAGTGGCGCCCATGTCATCGACTTCGGCATCTCCAAGGCCGCCGACGCGAGTTCGATCACCGGTACCGGCAACCGGGTCGGCACGCCCGCCTACATGTCCCCGGAGTATCTGCGGACCGGCCACTGCGACGCGGCCTCCGACGTGTTCTCCCTCGCCGGGACACTGATCTACGCGGCGGCAGGCCGGGCCCCCTTCGGCGACGGCACCGGCGTCGACGTGATGCACCGGGTCGCCTTCGAGGAGCCCGCCGCCGAGGTGATCGCCGAGATCACGGCAGCCGACCCGGCCCTCGGCGCCCTGCTGGCAGCCTGCCTCGCCAAGGACCCCGAACGACGACCGACGCCTGCGGTGCTGATCGCGGCGGCTGCGGCTGCGATTGCCCGAAGCGCGGCTGCGGGTGTGGCTGCCGGTATCTCGGCGGCAGCCGTGTCCCCCTGGCCCGAGCCGCTGCTCGGCAGGGTGCTGGAGCGGCAGCGGGCGTACGACGTGCTGTATCGCGTTCCCGTCGCACGGGCGGCGGAGCTGCGGTCCCCGGGGCACCGTCCTAACCCGAACGTGAACCTGAACCCGGCGCTGCCGGTTCCGGCAGGGGGCGCGGTGCCCGTCCTGCCCGCGAGCCCGGCGGAACCGGTCGGAGTGTCGTCCGCCGAGACGTCCCCGGGGCAGCGGCGGCCGACGGGAGTGGTCGCCTGGGTCCGCAGAAGACCCGTACCGGCCGCGGTGGCCGCCCTCGCCCTGTGTGCTGTGGCCGCGCTGGTCGTCGTACTCGCCCGTCCGTCGGACCGTACGGCCGTCGCGGCCCCGGAGACCGTCGTGACCGCCTCCGCCGGTACGGCGGTCGAAGCCGGTGCCTCCTCGCCGACGCGGGAGCGCCCGGACGGGAAGTCGGCCCCGACCACGTCCGGCAGCGGCACCGAGACCGCCGACGGTCCCGCCGTACCGTCACAGGTCTCCGGCTCCGGAGGGGGCGGTGACGACGGCGAGGACGACCCCACGACCCCCGACACCGCCACGGACCCCACCCCGGACACGGGCACGGGCACCGGTACCGACACCGGCACCGACGGTGGAACGGACGGCGGCACCAGCACCACTGCCACCCCCACGCCGTCCCCGGTCGCCTCCACGACCGAGCCCGCGAACACCGCACCCTGGGTCACCGACTGCACGTACTACGCGGGCAAGGTCCGCACGGCGATCGGCAACACCGGGAAGCGCGTCAAACAGGTCCAGTGCATCCTCATGCTGCGCGGGTACGACATCGGCGGCACCGGCGTGGACGGCGTGTTCGGGGAGGGGCTGGAGACCGCGATGAAGAACTTCCAGATCGACAAGGGACTGGTCGTGAACGGCATCGTCAAGCGGGCGACCTGGGACGTCCTGCGGGCGACGAAGTGACTCCGCCCCGGTAACGGGACGGAGTCACCCGGGAGTTGTCCCGAGGCCGATGTGACGAGACGTCAGCAGGTCGACCGGTACACGTACTTGCTCACGTTCGCGTCGCCCAGGTTGTCCGCCGTGATCGACACGAACGACGTCCCGATCGTCTTCGTCACCTTCTTCCCCTGGACCGCGTTCACGGCCTCCCGTACGGCCTGGGCGCCGATCTCCTCGGCCTTCTGGGCGATCAGCGCCTGGACCGTGCCCTTCTTCAACTGCTCGACCTGTGCGGGGCCCGCGTCGAAGCCGACGACCTTGACCTTGCCGACCTTTCCGGCGTCCTTGATGGCGTTGTTGGCGCCGTCGCTCGCCGGGGTGCTGATGGAGAAGATGCCCGCCAGGTCGGAGTCCTTGGAGAGGGACGCGGCCGTCAGGCGGGCGGCCTCGACGACGCCACCGCTCGGAGTGGAGGGCTGGACGCCTACGAAAGTGATGTCCGGGTACTTCTTGATCTCGGTCTCGAAGCCCTTGATCCGCTGGTCGGCCGTGGTGACCCCCGGGGTGCCGCCGATGATGACGACCTTGCCCTTCTCACCGACGAGCTTGGCCAGGGTACGGGCCGCCTCGGCGCCGCCCTCCTCGTTGTTGGAGGAGACGGCGGAGGAGATGAAGCTCGTGTCGTCGAGGCCCGTGTCCGCCGTCACGATCTTGATGCCGGCCTCGTTGGCCTGCTTCAGCGGCGTACCCAGCGCCTTGGAGTCGGTCGGCGCGATGACGATGGCGTTCGGCTTCTTCGCCACCGTGCTGGTGAGGATCGGGGTCTGCGTCGCTGGGTCGAAGGTCGTCGCGCCCTGGACGTCCACCGTCGCGCCGAGCTTCTTGCCCTCGGCCTTCGCGCCGCAACCCAGGGTGTTGTAGAAGGAGTCGGACGCGGTACCGAGGATGACGGTCACCTTGGGGTTGGCGGTCGAGGAGGAATCGCCGGACCCGCAGGCGGTGACGCCGAGGAGGAGGACGCTCGCGAGGGCGGCGCCTCTGAGGGGGAGGTGGGCGGTCTTCATGGTGCAACTCCATTGGTGCGACGGGGCGTTGAGCACGGGGCATTGGGCGGGACCAGCAATGGGGGCTAACGGAGCGTGCGGCGGCGCCGGTTGACGTGGTCGACGTACACGACCCCCGCCAGGACCGCGCCGACCGCCACCTGCTGCCAGAACGGCTGGAGGCCGATGATGACCAGGCCGTTGCTCAGCACGGCCGGGATGAGGGAGCCGAAGGCGGTGCCCAGGACGCTGCCCACCCCGCCGAAGAGGCTGGTCCCGCCGAGCACGGTGGCGACGATCGCCTGGAGGTTGTCGCCGGTGTGGCCGCCGACGGTGGTGGTGGAGAAGCGGGCCAGGTTGACGTACGCGGCGATTCCGGCGAGGAGTCCGCAGAGCGCGTACACCTTGATGAGGTGGCGGTCGACGGCCACTCCGGCGCGACGGGCGGCCTCGACGTTGGAGCCGATCGTGCGGGTGTAGGTGCCGAAGCGGGTCAGGCCGAGGACGATCGCGCCGGCGACGGTGAGACCGATGGCCAGCCAGACCGTGTACGGGATGCCCAGGAAGCGGCCGAAGCCGAGGCCGTTGACCAGGGAGTCGGGGACTCCGCGCAGATCCAGGCCGTTGGTCAGTACCAGGGCGCCGCCGCCCGCCGCCGAGAGGGTCGCCAACGTGGCGATCAGCGGCGGGAGTTTGGCCTTCGTGACCAGGAGGCCGTTGAGAACTCCCCAGGCCAGGCCCGTTGCCATCGTTGTCACCAGGCCCGCGAGCAGGGTCAGCGGGCCCTCGCCGCCCAGTGCCGACATCACCTTGACGCCCACGACCCCGGAGAAGATCAGCACCGAGCCGACCGACAGATCGATGCCCCCGGTGGTCATCACGAACGTCATCCCGATGGCCAGGACGCAGTACGAGGCGGCCTCGATGGCGACGCTGCGCAGGTTGTACGCGGTGAGGAAGTTGTCGGGGTAGGCCGCGCCGAACACCGCCAGCAGGATCAGCAGGACGACCAGGGCCAGGCTCCGGGTGCCCTTCATGTTGCGCCAGGCGGCGGCGAGGGCCACCGAACGCAGGGGAGGGGAGGTGTCCTCGTCCGGTCCGGCGGCGGGGGACTTCGCCTTCGTGGTGGGGGTCGTCATGACTGGTCCTCGCTGTCTGCCGGATCGAGGGCGGGATCGGACGCGTCTTCGAAGGTCAGCGCGCCCGTCATGGCGCCGAGCACGTTCTCGCTGGTCGCCGTCGCACCGGACAGCCGGGCCACCCGCTGCCCGAGCCGCAGCACCTCGATACGGTCCGCGTACTCGAAGACGAACGGCAGGTTGTGGCTGATCAGGACCACCGCGACGCCCGAGGCCCGGACCCGCTGGATCAGCTGTCCGACCCGTTCCGTCTGTACGACGCCCAGTGCGGCCGTCGGCTCGTCCATCAGCAGCACCCGGTCCGCCCAGTTGACCGCCCGGCCGACCGCGATGCCCTGGCGCTGGCCGCCGGACATCGTGACGACCTGCGCGGCGGTGTCCTGGATGCCGACGCCGAGCGAGCCGAACGCCTCGTCGGCCTTGGCCCGCATGGCCTTCCGGTCCAGGAAGCCGAGCTTCCCGAGCAGCCCGGGGCGCATGATCTCGCGGCCGAGGAAGAGGTTCTCGGCGGGGTCCAGGTCGGGGGCGAGGGCAAGGTCCTGGTAGACGGTCTCGATGCCCAGGCGGCGGGCGGCGATCGGGTCCGGGATGGTGACGGGCCTGCCGTCGACCCGTATCTCGCCCGCGTCGGGCTGGATCACCCCGGAGATGACCTTGACGGTGGTGCTCTTGCCGGCGCCGTTGTCGCCGACCAGCGCGACCACCTCGCCCGGGTAGACGGTGAGCGCGGCCCCGCGCAGCGCCTGGACCTGGCCGTAGCTCTTGACGATGCCGGACAGTTCGAGGACCGGGGTGGCGAGGGCGGTGGCCCCGTGCGGGGCCGGGCCGACCGGAGCGGGACCGGCGGGAGTGGGCGTGCTCATGGCTTCTGCTCTCCGCTTCCACGGGGGATCAGTACGGTGCCGAGCTGGACCCGGCGGGGTGGTCCGCTCTGGCCCGCGATCCGGGCCAGCAGCAGTCGGGTGGCCTCGCGGCCCATCTCGTCGGCGTCCCCGGACACGACCGTCACCGGGGTGGGCAGCAGATCGGCGAACGGGAAGTCGTCGAAGCCGACCAGCGCCGTGTCCTGCCCCGGGCCCATGGCGCGCAGGGCGCCGTGGGTCAGGAAGTTGGTGGTGGTGAACAGGGCGGTGGGGCGCCGGTCCGGGGGTAGTGCAAGGAGTTCGGCGGCGGCCTGCTCGGCCTCCTCCCGGGTGCCGTGCTCCAGGCGCGCGACCAGGGCCTCGTCGACCTCGCCGAAGGCGGCGCGCATCGCGTCCAGATAGCCGTCGAACCGGCGCCCGGTGGTGTAGTGGCTGGCGGCCACGACGACACCGATCCGCCGGTGACCGGCGGCGATCAGATGCTCGGTGGCCTTACGGGCGCCCCCGTGGTTGTCCAGCAGCACGGTGTCCGCGTCGAGGCCCAGCGCGGGCCGGTCCACGAAGACGACCGGGGTGCCCTGGGCGACCTCGCGGCCGAGATAGCCGTAGTCCATGGCGCCGGGCACGATCAGCAGCCCGGCGACGCGCTGTCCGAGCAGGTCGTCGATGCCCCGGCGCTCGGCCTCGGGATCCTCGTCGGAGCTGGCCAGCACGACGTTGTGGCCGTGGGCACGGGCCACGCCCATGACGCCGTTCGCGATCGAGCCGTAGAACGGGTTGGTCAGATCGCCGACCAGCAGCGCGAGCGTGGTGCTGCGCTGGCCGGGACGCAGACTCCGGGCGAGGTCGTTGCGCCGGTAACCGGTCTCGTCTATGGCAGCGCGCACCCGCTCCGCGATCGCGGGGGAGACCGTCTCGTCACCGTTGACGAACCGGGAGACGGTCTTGATCGACACCCCGGCGAGGGCGGCGACCTCCCGCATGGTGGGCGTTCGCATGTCCGGCATCACTCCGAAAAGGCTCGCTATGCGACAAAGGTCGCTACGCGTCGTTGCGTGCCGCACAGCAAACTCCCGTGAAACAACGTTGTCAATGGATCGGAACAGGGATTTTGCACGCCTTGCGCGGTGCGGGGGTCGGTACGTACGCTCCGACAACGTTGTTCCGAAACAACGTTGTCTCAGTGCGTGACGGAGTACGTGGAGGGTGACCATGGGGCATGCGAACGACCCGGAGGACGGGCTGCCGGAAGGCCTCCGCGCCCTGAGCGCCGACGTCCACCGCGAGCTGCGCACCCTCGACCCGAGCGCCGCCGACCGCTTCACGGCCCTGCTCGCCGGCACCTGGGGCCGGGCCATGCGCCCGCTCCCCGACGGCGAGGTCTTCGTCCTCACCGGCGACATCCCCGCGATGTGGCTGCGCGACAGCACCGCCCAGGTCCGCCCCTACCTCCTCGCCGCCGACGATCCGTCCGTCGCCGCCGCGCTCACCGGCGTGCTGCGCCGCCAGCTGCGGTACGTCCTCGCCGACCCGTACGCCAACGCCTTCAACGCCGAACCCGACGGCTCCGGCGCCGGGTACGTCGACGACCCGGTCCCCGACCCGCTGGTCTGGGAGCAGAAGTACGAGATCGACTCGCTGTGCGCCCCGCTCCAACTGGCGTACGGCATCTGGCGGGCCACCGGCAGCCTCGGCCACCTCACCGCCGACGACCGCTTCGTCCGCGCCGCCCGCCGGCTCATCGCCCTGTGGCGGGTCGAGCAGGACCACGAGAACAGCTCGCCGTACGAGTTCCGGCGCGAGGGCGACTGGGAGTACGACACCCTGGCCCGCGACGGCCGGGGTGCACCGACCGCGCCCACCGGGATGACCTGGTCCGGCTTCCGCCCCAGCGACGACCGCTGCCAGTACGGCTATCTGGTCCCGTCCAACGCCATGGCGGCCGTGGCGCTGAGCGGCCTCGCCGAACTCGCGACGGCGATCGGCGACCTCGACCTCGCCGCCGACGCCACGGCCCTCTCCGGCGAGATCGCCACCGGCGTACGTACGCACGGGGTGACCTCAGGGGCAGACCTGGCGGTGTACGCGTACGAAGTCGACGGTCTCGGCGGGCAGTTGCTGATGGACGACGCCAACATCCCGAGCCTGCTCTCGCTGCCCTACCTCGGCTGGTGCGACCCGGGCGACCAGCTCTACCTGCGCACCCGCGAGTTCGTCCTCAGCGACGCCAACCCCTTCTATTACGCGGGCGGTTCGGCTTCAGGGATCGGCAGCCCGCACACCCCGCCCGGCCACGTCTGGCCGCTCTCCCTCACCATGCAGGCGCTGACCAGCGACGACGAGGCCGAACGGGTCCGCCTCGCCGAGCTGCTGCTGCGCACCGACGCGGGCACCGGCTCCATGCACGAGAGCTTCCACGTCGACGACCCCGCGACCTTCACCCGCCCCTGGTTCGGCTGGGGCGACGCCCTCTTCGCCGAGCTGCTCCTCGACCTCACCGGACGGTCGACCGCGCGCCTGCACCCCCGGCTTACCGCGACCGAACGGCCCTCACGGTAAGGCCACTTACCGCCCTGCCCGCGCACACGCTCGCTACGATCGCGGGCGTGTGCGCAAACATTGTGGTCGCCGAAGACGACGCGAAGCAGGCCGAACTGGTGCGCCGCTATCTGGAGCACGAGGGTCACACCGTCACGGTCGTCGAGGACGGCCGGACCGCTCTCGACACGGTCCGGCACCAGGAACCCGACCTGGTCGTCCTCGACGTGATGATGCCCAGAGCCGACGGCCTCGACGTCGTACGCATCCTGCGCGCCGAACGCCGCGAGGTGCCGGTGCTGATGCTGACGGCCCGCAGCACCGAGGACGATCTGCTGCTCGGCCTCGACCTCGGCGCCGACGACTACATGACCAAGCCGTTCAGCCCACGTGAACTGACGGCCCGCGTACGGACGTTGCTGCGCCGCAACCGGCGCGGCACCGATCAGGCCCCCGAACCCGCCCCCGCCCCCGAGCCCGAAGTGGCCCCGGACGAGAAGGTGTTGGCGGTCGGCGTGCTCAGGGTCGATCCGGCGCGGCACGAGGTGTCGGTCGGCGGTACGGCGGTCGAGTGCACGCCGGGTGAGTTCCGTATCCTCGCGGCGATGGCGGCCGAGCCCGGCCGGGTCTTCACCAGGGCGCGGCTCCTGGACGAACTGCACGGCTTCGACAAGTACATCAGCGGCCGGACCGTCGACGTGCACATCATGAACCTGCGCAAGAAGATCGAGCTCGCCCCGCGCCGACCGTCCCGCATCATCACGGTCTTCGGCGTCGGCTACAAGCTGACGGACCCCGCGAAGAGCGTGCGCCATGCGTCGTCCTGAGGAAGAGCGGGACGCGGCGGGTACGAAGGGCCGGCTGCCGCTCCGGAAGAGCCTGGCCGGGCGGCTGTTGACCGTGACGGCGCTGGTCGCCTCGTGCTCGGTCGCCGCCACCGCCTGGCTCGCCGTGCAGACGACCTCCGTCGCGATCCGCCAGGAGCAGGGGCAGAACCTCAAGTCCGACGCGAAGATCTACGACACCCTCCTCGGCTACGCGGCCACCCACCCCGGCTGGGAGGGCGTCGACGCGACCGTGCGCGAACTGGCCCGGCAGTCCGGGCGCCGGATCGTGCTCACCACCGAGGACCGGCGCCCGTTCGCCGACTCCGCGAACTCGGGCTCCAGGGACGGCGGTTCGTCGTCGGCCGCGCTCGCCTCGCAGCCCTCGGCGGTCGTCGACCCGCTGTCCGTCGACACCGTGCTGGTGCCCGACGCCGCCGAGACCGGCGCGGACCGTGTCGATCCACGCGCCGTGGGGCCCTTCCGTCTGCCCGCGAAGGAACGTTCCGCGCTGCGGAAGGCCTCCGCCGGGAGGGTGGAGTGTCTCAGCCAGCTGGGGATCGCCGCGGACATCGTCGAGAGCCCGGGCGGACGGCCCCGCGTCCAGTTCGTGAGCAACGAGACGGACAACGCGGCCGAGGACGAGATCGCCCGCTCCATGGAAGCGAAGTGTCTGGACTCCTTCTCGGTGTCTCCCACCCCGACCGAGCGGAAGGCCCTGCGCGCCCTCAACCAGCTCGCCGACTCCTGCCTCGAACGCCAGGGTCGTACGGGCGTGACCCTGAACCTGGACCTGTCCTGGGACCGGAGCTGGGGGTACGGACAGGACGGCGTGAGCCGCGTCGCCGAGGACGGCACCGACAGGCAGACGGCGGAGAAGGCGGCGGAGGCCGAGCGGCTGGCGGCCAAGATCGCGGGGGACGCCAGGGCCGCCAAGGCCTCCGCAGCGGCCGAGGCGGCGGAGGCCGCTGAGGCCGCCAAGCGGAAGGCGACTGGCGGCGGCGAGATCTACGACCTCCCCGCCGAGGTCCGGGGAAGCGGCTACGACCGGGCCATCGCCGCCTGTGTCGTCAGCGCCCGCCGCGAGCAGCTCACCGCCTATGTCGCCGCGCCCACGCTGCTGTTCATCGACGGCCCCGGCGCCGCAGGCGTGCCCGGCCTCGACCTCTCCCCGGCCAACACCGCCCGGATCGCCGGGGTCACCGCCCTGGTCCTCGCCCTCACCGTCGGCGCCTCGGTACTCGCGGGAGGCAGGCTCGTACGCCCGTTGCACGCGCTCACCGGCGCCGCCCAGCGGATGCGGGACGGCCTCGACTCGACGCCGGTGCCCGTGCCCGTCGGCTCCGACAACGAGATCGGACGGCTGGCGACGGCCTTCAACGACATGGCCGCGCACCGGGCCCGTCTGGAGGAGCAGCGCAAGGTGATGGTCAGCGATGTCGCCCATGAGCTGCGTACGCCGCTGAGCAACATCCGGGGCTGGCTGGAGGCGGCCCATGACGGACTGGCCGACCCCGACCCGGCGTTCGTCTCCTCGCTCCTGGAGGAGGCGGTGCAGCTCCAGCACCTCATCAACGACCTCCAGGACCTGGGCGCGGCCGACGCGGGCGCCCTGCGGCTGCACCGCAAGCCGGTACGCGTCGACGAGCTGCTCGGCCAGGTCGCCTCCGCACACCAGGGGTTGGCCGAGACGGCGGGCGTCACGCTCACTGCCACCGCGCCGCCTCCCGGCACCCCTCGCCTCCCGCTTCTCGACGCTGACCCCGTACGGCTGCGCCAGGCCGTCAGCAACCTGCTCTCCAACGCGGTACGCCACACACCGGCGGGCGGCACGGTGACCCTGCGCCCGTACGTCACCGGTGCCGGCGGTTCCGGGGACGAGGTCGCCGTGGAGGTGTCCGACACCGGCAGCGGCATCCCGGCGGCGGATCTCCCGTACGTCTTCGACCGGTTCTGGCGGGCGGAGAAGTCCCGCAACCGCAGCACCGGCGGCAGCGGTCTCGGCCTGGCGATCGTCCTCAAGCTCGCCGAGGCGCACGGCGGCACGGTGGACGTGGTGAGCGAGGAGGGGAAGGGGGCCACCTTCACCCTGCGGCTGCCCACGAGCCCCGCGTCCGACCCTGATGGGATGACCACGGCGATCTGACAGGTTCCTCACAACTGGCCGTCAGGGTGGGGCCATGCCCGGAACCTGGTGCGGATCGAGCACCCAGGTACGACCAAGGCCGGGCTGGAACTGGAGTCTTCAATGTCCCGCCGTCTCACCCTGCGTCCGCTGAACCCGCTTCGTATCGCCGTGCTGACCGGCGTCGCGGCCGGCGCGCTGCTCGTCCCGGCCTCCGCGGCCTTCGCCACCGACCCGACCCCGACGCCGAGCGCGTCCGACCTGACCCCGGCCGACAAGGAGGCCCTGGCGAAGAAGAAGGCCGAGGACGCGAGGGCGCTCAAGGAGGCCGAGGCCCGGAAGGCCCAGGAGGCCAAGAAGGCCGGCAAGGACTACCCGCGGGGCGGTGTCGCCGCGGGCGAGGCCCCGGCCGGGGACAACACCGGCACGCTGATCGGGTCGGCCACGGGTGCGCTGCTTCTCGCTGGCGCCGGCACCTATGTGGTGCGGCGCCGCACGAGTGCGCGCCGCTAGGCGCGCCGCTGGAAGTGCCGCTGTGTGTCGTCGGTCGTCTGCGGCGCCGCCGTGGCTGGTCGCGCAGTTCCCCGCGCCCCTTAGGGGCGCTGCCGAACGCTGATTCGGCAGCACTTCCTCTCGTATGAAACGGTGGCGCCGTCCTTCACCGGGCGGCGCCACGCGTGTTACCGCACCCAGCACCCTCGCTCTGGAGCCCGCGTTGCCCGCTGCACGCCGCCTTGCCGTCGCCCTGTTCGCGCTCGTCACCCTGCTCTCCGGCTGTTCGTCCGCGCCCGACCCGGGACTGCGGGTCGCGCCCACCGCCTCGGCGCCCGAACAGGCCGAGGAGTCCGTGACCTCCGCTGCCCCCGAGGAGCGTGCCGCCCCGGCCGAGGTCGCCGTTCCCTCCCTCGGGATCACCAGTTCGCTGATGGAGCTGGGTCTCAACACGGACGGGACGGTCGAGGTCCCGCCGGCCGAGAAGGGGATGACCGCCGGCTGGTACACGGGCGGTGCCGTGCCCGGTGCGGTCGGCTCGGCCGTCATCATCGGCCACAACGACACCCGCTTCGGCAAGGCCGTCTTCCACGACCTCAAGAAGATCACCAAGGGCGCGGACATCACCGTCACCGACGCGAGCGGCGACGCGGCCCACTTCACCGTCACGGACACGGAGAGCGTCGGCAAGAACGCCTTCCCCACGGAGAAGGTCTACGGCCCGACCCAGGACCGAGCCCTGCGGCTCATCACGTGCGACGGCGACTTCGACGCCCAGGGCCATCCGGTGAACAACCTCATCGTGTACGCGACGCTGAGCTGACGGCCGTATGCGGAACATCACATGCCGGATTCGTCCTGCCGTCACGAGTAACGTCCAAACGGTCCCTGCCTTAACTCTCAAGTAATGGCCATGAGTTGTTCCGATGTGTACTCCAACTGCCCCTTCAGCACCTACTCTCCCCACAAGTCCATCCGAACGGGTAACAGGGCAACAGGCGAGCTGAGGACAATGGAGCCACTTCGTCCCACGGATCCGGAGCAGTTGGGGCCGTACCGTACTGTCGCGCGACTCGGCGCCGGGGGAATGGGAGAGGTCTTCCTCGCCAAGGACGACCGGCAACAGACCGTCGCCGTCAAGGTCATCCGCCCGGAACTTGCCTCCGGCAAGGCCTTCCGCAACCGGTTCCGCCGTGAGGTCGACGCGGCGCGCGCGGTGAGCGGTACCTACACGGCGTCCGTCGTGGACGCCGACCCGGACGGGCCCGTCCCCTGGCTGGCCACCACGCACATCCTCGGCCCGACGCTCGCCGACGCGGTCGAGGCGTACGGGCCGCTGCCGCAGAGATCCGTCCTGGCCCTCGGGGCCGGGCTCGCCGAGGCGCTGATCGCCGTACACTCCGCGGGCCTGGTGCACCGCGACCTCAAGCCGTCCAACGTGCTGCTCTCCGCCGAGGGCCCGCGCGTGATCGACTTCGGTATCGTCCGGGCCACCGACGGCTACGAACTCACCCTGTCCGGCGTGCTGTTGGGCTCCCCGCGCTACATGTGCCCCGAGCACGCCACGGGCGACCCGATGGGCCCGGCGGGGGACGTGTTCTGTCTCGGCTCGGTCCTGGCCTACGCGGCCACCGGGAAGTCGCCCTTCGACGGCTCGTCGGCGGCCACCCTGCTCTACCAGGTGGTGCACGGCACGCCCGACCTGACGAGGGTCCAGGAGCCGCTGGGCACGATCATCGGGCTCTGCCTGGAGAAGTCCCCGGCGGCCCGGCCCAGCCCGGACCGGGTGTCGGCGGCGTGCGCGCCCGGCGGTGCCGACGCGCTGGACTGGGACGACTGGCTGCCGGAACCCGTTCTCGACTCGATCGGACGGCAGGCCGCCGCCCTGATGGACCTGGACCTCGGGGGCGACGGCAGAGCGGGCGTCCGTGAGCGGGAGGCCGAACGCGTCGGCGCCGCGGCAGCCCCCGGCCCCGGCCCTGGATCCGGATCCGGGCTGGGGGGCGTCCGCGTCGACCCGCGCCTGGCGGCCGTTCAGCGGCTGATCGCGGAGCGCCGCCCGAGCAGCCCCCACCACGTGGTCTTCCCCGACCACTCCGAGGGTCCCGACCACTCCGACCAGCGCGGACAACCCGAATCCCCGGCACAGCCGAAGTCCGGCCCGACGCGCGAGCAGTCACCCGCGCCGGTGCCCGCCCAGTCGCCCGAGCGGGGCACCCATCGCGCCCGGCGCCCCCTGCGGCCCGGCCCCTCCCGCCGCAGGTTCCTCACGGCCGGCGCGCTCGCCCTGGGCACCGGCGTCGCCGCACTGCTCCAGGGCTCGAACGACCGGTCGGGGGGCGGTGTGGCGGCGCCGTCCGGTACGGCGCCGGAACCCCTGTGGACGTACAGCAGCGACCCGCTCGTCCAGGCACCGGCGGTCTTCTACAACGACACGGCCCTGCTGAAGACCCAGTCGGGTGCGTTGTTCAGCCTCGGCCTCGCCGACGGCACCAGTCCCCGCTGGACCTACCGGGGCATCAGCCAGTCGCCGACCCCGCCCCTGCTCGTCTCGGACGTCGTCGTCGCCCTCGGCACCGGCGCGACCGTGATCGGCGTCGACCCGGTCACGGGCGTCGAGCGGTACGCGCTGGACTTCGGGACGGACTTCCGGTTCGACACCCTGCTCGGCGGGACCGGCGACACCGTCACCATCGTCGGGCTGCGCTTCGACCGCGAGGACAGCCCGGACGGGGCGCAGGGGTCGGCCACCTCCACGAACGTCGTCCTCGGTACGAATCTGGGAGCGCGCCTCGCCAGTGTCATCCCGCTCGCCGCACAGGACATCGGCCTCGACCTGAAGCCGGTCATCGACGCCCGCCACTTCGTCTACATCGACGGCCTGCACCGTCTCACGGCCCGGGGCAGCGACGGTCGCGGCAACGTGCTGTGGAGCCAGCCGATGGCGTCCGAGTCGGAGACCCGGTCCGTCCCGGTGGTGCTCGACAACACCGTCTTCGCCGCCGACAACGAGCTGATCGCCGTGGACCTGGAGTCCGGTGCGCTGCGCTGGCGGATGCGGGAGGAGAACGGCGGCTTCGCCTCCGTCGCCGTCGCGGACGACACGGTGTACTGCACGACCAGGAACCCGCACGGCGTCGAGGCCTTCGACGCCGTGACCGGGGCCCGGCGCTGGTTCCGCGCGACGCCCCGGCTGGACCTGGAGAACCCCCTCGTCGCCGGCGGCGGCGCGGTCTTCGTCACGGCCGCGGCCAACAAGGACGGCTTCTACGCGATCGACTCCCGACAGGGCGAGCTGCTCTGGAACTTCACCGACGGCCGGGACACCGGCATCAACGACTGGCAGCTCTCCTGCGATCCGGGCGCGGGCAGTGACCACCCGCTGATCGCCCAGCACTTCGACAAGGTGTACGCGCTGCCGATGCCTCACAACTGAAAGGCATCGTCAGCGGCTAGGGCCTGTCCGGCTGATCAGGTCGCGGGAAAGCACCGGCGCCGCATCATCGCCGGTGAGCGGGGTCTGGTGCGTGCAGCTGCAAGGCAGAGGAGGGAGTCGACGCGGAGCGATGGGGGTCCCCCCGCTCGAGTGAAGCCGAGAGTGGGGGAGAGCGACGACAGCGCCGCAGATGGGCGTGCCAGACCCCGCGTCCGCGACATGATCCGCCGGACAGGCCCTATTCCCCGGCGCCCGGGTCCTCCGCCCAGGCGGCGGAGGGCTCAGGGGTGCCCTCCGCGAAGGCCGGGGCCTGGAAGGGATTGATCACCGGGGTCGGGGTATCGGTCTTCTCGTGGACCGGCAACTGTTCCGGTGCGGAGAACAGTGAGGTCGTTCCGACGGCTGAATTCACAGAACGGTCAGCTTGGCGTAGGGGCTGGTGATCCGCTGCTGCATTCCGCCGAAGTCGACGAGCACCGCGATGCCGTCCTCGACGGTGGTCACTCGGCCGAGGCCGAACACATCGTGAGTGACCCGGTCTCCTACCGCGAACCGCTTGGCAGGTGGTGCCACAGGGGCTTTGAAGGGGCTGGTGGGCAGATGGGCCTTTGTCGCCGCTGTTTTAGTCATTGTGACGCCAGTATGCTCCGCTCCGGACCGGCGTGGGCCGCGCGCGCACTACCTGCTCTCGCCGTCTGCGCCTCCGCCGGACCCGCGAACGAGCCCGCGGACGGTGTGCGATCCCGCCCGCCGAGGCGGATTGCGCAGGTCAGATAGGGTGCGGCGGACGGGGGCCGGCCTCCGTACAGGCCCGTCGGGCGGTACGACCCCACGCGGAGCAATCATCAAGAGTTATCGTTCGTTGACTTGCTCCTCGGGTTGAGGCCCGGGGATTGTGCCCTTCTCGCCCGTTGTTGTGCCGCTACGCGGCACGGGGTTCGGGCGCGGGGCTTTGGCGGTGAGGTCTGGGCGGTGAGATCCGGCGGCGAGGCCTTGGCGACAGGGTCCTGGGCGGCGGGGCCCGCGTAGTGAGGCCCGGGTGGCGGGGGGCTTTGGCGACGGGGTCTGAGCGGCGAGGCTTGGCGACAGGGCCCGCGCAGCGGGGCTTCAGCGACGGGGTTTGGCCGCGAGCCCGCGCGACGGGCCCTGAGCGGCGAGATTCGGGCGCCGACGCCCGAGCGGTCTGGCCTGTCACTCCCGCCCCGATGTGCTCACCGCCAGTACCCCCACCACCACGGCGCCGACCAGCAGCGGAATCCCCAGGCCGTGATGGATGACCAGCCACGCGCCGAGCAGCGCGCCCAGGGCCATCGCCGCCACCGATGCCGAGCGGCGCGGCGAGTGTCTGCCCGTGCCGCCGGCCGCGCGGGAGTCGGCGGCGAGGCCGGTGAGGGTCATCGTCAGGACGGTGGTCGTCAGGTCGGGGACGCCCAGCCTGCGTACGGTCGCGTTGCGCAGGCCCATCGCGAAGGCCGTGACCGCGATCAGGGCGTAGACGGTGGCGGTCGCGTCCGGCGCCGCGAAGGCGACCGCCGAGGACACGCCCAGGAACACCGCCTCGACGGCGAGGGTGACCCTCGCCCACCTCCGGCGCGAGCCGCCGCCCAGACGCCCCGCGACCCGCCCGCCGGCCACCGCGCCCACCACGAACGAACTCAGCGACACCAGCGTGTGCGGTACGGAGAAGCCGGGCGCCCCGGCGGCGGCGAAGCCCAGCACGACGACGTTGCCGGTCATGTTCGCGGTAAAGACATGACCGAGCCCGAGATAGCTCACGGCGTCGATCAGCCCGCTGACCACCGTCAGCACCAGCAGCACGACCACGAGCCGCAGCCCGCGCGATTCGGTTGCCTCCGCACTCATCGGGCCAGTTCACCACGGAGGGCTCAGGTGGGTCTTTAGGGGCGCGGGGAACTGCGCGACCAGCCACGACGTACCCGCAGGCAACAGATGCCCGGATACGACGACAGGGCGACGGCCCCCGACTCAGGAGAGTCGGGGGCCGTCGCCCCAGGCAGGTCAGGCCGGGCCGGCTCAGTACCAGCCGTTGGCCTGCCAGAAGTTCCAGGCCCCGACCGGGCTGCCGTAGCGGTCGTTCATGTAGTTCAGGCCCCACTTGATCTGGGTCGCGGCGTTGGTCTTCCAGTCGGACCCGGCCGAGGCCATCTTCGAGGCGGGAAGGGCCTGGACCAGGCCGTACGCGCCGGAGGAGGAGTTGGTCGCGTCGACGTCCCAGCCGCTCTCGTGCTCGACGATCTTGCTGAACGCGTTGTACTGGGCGTCGTTCGGGATCAGCTTCTGCGCGATCGCCTTGGCATCGGAGGCGGAAGCGGTGGTCGCCGCCTCGGCGGGGGCCGCGGTCAGGACCATACCGGCGGTGGCGGCGGCCACGGCGGCGGTGGTGAGGGCCTTCTTCGGGGAGGCGATGGTGCGGGCGATGCGGGAGACGAACACGGAGAACCTTTTCTTCGGGGTCAGGGCCGTCGCGGGCAAGTCGGTGCCGGGTGGTGCGTACTGCCTGTGTGGCGGTGACATGCGGCGGCGCCGCGACCCGTGGGGGTTCGTCGGCGCCGTGCGACTGCTCCAGAGAAACAGGCTCGACGGCCGTCCGCAATCACCCCTTTTGCTAGTTGTGGTCGTATGTGGGTTGTGGGCGGCATTTGTGACCTGGCTCTCAATGGCCAGGTCAGAGGCGGTTTCTGTGTGGGCATGACACATGCATCGGTCTACTACTCCGCTTCGTAAGTGACCTACGTCCTGTGGGCCGCTTCACGCGCCGGGCGCGTCGAAAGTGACCTGGCTCTCGAAGGCGGCCCGCCGTGTGGCCCTCCGCAGCGCCTTGAGGACGGTCGTGCCGAGGGTGATCGTCAGTACGACGGTCAGCACCGCACGCCCCAGGTCCCAGCCGAGCGAGGTCGCCAGGCAGTACGTGACGAAGCGGGCCAGGTTCGTCGGCACCGGCGCGTCCGGCGCGAAGGCGATGTTCGAGGCCGGCTAGCCCATGAAGGGCCAGCCCGCCAGGTTCATGACCGTGCCGTAGGCGAAGGCGGCGAGGAAGCCGTAGGCGGAGATCATGACCAGTTCCGCGCGGCCTCGCAGCCGCTCCGCGCCCGGCAGCAGGCCCGCGCCCATCGTGAACCAGCCCGCCGGGAGGCCCGAAGGGCCTCGCCTCATCGAGCTGCTGGTACGCGCTCTGCAGCCGCACGGCGCCTCCCGCCTCGTCATGCCACGATGCGCCGGCTGGGGAAGAACAACCCACTGCGCCGGGTCGACGGGAACAAACGGCTCTGTGCCCACTGCGGTGACCCCCAGCGGGCACGGAACCGCCGTCCCTGCGCCGTCTGCGGAAAGACGCTGCAGGTCGTCGCCTGGGACCGAGAGGGCCGTCCCCGCTGTCAACAGCACCGGCCTGACGAGGACGGTGGCGCCGAGGCGATCATCGACATGCTGCAGAAGTTCGACACCGGACTGGATGATCAAGCGCTGGCCCGGGTGGTCGAGCTGTCGGTGCCGCAGCCCTTCCAGTGCCGCAAGGTCGCGGACGAACTCTCCCGCCACCCTGAATTGCTGTCAGGGCAAGGAGCCTATGGATCGACGCGGGTGATCGCGCTCATCGAGGCCCTGGTCGAGTACGGAGCCCGCAACATCGCCCTGCCGGCCTGCCCCTTCTGCCGTCGCCCGGTCGCGTTGAGATTCCGGCGCGACGACGCGCGGTGCTGCCGCCGCTGCTACGACCAGACACGGCTGCAGTCCTGCCCGCGCTGTCACCAGCCATCCAGCATTGCCACCCGCACTCCCCAGGGGACGCCGCTCTGCTCACGCTGCATGCGCCGTGATCCGGTGAATCACGAGACCTGCACCGGCTGCGGACGCCTTGCCCTACTCACTAACCGCCAGGACGGTGCCGCCGTCTGCAAGCGATGCTGGCGGCCTCCTCTCGCGACGTGCTCCAGCTGCGGCGACTACAAGCCCTGCCACCACGCGGACAGCGACTCACCGCGCTGTCCGAACTGCACCGCCCGCCTCAATCAGGAACCCTGCATCCGCTGCGGCACGATCCGTCCCGTCTGGGTCCGCGCCGACGACGGGTCCGCTCTCTGCGAGCCTTGCGCCCGACGCAAGGAACCGTGCCTGACCTGCTGCGAGGTCCGCCGTGTCCACGGCCGGACTCCCGGCGGGCCGCTCTGCAAGAGCTGCTATGCCAACGATCCCGTCTCGTTCTCCGCCTGCGTCGACTGCGGCGTCGTCGAACGCCTCCATCACTACGGGCTCTGTGCTCAATGCGCCGCCACCCGCCAGCTTCGCGGTCTTCTCGCGGATCCCGCCAGCACCATGCGGCTGCACCTGGAGCCCGTCGTCACCGTCTTGACCAGCAGCGAGCCCTCCTCCCTGCTGCTCTGGCTGGGCCGGCCCGGACCTCGGCGTCTGCTGTCTGCCCTCGCCTCCGGCTCCGGCCCGGTCACGCACGACACGCTCGACGACGTGCCTCCCTCGAAGGCAGTGTGCTTCCTCCGCGCTGCCTTGGTCGCCAACGGCGTGCTTCCTGAGCGAGACGAGTTCCTCACCCGTTTCGAGCAATGGCTCGAGGAGGCCCTTCAACAGGTCGAAGTCATCGAGGAGCGACGCGACTTGCGACACTTCTCGGTCTGGTTCCACATGCGCCGCCTGCGGCGGCGAGCCGCCCGGCGTCCGCTCAACCACAGCCAAATCGTCACCGTCCAGACCGACATCAAGGCTGCGATCCGGCTGCTCGGCTGGCTCCGCGAGCAGGGCACATGTCTGTCCGCCTGCACTCAGCAGGACATAGACGGATGGCTCGCTTCGAACGAGACCGTCGCTTTCGGGGCCCGCGACTTCCTCGTCTGGAGTGTGGCCCGCGGACACGCACACGGCGTCGCCATACCCACTCGCCGCAGCACCCGCGGCCAGCAGGCACTGCCGGAACCGGATCAACGATGGAGCCTGAGCCGGCGATTCCTGCACGACACGGAACTCTCCACCGTCGACCGCGTCGCCGGCTGCCTGGTCCTCCTTTATGGCCAGCCCCGCACGCGCATCGCGAACCTCACCACGGCCAAGGTCACGGACACTGGCCAGACGCTGGACCTCGCAGAGCGAACTTCACCAGCAGGTCGTACGGCGGCTTGCCACCCTTCACGACCCCGTCGGGCTTCTCACCGGCAGCGGCGAGGGCCCCGACGACCACGGACGTGGAGTTGGCGTCGCTGGCCCCGCCGGCCGCGTACCCCCAGCCGCCGTCGGCGTTCTGCACGGACTTCAGCCAGGTGACGGCCTTGCCGACGACGGCGTCCTGCCCGCCGAGGGCGGCGAGTGCCTGGACAGCGGCGCCGGTGCTGTTGGTGTCGACGAGGGTCTTGGCACCGCAGGCCGAGCCGGTGTCGCCGCGGAAGGCCGCGAAGCCACCGTCGGCACACTGCTGCCCGGCCAGCCAGTCCACGGCCGACGCGGCGGGCTTCACGCCCACGGTGTCCTGGGCGAGCAGGGCGAGGGGCTGGCGCCAGACGCCGTCGTAGGTGGGATCGGCGGTGCCGTACAGCCCGGAGGGGAGGGCGGAGGAGGGGGACGGAGAGGCGGCGGACGCCGGCCAGCCCCGGCGATGACGGAGACGACGACGGCGATGACGGCCGGAACCGCGGCGCTGCGGCGGACATTCATGATCGGCGGATGCCTCTCCCCGCGGGGAGACGGGCAGCACGGGACACCCCGGGCGGCTCGGCTCCGTATGCCTCGACGGTGCCGTACACCGGCGGACCGCCGGTGACGCGAGCCGGTCACGGTCCGTGCGGGGCAATCCGGCTCACAGCCCCGGCCGGTGACCGGGCTGCTCACGGTTGCGGGTCAGCGCCGGAATTGCACCGGCTTCCCCCCGTACGGGTGTGATGACGACCTGGCCACTGTACCGGCCTGTGAAAACGGCACCGAGGTCACACCGCCACGTACGTGACCGGCTCGGTCCCCGTCACCGCCTCCGCCTGGCCGAGCTTGACCAGTCGGCGGACGTGGGCCTCGGCCTCCGAGACCGCGATGTTCCTCGATCCCGGGGGGATTTCGGACCAGGGGCGGTTCCACTCCATGCGTTCCGCCAGCTGCCAGGGGGTGAGGGGAGTGGTGAGGAGGGCGCGGAGGCCGGCGAGGCGTTCGTCGTGGTGGTCGAGGAGTTCCCGTACGCGGGTCGTCGCGTCGGGGAAGGCGTGGCGGTGGGCCGGGAGCACCTCCGCCGGGGCGAGGCGGCCGACGCGTTCCAGGGAGTCGAGGTAGTCGCCGAGGGGGTCGGCGATGGTCGTGTCGTCCGGGTCCTCGTACAGGCCGATGTGCGGGGTGATCCCGGGGAGGAGGTGGTCGCCGGAGAACAGGCGGCCGTTTCCCGGGAGTTGGGCTGGGTGGGCTTCCTCCAGGTGGAGGC
The DNA here is from genome assembly GCF_053599695.1 of Streptomyces sp. NPDC000878. NCBI lineage: Bacteria > Bacillati > Actinomycetota > Actinomycetes > Kitasatosporales > Streptomycetaceae > Streptomyces > Streptomyces sp. NPDC000878. The sequence goes on along the minus strand of NZ_JBSFMT010000002.1, from coordinate 295,980 downwards.
AGACATGGCCGGGGGTGTGGCCCGGCGTCCAGATCGCGCGCAGTCGGCGGCCGGGGAGGTCGAGGAGTTCGCCGGGGACGATCTCGCGGTCGGGGAGCGCCGGTGAGAAGCCGGGCAGGGTGCCGAGAGGGGTCTTGCGCAGGGTGTCCACGTGCGCTTCGGGGGCTCCGGCCGCCGCCAGCTTCGCCGTCATGTACGAGTACCAGCGCTCGGCGCGGTTGTCCCGGGTCCGGCGTACGAGGGAGATGTCGGCCTCGTGCATCGCGATCCACGCCCCGGACACCTCACGGACCCGGCCCGACAGGCCGTGGTGGTCCGGGTGGTGGTGGGTGATCACCATGCCGTGGATCTCGCCGGTCGAGGTGCCGCACGCCGACAGGCCCTCGGCGAGGGTGTCCCAGGACAGCGGGTCGTCCCAGCCCGTGTCGACGAGCACCGGTCCGCTGTCGGTGTCGACGAGGTACACCAGCGTGTATCCGAGGGGGTTGTCCGGGATCGGGACCCGGATGGACCGTACGCCCCCGCCGTGATCGGTCACCTGCGTCGTCGACACGTGTGTCATGGGCTCCCCCGATTCCCCCGGCCGCATGGCGGTCAGCTGTGGTCGGCTGCGGTCGACTGCCCGGCAACTATAACTAGAACCAGTTTCAATGGGAGCCCAAGTCACTTACCGCGTAGTGGTGTGTGGTGGTGTGAGGGCTGTGGACTCCTCGGGAGGGAACTGGTAACTGTCTCCGTATCTATCTGACGAACCGTCAGAGACGGTCCCCGGGGAGGCAGTCGGCCATGACCGAACTCGTGGAACACGGACAGCTGTTCATCGGCGGGGAGTTCACCGACCCCCTCGGCAAGGACGTCATCGAGGTCATCTCCCCGCACACCGAAGAGGTCATCGGCCGGGTGCCGCACGCCTCGACGGCCGACGTCGACCGGGCCGTCGCCGCCGCGCGCACCGCCTTCGACGAGGGACCCTGGCCGCGCCTGACCCTCGACGAGCGGCTCGCCGTCGTCACCCGCATCAAGGACGGGATCGCCGCACGGTACGAGGAGATCGGCCGCGTCATCTCCTCCGAGAACGGTTCCCCGTACTCCTGGAGCATCCTCGCCCAGGCCCTCGGCGCGATGATGGTGTGGGACGCGGCGATCACCGTCGCGCGCGACTTCCCGTACGAGGAGTCACGCGACGGCGTGCTGGGGAAGATCCTCGTCCGGCGTGAACCGGTGGGGGTCGTCGCGGCCGTAGTCCCGTGGAACGTCCCGCAGTTCGTCGCGGCGGCCAAGCTCGCGCCCGCGCTGCTCACCGGCTGCACGGTGGTCCTCAAGCCGTCGCCCGAGTCGCCCCTGGACGCGTACATCCTCGCGGAGATAACGAAGGAGGCCGGACTGCCGCCAGGCGTGCTGTCGATCCTCCCGGCCGACCGCGAGGTGAGCGAGTACCTCGTCGGGCACCCCGGCATCGACAAGGTCGCCTTCACCGGCTCGGTCGCGGCAGGCAAGCGCGTGATGGAGGTGGCGGCCCGCCAACTCACGCGCGTCACGCTTGAGTTGGGCGGGAAGTCGGCGGCGATCGTGCTCCCCGACGCCGACCTCGACACCACCGTCCCGGGCATCGTCTCCGCCGCCTGGATGAACAACGGCCAGGCGTGCGTCGCCCAGACCCGCATCCTCCTCCCGCGCTCCCGCTACGACGAGTTCGCGGACGCCTTCACCCAGGCCGCGAGCGCGCTGGTGGTCGGCGACCCGCTCGACCCGGCGACCCAGGTCGGCCCGCTCGTCGCGCGGCGCCAGCAGCAGCGCAACCTCGACTACATCCGTATCGGTCAGGAGGAGGGCGCGAAGATCCTCACCGGCGGTGGCCGCCCGGCCGGCCTCGACCGTGGCTGGTACGTCGAACCGACCCTCTTCGGCGACGTCGACAACTCGATGCGCATCGCCCGCGAGGAGATCTTCGGCCCGGTCATCTGCCTCCTCCCGTACGGCGACGAGACCGAGGCGGTGAAGATCGCGAACGACTCCGACTACGGGCTGAGCGGCAGCGTGTGGACGGCCGACGTCGCCCACGGCATCGAGATCGCCCGGCAGGTCCGTACCGGCACGTACTCGGTGAACACCTTCAGCCTCGACATGCTCGGTCCGTTCGGCGGCTACAAGAACTCGGGGTTGGGACGGGAGTTCGGCCCGGAAGGATTCGGTGAGTACCTGGAGCACAAGATGATCCATCTCCCGGCCGGCTGGGAGGGATAGCGGCCATGGGCGACCGCTGGCACGTGGAGGTCGACCGCTCGCTGTGCATCGGCTCGGCCCAGTGCGTCCACCGGGCCCCGGACGGCTTCCGCCTCGACACCGGGATGCAGTCCCACCCGGTGGAACCGGACACGGACGCGAACGAGAAGGTACTGGCAGCGGCGGAGAACTGCCCGGTGGAGGCGATCATGATCACGCTGCTGGGGGGTGGGGAGCCGGTGTTTCCTCCGGAGGAGTAAGGGTGCGCCGGGCGAGGCGGGTTTGTCTCGCCCCCGCCGCCCCTACCCGTCCCATCCTTCTGGGGGCTGCGCTCCCAGACCCCCGCTACGGCCCTGAACGGGCCTTGTCCTCAAACGCCGGACGGGCTGAATACCCAGCCCGTCCGGCGTTTGAGGACGAGGCCGTTCAGGCCGATAGCGGGGGTCTGGGGGCGCAGCCCCCAGGGATGGGAATGGGTAGGGGCGGCGGGGCCAGTGGGGTTATGCCTGTGCCAGCGGTTCCCTTGTGAACAGGGTGCCTAGCGTGGGGGCGTTCACCTTGCGGGTTGTCAGCCTCAGGGCCTCCCAGACTGTTACCTGGTTTGCTGTGAGGACCGGCTTCGACAACTGGTGCTCCAGCTTCTCTATGTGCGATGCCGTGTGCAGGGCCGTGTCCGGCAGCAGGAGGGCCTCCGCCTCCGGGGCGTCCGACTGCTGTGCCAGGGATCGCAGGTCCTCCTCGTCCCACTCCCCCACCTCCGCCGCCGTGATGATCCCGGCGCCCCTGACACCCGTCACCTCCACCCCCGCCGCCCCCAGGAACTCCGCGAACAGGTCCGCGACGTCCTCCGGGTACGTCGCCCCGATCGCCACCCTCCGTACCCCCAGCTCCCGCACCGCGTGCACGAAGGCGAGCGAGGTGGACGACGCCGGTATGCCCGCCGTCCGGGCGAGGGTGCGTATCTGGTCCTGGGCGCCCTCCCAGCCGTACACGAAGCTGCCGCTCGTGCACGCCCACACCACCGCCTCCGCGCCGCACAGCCGCAGCTCCTCCACGCCCGCCGCGAGGCGGTCCGCCGAGCCCATCTCCAGGAGGGCGTCCACGCGGTGCGCGTCCTCGCCGATGTCCGTGTGGATCACGTCCAGCCGGATGTCGCTGCCGAGCAGGTGTTCGATGCGCTGGTAGTCGTCCTCGGCGGAGTGGCCCGGGTAGAGGAATCCGAGTGCCGTCATGTCCAACCTTCCTGTTCCTGCTGTTCGTGCTGTTCCTGGTGCTCCTGGGGCCATGCGCGTGCCTTCTCGTCCAGCAGCGCCTGGTACGGCCCCACCGCCCGGGTACCCAGTCGACGCAGCGCTGCCCACATCGTGACCTGGTTGGCCGAGATCACCGGGATACGCAGTTCCGCCTCCAGCTGTGCGATGACGTCGTACGTGGGGAGGTTCGTGCAGCTGATGAACAGTGCGTCCGGCCGGGCCTGCCCCTCCCCTACCGCCCGCCTCGCCATGTCCGCCACCGCTCGGTACGGGACCTTCCAGATGTGGCGGGTCAGGCCCATGAACGCGCATCCCGTGACCGTGACGCCCGCCTCGGCCACGTACTCCTCCAGAGCCCGCGTCACCGACACCGTGTAGGGGGTGACCAGAGCCACACGGCGTACGGAGAGTTCCGTCAGTGCCTCCAGCAGCGCGCCCGACGTCGTCACCGACGCGACCTCGCCCGCCCTGGTCATCGCCTCGCACATCGCCCGCTCACCGGCGACACCGCCGACGAAACTGCCCGAGGTGCAGGCGTAGGCGACGATCTCGGGGGCGATGACGTTGAGGGTGCGTACCGCGTCGCCGAGTGTCTCGTGTTCGCTGACCAGACGGGCCAGGTCGAGGCTGACCTCGACGGGGACGTACGGGGTGCGGGTGAGGTGGAGGGAGACCTCGGCCGGGACCCAGCGCCACAGCTCGCGGTCCAGGGCGAAATCGAAGGGGGCCACCACGCCTACGCCACGCTGCGGGCGGGGTCCACCGAGAAAAGACACATCCATAACAGGCACCGGCCTCACAGCGAGGAACGACGGGGCAACGGACCGTACGCGCGTCCGTGTTGACGAAGGTAGGTTCGGTTTGCGAGCGTGGTCAATCCGCGCATGTCAGACGTCCGGCCACCCAGCCTCCCCCCAGCGTTCTCCCAACGTCTTCGCAGCGTCCCCGATCGGAACGGCTACCGATGCCCGCGCCCACCACCCTCCTCGTCCTCGACGCCGACCCGCCGCCCCGCCTCGGCAGACTCACCGGACGGGCCCGGATCGTGCACGCCGACGAGACGACTCTCGCCGGGCAACTCCCGCACGCCGACGTCCTGCTGGTCTGGGACTTCACCTCGCACGCCGTACGGGCCGCCTGGCCGGGCGAGGGGGCGCGTCCGCGCTGGGTGCACACCGCGAGCGCCGGCGTCGACCACCTGATGTGTGCCGAACTCGCCGCGTCCGACACCGTGGTGACCAACGCGCGGGGCATCTTCGACCAGCCCATCGCCGAGTACGTCGCCGCCCTCGTCCTCGCCATGGCCAAAGATCTGCCGAGGACTCTCCAGCTTCAGCAGCGGCATGAGTGGCGGCATCGGGAGTCCCAGCGGGTCGCCGGGACCAAGGCCTGTGTTGTCGGGTCCGGGCCCATCGGGCGGGCAATTGCCCAGTACTTGAAGGTGCTTGGGGTGACCACCGCCATCGTCGGGCGTACTCCTCGTACCGGGATCCATGGGCCCGACGACCTCAACCGGCTGATGGCACGGGCCGATTGGGTGATCTCCGCCGCTCCCCTCACCGCCGACACCCACCACATGTTCGACACCCGCCGCTTCGGCGTCATGCAGCCCTCGGCACGTTTCATCAACGTCGGCCGGGGACAGCTCGTCGACGAGCCCGCGCTCGCCGAGGCGTTGTCGAAGCGGTGGATCGCGGGCGCCGCGCTCGATGTCTTCGAGCAGGAACCGCTTCCGTCCGACAGTCCCTTGTGGGACGCGCCCGGGCTCATCGTCTCCCCGCACATGAGCGGCGACACCGTGGGCTGGCGCGATGAACTCAGCACGCAGTTCGTCGAGTTGTATGAGCGGTGGGAGGCCGGGAAGACGCTGACCAATGTGGTCGACAAACGGCGTGGGTACGTACCGGGGCACTGACACGCACACGCACTACCGGAGGGCGAACGATGACCGAGCCGACCGAGCTTGCCGACCTCACCGCCAACCGACTCCTGGACGGTTATCGCAAAGGCGAGTTCAGCCCCGTCGACGCCACCCGTGCCGCCCTGGAACGGGCCGATCAACTCCAGCCCGCCGTCAACGCGTTCGTGCGGATCGATGCCGACAGCGCGCTCGCGCAGGCCCGCGAGTCCGCCGACCGGTGGCGGCGCGGTGAGCCCCTCGGACTCGTGGACGGCGTACCCACGTCTGTGAAGGACATCATCCTGCTGCGCGGTACGCCCACCCTGCGCGGCTCCAAGTCCGTGGACGCCAACGGGAGTTGGTGTGAGGACGCGCCCGCCACCGCCCGGCTGCGCGAGCACGGCGCCGTCTTTCTCGGCAAGACGACCACCCCGGAGTACGGCTGGAAGGGCGTCACCGATTCGCCGCTGTCCGGCGTCACCCGCAATCCGTACGACACCTCGCGCACCGCCGGTGGGTCGAGCGGCGGGAGTGCCGCCGCCGTCGCGCTGGGCGCCGGGCCGCTGTCGCTCGGGACGGACGGCGGGGGCAGTGTCCGTATCCCGGCCGCGTTCTGCGGGATCTTCGCGCTGAAGCCGACGTACGGCCGTGTCCCCCTGTATCCCGCCAGCGCCTTCGGGACGCTCGCGCATGTCGGGCCGATGACCCGGACCGTGGCGGACGCGGCGCTGCTGATGGACGTGATCGGCGGGCCCGACTCCCGTGACTGGTCCGCCCTCGGGCCGCTCTCCGGTTCGTTCCTCGACTCCCTCTCCGGCGGGGTGCGGGGGCTGCGGGTCGCCTACTCACCCTCTTTCGGCGGTCAGGTCGCGGTGCGTCCGGCAGTGGCCGGCGCGGTCCGGCGGGCGGTGGAGCGGCTCGCGGAACTCGGCGCGTACGTCACCGAGGCCGACCCCGATTTCACCGACCCCTTGGACGCCTTCCACACCCTGTGGTTCAGCGGGGCGGCCCGGGTCACCCAGCGACTCGGGGCGGAACAGGTCGAGTTGCTCGATCCCGGGCTGCGGGAGATCCGGGCGCTGGGCGGGCGTGTCAGCGCCCTCGACTATCTCGCCGCGGTCGACGTCCGGATGGAACTCGGGCGGCGGATGGGGCTGTTCCACGAGTCCTACGACCTGTTGGTCACGCCTACCCTGCCGATCACCGCGTTCGAGGCGGGAGTCGAGGTGCCTGTCGGGTCGGGGCTGCGGCGCTGGACGGGGTGGACTCCGTTCACGTACCCGTTCAACATGACGCAGCAGCCCGCCGCGAGCCTCCCGGTGGGGGTCGACGGGGACGGGCTGCCGGTCGGGCTGCAGATCGTCGCGGCCCGGCACCGGGACGATCTGGTGCTGCGGGCCGCGCACGCCCTCGAAGGGGCACTCGGCCCTTCCGCCATCAGGCCCGGCGGAAGCTGAGCGTCTCCCCCGCCGCGCCCGAGCGCCACAGGTCGTTGCAGGCTGCCGCCATCTCCGGGAGTCCCTCGACCACCTCGCCCCACACCGTGCCCGGCACCCAGCCCACGTCGCCGTTCAGCAGCAGGTTGTTGCGCTCGTAGAACAGGGCCAGGTCGATCAGGGTCGTGCCGGGGCCGACCTCGCGGTCGTAGCCGTACGACTTCGTGCCCAGCTCCGCCCCCGCGAACGCGAAATAGCAGAGATCTCCGGGGATCGGGGTAACTGTCGGATTTTCCAGGGGCGGTTCCGATTCGGCTTCCGTGAAGGGCGGGAAGAGCGCGTAAATCTCGTTGCGCGCGTACTTGGCGTGATAGACGTCACCTGACAGCGGCAGGGCATTCCACACGGTCTCGCACGTGATGGGGGCACGGTCGGTCAGGAGTTTCGCCGTGCAGTGGATTCCCCGGGCGGCCAGTGACACTTCGATGTATCGATCGTCAGCCATGCCTTCCATGCCTTCCCCACATGCCCTGTCGCATGCCTTCTCACATGCCCTCTCCCATGCCGTCTCGTATTCCCCCGTGCATAACTCGTGTGCTCTCGGGTAGCCGCGCGGCCATGGCTCCATCAATCGCACCACCACACATAGGACGCCGGTCGCTGCTCGCGGGGGTAGCGGCGCTCGGCACCCTGGGGACGGTCGGCTCTTTCGGCACCCTGGGGTGCAGTCGGGTGTCCGCGGCCTCCGGCGTCGAGGGCGGTGACCTCCTCGACCGGCTGCGGGCGCAGGGCGTCGTACGGCTCGGTATCGCCGGTGAGATCCCCCAGGGATTCATCGACAAGAACGGTGAACTGACCGGTGAGGCGCCCGAGTTGGCGCGGGTCATCTTCAAGCGGCTGGGGGTGGACCGGGTCCAGCCCGTGCCCACCGAGTTCGGGTCGCTCATTCCCGGGCTGAATTCACAGCAGTTCGATGTCGTGGCCGCCGGGATGTATGTCAATCCGGAACGCTGCCAGCAGGTTCTCTTCGCCGACCCCGACTACCAGATGCTCGATTCTTTCGTTGTCCGCAAGGGAAATCCCAAGGATCTTCACAATTACCGGGACGTGGTGGAGAAGAAGGCCAAGCTCGCCACCGGTACCGGATATGCGCAGATCCAGCATGCCGTCGAAGCCGGTTACAAGGAGAGCGATCTTCTCATCGTGCCCGACCAGGTGGCCGGGCTGAACGCCGTGGAGGCCGGACGCGTCGACGCGTTCTCCGGTACGGCGGTCACCGTCCGGCTGGTCGCGAAGAACTCCCGCAAGGCGGAGGCCGCAGACGCCTTCGCGCCGATCATCGACGGGAAGCCCAGGGTCGACGGGGGCGCGTTCGCGTTCCGGCTGACCGAGACGAAGCTCCGGGACGCCTTCAACGTCGAGCTGCACAGGCTGAAGAAGAGCGGCGAGGTGTACCGCATCCTGCGTCCGTTCGGCTTCACCCAGGACGAGATGACCGATCTGACCGCGAAGGAGCTGTGTCGCGGATGACCTCCGGACTCTGGGAAATAGTCCTCAGGGGGGTCTGGGTCACGATCCAACTCCTCGTGTTCAGCGCCCTGTTGGGCGCCGTCGTCGCCTTCGTCCTGGGGATCTCGCGGACCCATCGGCTGTGGTTCGTGCGCTTCCTGTCGGGCGCCTGCACCGAGGTGTTCCGTGGCACCTCGGCGCTCGTGATGATCTTCTGGGTGTACTTCGTGCTGCCGCCCGCCTTCGGCTGGCAGCTGGTGCCGATGTGGGCGGGCACGCTCGCACTCGGGCTGACCTACGGCGCGTACGGCTCGGAGATCGTGCGCGGCGCGCTGAGCGCCGTCGACCCCGCGCAGCAGGAGGGCGGGATCGCGCTCGGGTTCACCTCCGGGCAGCGACTGCGGCTGATCCTGCTGCCGCAGGCGGTGCCGGAGATGATCCCCTCCTTCTCCAACCTGCTGATCGAGCTGCTCAAGGGCACCGCGCTGGTGTCGGTGATGGGCATGGGCGATCTGGCCTTCAGCGGCAATCTGGTGCGGCTCGCGCTGCAGCAGAGCGCCGAGATCTACACGTACATCCTGCTGATCTACTTCGTGATCGCCTTCCTCCTCACCCGGGTCATGCGCGGGCTGGAGAAACAGCTGAAGCAGCAACTGGCCGGGCAGCCGACGGGAGGTGCCGCATGACCTGGGACTGGGGCGCCGTACGCGATTTCATGCCGCTTTTCTGGGACGGGCTGCTCGTCACCCTCCAGGCGCTGGCCCTCGGATCGCTGATCTCGTTCACGCTGGGGCTGGTCTGGGCGCTGCTGATGCGGACGCCGACGCGCTGGGTGCGCTGGCCGGTGGGGGTGGTCACGGAGTTCGTGCGGGACACCCCGCTGCTCGTGCAGCTGTTCTTCCTCTTCTATGTGCTCCCCGAGTGGGGCATCGCCGCCTCCGCGCTGACCACCGGTGTCATCGCGATCGGGCTGCACTACTCGACGTACACGATGCAGGTCTACCGCGCCGGCATCGAGGCCGTGCCGCCGGGTCAGTGGGAGGCGGCGACCGCGCTCAGCCTGCCCCTGCGGCGGACCTGGACGTCGGTGGTCCTGCCGCAGGCGGTGCGCCGGGTCGTACCGGCGCTCGGCAACTACGTGGTCGCGATGCTCAAGGACACACCGCTGCTGATGACGATCACCGTGCTGGAGATGCTCGGTGAGGCGCGGCTCTTCTCCCAGGAGCACTTCCAGTTCACCGAGCCGCTGACCGTGATCGGCATCGCCTTCATCCTGATCTCCTTTCCCGCCTCCCTCCTCGTACGAACTCTGGAGCGCCGCCTTGCCAGTTGACACCGTTGACACCGTTGACACCGAGAAGAACCCCGAGACTCCCACTGAGCTGGTCCGCCTCGATCAAGTCACCAAGCGGTTCGGTGAGCAGACCGTCCTCGACCAGTTGAGCCTCTCCGTCGAGACGGGGCGGCATGTCACGCTCATCGGTCCGTCCGGGTCCGGCAAGACGACGATCCTGCGGCTGCTGATGACCCTGGCCAAGCCCGACGAGGGCACGATCACCGTCGGCGGGGAGCAGTTGTTCCCGGCGCCCGAGAAGCAGGTCCGCGAGGTGCGGAAGAAGATCGGGATGGTGTTCCAGCACTTCAACCTCTTCCCGAACATGAGCGTGCTGCGCAACATCACCGAGGCACCCGTCACCGTCCTCGGCCTGTCCAAGGAGGAGGCGGAGGCGCGCGGGCGCGATCTGCTGGAGCTGGTGGGCCTCGCGGACAAGTGCGACGAGCGGCCGTCCCGGCTGTCGGGCGGGCAGCAGCAGCGGGTGGCGATCGCGCGGGCGCTGGCCATGCGCCCGCAGGTGCTGCTGCTCGACGAGGTGACCTCGGCGCTCGACCCCGAGCTGGTCGCGGGCGTCCTCGACGTGCTGCGGGACATCGCCCGCACCACCGACATCACGATGCTCTGTGTGACCCACGAGATGGGTTTCGCCCGGGACATCTCCGACCAAGTGCTGATGTTCGATTCCGGCCATGTGATCGAGTCGGGTCCGCCGGAGAAGATCTTCAGCGATCCGACGGAGGACAGGACGCGCGAATTCCTCAGCGCGGTGCTCTGACCGCGCCGAAGAGGCGCCCCGAATGCCAACGGCATATGCCAAGTGAACACGCGCCTGCTGAGAGGCCACGACCCGAGCGAACAATCTCGTCAACGCCCCCTCCACGTAAGCCCCTTGACGGCTATCGTGGAGGGGATTGGCTGTCCGGATCACGGCCCAGAAGCAAGCCAGGGGGAACACCGTGGCTCTCAAGCACGAGCCGACCGCGCCGTACCACTCGGCCCAGGACGCCCTGCGCGTCCTGGAAACGGTGGCACGGCACTCCGCCGGTGTCACCGACGCCGAAATCGCCCGTCAGACCCGCCTCGGCACGGACCGGCTCGCCCCACTCCTGCGCATGCTGCGCCGCGAGGGGTACGTCGAACAGGCCGCCGACGGTTCGTACGTCACCGGCACCGCCCTCAGCCGCCTCGGCGCCACGTACGGCCACGACCAGGCGCTGCGCGCCCAGCTCCAGCAGACCCTCGACCGGCTGCGCGACTCGGTGGGCGCGGCCGTCTACATGAGCCGGTACGTCGACGGCGAGATCCATGTCACCCAGTGCGCGGACAGCCTGACGACGCCCGCGGTCAACGAGTGGGTCGACTTCCGCTCGGCCGCGCACGCCAGCGCGATCGGCAAGAGCCTGCTGGGCCAGCTCGACCACAACGGCCGCCGCGACCATCTCGCCCGCCACAAACTGGCCCGGCTCACCTCGCGCACGATCACCAACGAGCGGCTCCTGCTCTCCCGCCTCGCGAGCCAGGCGCCCACGGTGCCGGTCCTGGACCTCCAGGAGTACGCGGTCGGCACGGTCTGCGCGGCGGTCCCGATCACGGCCGGCTCCACGGTCGGCTGCCTCGCCCTCTCCCTCCCGGTCCGGCACGCCCACCGCCTCCGCCAGGCGGCGGACCGGCTGAACCGGAGCGCGGCGCCGGTCCTGCTCTCGCTGGCCATCTAGCCCCTGATCGAGGCAGGGCCTGCCTGGTCCGCAGCACTCTCCCGGACCGGGTATTATTTTCCCTGTCGCCAGCCGCGAAAGCGGTCGGCGAGGGTCATGCGCCGCTAGCTCAGTTGGTTAGAGCAGCTGACTCTTAATCAGCGGGTCCGGGGTTCGAGTCCCTGGCGGCGCACACTGACGGTGGCGGGTATGTTCGCAAAAAGCGCGAACCTACCCGCCACCGTTGTTTTTGCGCGGCTTCGCCGCGCGCTGTGGGGGCTTCGCCACCCACACCCCCCTTGCTCCAGCGGGCCCTCGTTGGCCCGGCGCCCTACCGGCTGAGCAGTTCCTCGCGCCCCCGCTCCCGGTACCGCGCCACCAGCCCCGCCACGTCGTCGCCGGTCAGCCTGCGGTACGTCGGCTCCCCCGGCGGGCGCCACCACACCGGGTCGGCGCAGCGGAACCCCTCCCGCCTCAGCCCCGCCCGGTGGATCTTGTTGGTCGCGGTGACCGGCATCCGCTCCACGACCCGGACGAACCGGGGCGCCATCTTCGTCCCCAGGTCGGGCTGCGCGGCCAGGAAGCCGGTGAAGGCGTCGGGGTCGAAGGTGCCGGCCAGCGTCGCCATGACCTGGTCGCCGGCCACCGGGTCCGGCACCGCGTACACGGCGACGGCCACCGCACCCTCGTACCGGGCGAGGATGTTCTCGATCGTCGCGGCGGCCAGGTTCTCGCTGTCGACGCGGAGCCGGTCGTCGGCGCGGCCCGCGAAGTAGAGGAAGCCGTCCGGGTCCCGGTAGAAGAGGTCGCCCGTCCAGTACCAGCCGTCCCTGCGGCGGGCCGCCTCGGCCTCCGGGTTGCGCCAGTAGCCCTCGAAGGGGTTGGGGCCCCGGTTCACCAACTCCCCTATCGCCGCCGTCCCGTTGAGCAGTCGGCCCGAGGCGTCCAGGACGGCCGGCGGGCACTCGGTGCGTGTCTCCGGGTCGACCACCGCGAGGTCGTCGGACGGTGCCGCCCGGCCGACGGCGCCGACCGGGGTCCCGGGCGTCCAGCGCACGGCCGCGCCGCCCTCCGAGGAGCCGTACCCCTCCACCAGCCGCACCCCGAACCGCCGCTCGAAGGCCGCCGCGTCCACCGCCCCGGCCTCCGTGCCGAAGCCGAGCCGGAGAGGGTTGTCCCGGTCGTCGGGCCGGGCGGGCGTCGCCAGCAGGTACTGGACGGCCCGGCCCACGTACGTGAAGTAGGTCGCCCTGTAACGGCGTACGTCCGTCAGGAAGTTGGAGGCCGAGAAGCGGGGGCGCAGCGCGACCCCGGCGCCCGCCGCCAGGGCCGGGGCCCAGTCCGCGATGACCGCGTTGCCGTGGAACATCGGCATGCAGATGTAGTGGACGTCGTCCGGGCCCACCCCGAAAGTCCGGGCCAGTGTCCGGCCGGCGGCGGCCAGTCTGCCCTGCGTGCAGATCGCGGCCTTGGGTGCGCCGGTCGAGCCCGAGGTGAAGTAGAGGAGGAGGCGGTCGGCGGGGGTGGCGCGGGAGGGGTCCGGTTCGGCGTCCGAGTAGGGGGTCAGGAGGTCCTCGTACTCCTGGCTGTCGGTCAACAGGAGGCGTACGCCGGGGAGTTCGAGGTCCGTGAGGAGCGGGAGGTGGGTGCTCGCGGTGATCAGGAGCGGGCACTCGGCGTGCAGGATGTCACGGGCCAGTTCGGGGCCCCGGCGGGTCGGGTTGATGCCTGCGACGGCGGCACCGGCGAGGGCCGCCGCGCTCAACCAGAGTGGGTATTCAGGGGTGTTGTCGAGGAGGACGCCGACGTGCGGTTCGGCGTCCGGCGGGAGGAGATCCGTCAGCAGGGCCGCTCTGGCCGCCGCGCCCGCTGCCACCTCGTGGTGTGTGAGCGTCCGGTCCTCGCACCACAGGCCCGGCCGGTGGTCGCCCCACCGTGCCGCCACGAGTTCCGCGACCGTGCGCCTCTCCGTGAACTCCATGGGGGCGCACGGTAGTTGACGTACCGTCAGATGTGGAGGGTCACGGCATCTCCGCATACTGGTCGGCCGGGAACGTCTCTCCCGTCTGTTCGTCGACCACGTACCCGTCGTTGTCCGTACCGAAGAAGACGTCGCCGAGCGGCTCGAAGATCTGGCTGTACGTCACCATGAACCCGACGCAGAACACCACGACCACGCCCAGGAACCCGAGGACGCCGGCCAGGGCCAGTCCGTGCCGGACCGGGCTCGGGCGGTGTGCCGTGGCGTTGACCCGCTCGCCCTCGCTGTAGAAGACGGTGACGTAGTCGCCCTCGATGACCGTGCCCGGGCCGTGCGGTTCGTCGAAGCGGACGGTGCGGCCGTCGCGGGCGACGAACTCGTAGACGTGGTGCAGTGTCGTGTGCACGGAGGTGTCGCCGGAGCCGCCGCTCGTGGTCGTGTACGTCCGCAGGCAGCGCGCCTCGGCGGTCAGTCCGCTGTTCCAGGCGCGGCGCATCCGCAGCACCCGGCGGATCACGAACGTCGCCATCAGGACGGCCATCGCGATGATGAACGTCGGCCCCCCGTAGAACATCAAGTCCATAGTGGTTCCCCGTTTCTCGGTACTGCTCCCCGTACGCCTCACCTGGTCCTGTGGGCGTACGGGGAACGTACCCGTGGGGGGTCGGGGATTTACTCAAGGAATGCTCAGAACGTGACGTCCGAGCAGGCGTAGAAGGCGTTGGCCGTGTCCGCGATCGTCCACACCGCGACGATCACATGCCGGCCGCTGAGCCCGGACGGCACTGTGCCCGTGTGCGAGAGCGTGGACGGTGGGCGCTGGTTGTTGTAGGGGACCGTGAGGAACGGGGTGAGGTTGAGGTCCGAACGGGCGAGGGCGTGGTTCTGGTTCCAGCCCGACTTCGTGACGTAGTACTTGAAGTCGGTCGTGGCGTGCATGGCGGTGAACTGCCAGCGGAAGGTGTAGCTCTGACCGCCCGTCACCTTCGTCGCCGGCCAGGTGCCGCCGGACGGGGTCTTCGGCTGGTTGAGCGCGCCGAAGTTGGTGTGGTTGGCCGAGCAGATCTGACCGTCGGCGGGTCCGGCCGCCGGGAAGCCCTTGGGGCCCTCGACGCTCTGCGGCTCCCACTGGATGTCGCCGCAGCCCGTCACGGTGCCGTTCTGACAGAGCTTCTGCCTGCTGATGGGAAGGTCGGTGTAGCCGTGGCCGGTGGCGCCCCCGGTGGTGAGGACGAGGGCGCCGGTGGTGGCCAGGCCGACTACAGAGGCGTACACCTTGGTTTTCCTGGGATTCCTGGTCTTTTTGTGCATGCTGCCGCTCCTGCTGAACGTGGGGGAGGTTCATGTGAGGCGTGCAGGTCTAGACCAAGTCCCAGATTATTACCACCTCTTGAGCATGTCCAGACCAATCACGGCCCCGGCTCACTCCGCCCCGCGCAGAACGCGACCGTCAGGTCCTTCACCAGCGCCTTGCGTTCGTAGTCGTCCAGTTCGACCAGGCCCCGCATGGTCAGCCGGGTCACCGTGTCCTCCACCGAGTCGACGACCGAGGTGAGCGCGGCGGCCCGGTGCTGGGCGTCCAGGGCGGCGATACGGCGGCGGGTCATCGCGGCGGCGACCTCGGGGGCGTACTCGACCCGGACCGGCAGTACGGAGAACACCTCCAGGCCGACCGGCGCCGTGTCCGCCGCGACCACCCGGGTCAGCGCCTCCCCGGCCACCTCCATCGCCCGCCGGCCCGCGCCCGGCATCTCCACCGGCACCCGCACGAGCGCCGCCTCGACGCACTCGCGCAGATACGTCTCGTGGTCCTCGACGCCGAGCGTGGCCCGCGCGGTGTCCCGCACCCGCCACACCACCAGGACGACGACCCGCAGCGCGACCCCGCTCGCGTCGGCCGCCGGCATCGGCTCGCCGCGCCAGTGCCGCAGCCGTACGTCGACCCGGTTGCGCAGGAGCAGCGGGTTGACCCACAGCAGGCCGGTGCGCCGGACCGTTCCCCGGTAGCGGCCGAACAGGCCGAGCACCCAGGCCCGTCCGGTCCGCCCGCGCGCCAGCCCGCCGAAGCCGAACAGCCCGAGAGCGCCCGCTCCGGCGTACGCCGCCCACTGGGCGGGACCGGGACCGGCGCCCGCGTAGGTCGTCGGCAGCCGCAGCGCCTCCACCGCGAGGGGCGGCAGCGCGCCCGCCCACCAGGAGGTGAGCACGCCCCCGGCCACCCCGGTGACGCCGGCGAGCACGCCCACCGCGCCCGGCAGCACCCGCGCCGGGCGCTCCACCAGGTCGGGGTCGACCGCCGGAACCGCCGGGCGCGGTCTGGCCGGTGCGGGTCTGCGGACGCGCGGCTGCTCGCCCGTACCCTGTCTGCGGCCCACGACGGCCGGCCGCAGCGGCATCGACACCGGGTCGGGTTCGTCGCGGAACAGCAGGTGGACGGGGATCTCGGTGGTGGCCTCGTTCTGGATGAGCCGGGCGGGCCGGGGGCCGTGGGGGCCGTTGTCCGGGGGTCCCTCGGGTTCCGGTGTGTGTTCGGTCGTCGTACTCATTTGTGCCTCCAGCCTCCGCGCCAGATGCGTTTCATGCGTTGCTTCATGCGCTGCCGCATGCGTCGCCGCGTCACGACAGTGGTTACCGGCCAACCCCGTATATGCCGGGGCAGGTGTCACAAGGAGAAGAGGCGGCGCCAGGTCTCCGGGCCCGGGTAGCCGTCGGCCGCGCCGCCCCGCCAGCCCTGGGCGCGCTGGAAGGCCTGCACCGCGCGCCGGTCCGCCTCGCTCCAGCGGGTGCTGGGTTTGCTCGGGTAGTACCGGCCGTACCCCTTCTTCACCAGCTGTTTTCCGAGCTGGACGACGTACGGGCTGCTGGAGCCCGGCCGGAACACGCCCCGCCCGGGGAACACGGGGACCGCCTTGCCGGCGGCGGGCGGGCCGGGCGTGCCGACCGTCCCGGGGACCGGTTCCGGGGCCGCGGGAGCCGCGCCGCCCCCGACGATGTCCCGGCCTGTTCCGCTCACCAGCAGCGCCCAGGTGCGCGGGCCCGGGAGGCCGTCCGCCGCCGAGCCCTTCCAGCCCTGGGCCTGCTGGAAAGCCCTGGTCGCCCGGCGGTCCGCGTCCGACCAGCGCGGGCCGGGACCCGAGCTGTAGAAGCGGGAACCGCCGCGCTCCATGAGCATTCTGCCCAGTTGTGTGACGTACGTGTTGCTGGCGCCGGGGCCGAAGAACCCCGCACCCGGGAACCTGCTCGCCACGTCAGGGGCGGCGCCGGGCGCCGCGCCCGTCGTGCCGCCCGTGTCACCCGTACCCCCCGTACTCCCCGTACCGCCGGAGTCGCTCCCGTCTCCGGTGCCGCCGGTGTTCGCGGCGAGGCCCTTGTAGCGATAGGCCTGATAGCGGTCCGAGTGGCTCCAGTAGGCGTACGGAGTGGCCTGTCTGCGGGCGTGCGGGCGGGTCTCCTCGTAGGCGATGTAATAGGTGTGCGTGTAGTCCGTCCAGCCGCCGAAAATGACGACGTGCGAGCCCTTCTGGGGGTCCGACGGATTGTGGAACAGGAGAATGTCGCCGGGTTGCAGATCCTCCTTGGGAATCCGCACGCCGTACTTGTCGAGGCTGCCCGTCCATTCGTTCCCGGCGAGATTCCAGGCCATGGAGACGAAGCCCGAGCAGTCCTGCCGGTAACCGTCTCCCCAGTACGCGCCCATGCTGTACGGGACCCGCGCCGCGACCCAGGTCCTGGCCCGGTTGATGATCTCCGCGCGGGTGGTCGCCCGGAGCTTGTCCGGGGTCGGTTTCCCGGTCGGGCCGTGCAGCGGGGCCTTGCCGCCCTGCGGGGTCTCGGGCTCGTCACCTGCGGGTACGCCCGGACGGTGGGGGGCGTGCGGGGCCGCCGCGGCCGGCAGGGCGTGGCCGGCGCCGAGCACGGTGGAGGCCGCCGCGGCCACGACGAGGGTCCGTCTGACCGCCGTACGGGCGGGTCCTGAACCCGTTCCCGAGACCGGTCCGGAATACGGTCCGACGCCCCTCCAGTGAACACATCCGGGGCATTCGCAGTCGCTCGCGGGATCGAATTCCTCGAATACCGGAGTCGCCATGCGATTCCCCTCACACTCCAGGCGATGACTTGCGCGCTTCTGCACGTCCGCAGTTTCTCAACTGTCACCCGCTGTCGCATGTTGACGGTCCGAATGATGTACAGGACCGATACGCGGACCGGGGCCGGTCCTGACCACTCGCCGGTGTCGGGTAGGGTTGCCGACGTCACCGCGCGCCGCTAGCTCAGTTGGTTAGAGCAGCTGACTCTTAATCAGCGGGTCCGGGGTTCGAGTCCCTGGCGGCGCACAGACACACGGCAGGCCCTCCGCTCAGGCGGGGGGCCTGTTCGCATCGCCTTGGATTCCGCACGGACCAAGGAGTCGATACGGAAACACTCCGGCACCATCCGTGCACATCCGGTCCCAACCACACCAACCGGACTCAACAGCCGTCACAATAAGCGCGTATGACCGGTAAACACCGTGTTTCGCATCTTGCGATCTTGCTGAACGGCGTAGAACCTTGGGTTTCAAGATGCTGCGGATACGCGGCAGTTGGGGGCGGACCGGTTGCACTGGCGCGGGGATGGGGCCCCGCCCATGAACAGATGCCGAGGGGGGCATCATGCAACCGGAAGGGCACTGTTCCATGTCTATAGAGTGTGGACGATGTGGCGGCAGTGGTCCATTGCTGATGCGTTTGTGAAGGCCGAGGGGGGCCCAGCAGGCGTTAGGAACCGACAGACACGCGGTGATCTGCGTGTGGGGGGTATGACTCATGACGTCGACGCCGACGGGCGCCCGGCATAACTTCGACGCGTCACAGACGACCCAGCTCAGGGTGCCGTCACATCAGACCGGCGGATTCCGCCGTATCAAGAAGACCCTGCCGAAGTACGACTACGAGCACTACAGCCGGCTGGCCGGGCCCCTCACACAACCTGACCCGAACAAGCCCTACACGGTCAAGTACCGATCCCTGCTCTCGCAGGAGCCGCACCGTGTCCGGGCCGCGCTGATGCTGGGCGCCGCACCGCTGCTCTCCGTCGTCCTGCTCGTCTGGCTGCTCCAGCCCGCGCACTGGACCGAACGCGACTATCCGGCCTACGACTTCCTGCCCGCGCTCGACATCGTGATGCTCGTGTCGATCGGTCTGATCGAGCTGTTCCGCTGCCTGAACGTGCTGTCGAACGCGCACGCCACCCTGGTCGCCCGCGACCCGGTCCCGGTGGTGCCCGAGACCGGCACGAGAGTCGCCTTCCTCACCTCCTTCGTGCCCGGCAAGGAGCCGCTGGACATGGTGACGAAGACGCTCGAAGCCGCGGTGCGGATCCGGCACCGCGGCCTCATGCATGTCTGGCTGCTGGACGAGGGCGACGACGCCGATGTGAAGGCGGTCTGCGAGCGCCTCGGCGTGCACCACTTCTCCCGCAAGGGCATCGCGAAGTGGAACATGCCCAAGGGCCCGCACCGCGCCAAGACCAAGCACGGCAACTACAACGCCTGGCTCGACGCGCACGGCGACGACTACGACTTCTTCGCCTCCGTCGACACCGACCACGTGCCGCTGCCCAACTACCTGGAGCGGATGCTCGGCTTCTTCCGCGACCCGAACATCGGCTTCGTCATCGGCCCGCAGGTGTACGGGAACTACGACAACTTCGTCACCAAGGCCGCCGAGTCGCAGCAGTTCCTCTTCCACGCGCTGATCCAGCGGGCCGGCAACCGCTACGGCTCGCCGATGTTCGTGGGGACCAGCAACGCCGTACGCATCAAGGCGCTGAAGCAGATCGGCGGGCTGTACGACTCGATCACCGAGGACATGGCGACCGGCTTCGAGATCCACCGCCACAGGAACCCGGCGACGGGCAAGAAGTGGCGCTCGGTCTACACGCCGGACGTGCTCGCGGTCGGTGAGGGTCCCAGTGCCTGGACGGACTTCTTCACCCAGCAGATGCGCTGGTCGCGGGGGACGTACGAGACGATCCTCACGCAGTACTGGAAGGGCTTCTACTCGCTGCCGCCGAGCAAGCTCTTCAACTACACGATGATGATCATCTTCTACCCGATGTCCGCCCTCAACTGGATCCTGGCGGCGCTGAGCTGTGCGCTGTTCCTGGGCCTGGGCGCCTCGGGCGTGAACATCGACCCGACCGTGTGGCTGATGCTCTACGGCAACGCCTCGGCGCTGCAGATCGGCCTGTACATCTGGAACCGCCGGCACAACGTCTCCCCGCACGAGCCCGAGGGCTCCGGCGGTGTGGCGGGCATGGTCATGTCGGCACTGTCCGCACCGCTCTACGCGAAGGCCCTGATCGACTCGGCGCTGCGGCGCAAGAGCAAGTTCGTGGTCACGCCCAAGGGCGACTCGGCGAGCCCGGACCGCTGGTTCGGGACGTTCCGCTACCACTGGTACTTCATCCTGATCTTCGGCGGCTCGATCGGCGCCGGTTTCGCCTTCGGGCACTCGCACCCGGCGATGATCATCTGGGCGACGTTCGCGACGACGATCACCGCGACGCCGATCTTCGTCTGGCGGCACATGCTGCGCCAGGAGAAGAAGAAGCTCGCCGCCCGACCGGCCGAGCCGCAGGATGCCGCGCCCTCGCCGCAGCCGTTCGTGCCGTCCCAGCCGACGTCACAGGCGCCACACTCATCGCACGCCCCACACGCCCCCCACTCCACCCATGCGCCGCAGCACAAGCCCCAGTGGGCCGCATCCGGCGGGACGGGCGGGGGCAGCGTAGGGAGCGAGGGCAACGACCAGACCATGCAGATCGCCCTTGGTGGACTTGGGGGACGTAAGGAATGAAAGACCGTGCAGGCCACCGCCGCGCCCGTCGTCTCGCGATAGGCACGGCGGTGGTCCTCGCGTTGGCGGGGATGAACGGGCCGTGGGTCTACCGCTTCAGTAACGAGAAATACCACGACTACAAGATCAACAGACCGGAGTACAAGGCCGAGAACGGCAAGTGGGAGGTGGTGAACTTCCCGGAGGAGTACCGGCAGAACACCATCCACGCGGCCCTGCTGCACACCGGCAAGGTGCTGCTCGTCGCGGGCTCCGGCAACAACGCGGACAACTTCGACGCGAAGAAGTTCGACACCCGTATCTGGGACCCGGTCAAGGGCACGATCAAGAAGATCCCGACCCCTGCCGACCTGTTCTGCACCGGCCACACGCAGTTGTCCAACGGCAACCTGCTGATCGCGGGCGGCACGAAGCGGTACGAGAAGCTGAAGGGTGACGTCACCAAGGCCGGTGGCCTGATGGTGGTGCACAACGAGAACCCGGACAAGCCGATCACCCTGCCCGCGGGCACCAAGTTCACCGGCAAGGAGAACGGCAAGACGTTCGTGTCGAAGGACCCGGTCGTCGTCGAGCGGGCGACGAAGGTCTTCGACAAGGCGACGGGCCAGTTCCTGCGCAACGACCCGGGGCTCGGCCGGATCTACGTCGAGGCGCAGAAGAAGGGCGCCAAGTACGAGACCGGTACACAGGACAACTACCGCGTGCAGGGCCTGTCGGGCGCCGACTCCCGCAACACGTACGGCATCGCCGAGAAGATCGCCCTGGACAAGAAGGACTTCCAGGGCATCCGGGACGCCTACGAGTTCGACCCGGTCGCCGAGAAGTACATCAAGGTCGACCCGATGAACGAGGCCCGCTGGTACCCGACGCTCACCACCATGTCGGACGGCAAGATCCTCAGCCTCTCCGGCCTGGACGAGATCGGCCAGCTGGTGCCGGGCAAGAACGAGATGTACGACCCGAAGACCAAGAAGTGGACGTACACCAACGGCATCATGCAGTTCCCGACGTACCCGGCGATCTCCCTGATGCAGAACGGCAAGATGTTCTACTCGGGCGCGAACGCCGGCTACGGCCCGGCCGACAAGGGCCGTGACCCCGGCATCTGGGACGTGGCGACCAACAAGTTCACCAAGCTCAAGGGGCTGAGCGACGCCAACATGCTGGAGACCGCCGGCACGGTGCTGCTGCCGCCCGCGCAGGACGAGAAGTACATGGTGATCGGGGGCGGCGGGGTCGGCGAGTCGGAGCTGTCGAGCAAGAAGACCCGGCTGATCAACCTCCTCGCGCCCGACCCGAGCTTCACGGACGGCCCGTCCCTGGAGAAGGGCACGCGCTATCCGCAGTACTCGATCCTCCCGGACGACACGGTCCTGATCTCGGGCGGCTCGGAGGACTACCGGGGCCGTGGCGCCTCCAACATCCTCCAGGCCCATATGTACGACGCGAAGACCGGCAAGCTGGACAGGGTCGCCGATCCGCTGGTGGGCCGGAACTACCACTCGGGGTCGATCCTGCTGCCCGACGGCCGTGTGATGTTCTTCGGCTCGGACTCGCTGTACGCGGACAAGGCCAACACCAAGCCGGGCAAGTTCGAGCAGCGCATCGAGATCTACACGCCGCCGTACCTGTACCGCGACGCGCAGCCCTCGCTGACGGGGGGTCCGCAGACGATCGCCCGCGGCGCGTCCGGGACGTTCACGTCCCAGCACGCGGCCACGATCAAGTCGGCCCGCCTGATCCGCCCGAGCGCCTCGACGCACGTCACGGACGTCGACCAGCGGTCCATCGCCCTGGACCTGAAGAAGACGAAGGACAGCATCACGGTGACGGTCCCGAAGAACCGGAATCTGGTGGAGTCGGGGTGGTACATGCTGTTCGTGACGGATGACCAGGGGACGCCCAGTAAGGCGCAGTGGGTCAAGGTGCCTTGATCCAGGGGGTGGTGGTGGTGCGTTGTCGGCTGCGGGTGCGTCGTGGCTGGTCGCGCCCACGCGGCGGTAGCCGCAAATTCGATACAGCCCCGCGCCCCTAGGTGAGTTCTCGGCGCCCCTTGTTCAGAGGGGGCGCCGATCGTTTTTAGGGGCGCGGGGAACTGCGCGACCAGCCCCCACCGGCCCGCAGCCGACAACACACCGCCACCCCCAGCCCCTTAGTCGGGCCCAGGCACACACGGCAGCCGCACCGTGAACACCGCCCCGCTGCCAGGCGTACTCGCAACGGAGACAGTCCCCCCGTGCGCTTCGACAAACTGCCGCACGATGGACAGCCCGAGCCCACTACCCCCCGTACGCCTGCTGCGCGACTTCTCCGCGCGCCAGAACCGTTCGAAGACCTGGGGCAGGTCTTCAGGGGCGATCCCGGCCCCCGTGTCGCGCACGGTCAGGACCGCCTCGTCCGCCGTCTGCCGCGCGCCAAGCGTGACCGTACCCCCCGCCGGAGTGTGCCTCAGCGCGTTGGAGACAAGGTTGCCCAACACCTGCCGCATACGCACCGGGTCGGCGTCGATCCAGAGCCCGGGATCGGCATCCGCCCCCAGATACACAGCCCCCGCTTCGGCGCGGCTGCGATGCGCGGCGGCGACCTGGCCGAGCAACTCGTCCGCGGCCAGCGGCTCCCGGTGCAGCCGCAGGGTGCCGGCGTCGCCCGCGGAGAGGTCGCGCAGGTCGTCGATGATGTACTGGAGTTGCAGCGCCTCGTCGTGCAGGGAGGCGATGAGGCCGGGGTCGGGGTCGAGCAGTCCGTCGCGGGTGACTTCGAGCCACCCGCGGATATTGGTCAGCGGGGTGCGCAGTTCGTGGGCGATGTCGCTGACCATGGCCTTGCGCTGGGCCTCCAGCTGTTCCCGGCGCGCGGTCAGGTCGTTGAAGGCGGCGGCCAGGAAGCCCGTCTCGTCCTTGGTCGTGACGGCGACCCGTGCGTGCTGCTCGGGCGGCTGCCGGGCGGCGACGGTCAGGGCGCGCAGGGGGCGGACGAGCCGGACGGCGACGAGGGCGGTCAGCGCGATCGTGACGGCCAGGACAAGACCGGAGACTCCGACGATCTTGGCCTTGTTGGCGGGTGAGAGGTCGAAGCCCGACCGCTGTTGCTCGCGGTCGCCGAGGTAGAGGGTCGCCGGTGGGGCGACGTAGGGGTCGAGCTGGGTGCGGCGCGCCGTGTCGAGACAGTTCTGCGTCTGCTCGTCGACGACCGTCCTGTCGGACATCCCGGGAACGACGTCGTCGCCGAACAG
Organism: Streptomyces sp. NPDC000878; assembly: GCF_053599695.1. NCBI lineage: Bacteria > Bacillati > Actinomycetota > Actinomycetes > Kitasatosporales > Streptomycetaceae > Streptomyces > Streptomyces sp. NPDC000878. Next base: position 272,577 of record NZ_JBSFMT010000002.1, on the reverse strand, counting down.
TGCCTGCAAAGCGGGGTCCACCCTGGGCGGCTGCTCGAAGTCACCCTGGAGGCAGCCGGACATCAGCTTCCTGAGGGCCACCAGCGCCGTGCGCTCGCTGGGCATCACCGCCTTGTCCGTCTCGTCGGCGCACCGCGAGAACCCGGACTCCGGGCCGTCGTCGGTGATGACCACCGTACGGCCGCTGGGCATCCGGCTGGTACGGCCACTGCCGCCGAACGTGACCAGGCACTTCACCCGCCGCTGCGCCACCCTGCTCACCTGCTCCGCCTCGGCGCGGGACAGCCGAAAGGGCCCCACCGCCCGCGGGTCGATGCCGGCGAGCTGGGCACCGGGCTCGGTGTAGGTGTCCGTACGCAGCGGGTCGACGGTGGCCGAGGCGCGGGCGGGCAGCGCGGTGCCGGCTGCGGCGGAGTCGGCGATGAGCCGTCCGCCCGATGTGGTCAGGGCGATACGCCGGTCCAGGGTGCGCGACAGTGTGTGCACGGTGGACGCGATGCCGTCCCAGTCGGGATGGGCCGCGGCGTAGCCGCTGAGCCGGCGCAGGATGTCGGAGTCGTCGGAGAGCACCTGACCGCGTTCCTCCTGGATGGCCCGGGTGGTGAGCTGCACGGCCAGCCACGCGGTGGCGCCGACGGACAGTACGGCGATCGCCACGGAGGTGAGCAGCAGCCGTACCAGCAGACTCTTGTGCCAGGGGATGCGGGGAGCGGGCGTAACGCCGTCCGGGCGGGTCATGCGGGACCCTTTCCGTCTACGAGCTTGTAGCCGACCCCGAACACCGTCAGCAGCCGTGCGGGGGTGCGCGGGTCGGGCTCGATCTTCTTGCGCAGGTTGAGGATGTGCATGTCGATCGCGCGCTCGGTGGAGGCCCGGTCGTGACCGCGGGTGTGTTCCAGCAACTGGCGGCGCGAGAAGACCCGTTCGGGCTCGGCGACCATGGCGTTCAGGATGGCGAACTCACCCGGGGTGCAGCCGATCTCCGCGCCGTCGCAGGTGACCTCGTGCCGTACGGGATCGACCGTGATGCCCCCGACACGCAGTACGGGGGAGTCCTCGACGGGGTGCAGGGTGCGGCGCAGCACGATGCGGATGCGGGCCAGCAGCTCGCGGGGACTGTACGGCTTCGTCATGTAGTCGTCGGCGCCGAGGTCGAGGCCGAGCAGCAGATCGTCCTCGGCGGAGCGGGCCGTGAGCATCAGCACCGGGATGTCCGCGTCCCGGCGCAGCACACGGCAGACGCCGAAGCCGTCGAGGCCCGGCAGCATGACATCGAGGATCACCAGGTCGGGCCGGTGGTTGCGGGCCTCGTCGAGAGCGGCCCGTCCGTCGGAGACGACGACGGCCGTATGGCCTTCCCTGACCAGGAGCCGGCGGATCAACTCGGCCTGCATACCGTCGTCTTCGGCGACCAGAATATTTGCGCACACGCAGGTGACCTTAGGTGTGCAGAGGCGTCGTCAGCACGGTGGACGGCCCTCCTGCGGTCCTTCCCACACCCTGACCACTTCCTGATATCCGCACTCCACGCTGGCCCCATGCACAGCGGAGAATCCATACATCCCACGGGCCCGCCCCGCCGCGTCCCGCCCCGCCGCGTCCTCCCGGCCCGGTCCGCCCTGGTACTGCTGTCCGTCTCGGTGTGCCTGCTGGCCGGCTGCGCCACCGGGGCGTCGGACGCGAAGAACCCCGCCGGGGACCCGGTGAAGACGCCCGTGCGGGCCGCCGGGGCGGCGACGGGGCCCCGGCTGGACCTGCACGCCACCGACGGGCAGGAGCATGTCCCGGTCACCACCGGCGGCCGGGTCACGGCCGAAGGGGGCACGATCACCGAGGTGTCCCTGTCCACCGGGGACGGCCAGGCGGTGCCGGGTGAACGGTCCCAGGACAGGAGGAGCTGGGCTCCCTCGGCCGAACTGAAGCACGGGACGGCCTACCGGCTGACCGCAGAGGCCACCGGCGCCGACGGCCGACGGGTGAGCAGGACCGTGAAGTTCAGGACCCTTGCCGAGGCCGACCGGTTCACCGGCACGTACATCCCGGAGAACGGCTCCACGGTGGGCGTGGGCATGCCGGTCTCGTTCACCTTCGACAGAGCGATCACCGACAGGAAGGCCGTCGAGTCCGCCGTCGAGGTCGGTTCCGACAGCGGGCAGACCGTCGTGGGCCACTGGTTCGGCGGGCAGCGCCTCGACTTCCGGCCACGAGAGTACTGGAAGCCGAACTCGACGGTCACCGTCAGGATCCGCCTCGCCGGAGTGAAGGGGGCCGCCGACGCGTACGGCGAACAGGACCGGACGCTCCGGTTCAAGGTCGGGCGCGGTCAGGTCTCCACCGTGGACGCCGCCGCGCACACCATGAAGGTCGTCCGGGACGGCACCACCGTAAGGAACATACCGATCACCGCGGGCGCCGCCTCGTCGCCCACCTGGAACGGGCGGATGGTCATCTCCGAGAAGCTGATCTCGACGCGCATGAACGGCGCCACGGTCGGTTTCGCCGGCCAGTACAACATCCCCGACGTCCCGCACGCGATGCGGCTGTCCACCTCGGGCACCTTCATCCACGGCAACTACTGGGGGGACGACTCCGTCTTCGGCCGGTCCAACATCAGCCACGGCTGTGTGGGGCTCAACGACGCCAAGGGCGGCGGCGACTCCGGGCAGGACGCCGCATGGTTCTACGACAACTCCCTCATCGGCGACGTCGTCGTGGTGAAGAACTCCGACGACAAGGTGATCGCCCCCGACAACGGACTCAACGGCTGGAACATGCCGTGGAGCGAGTGGACGGCGGGGTCGGCGCGATGAGGCATGCGATACGGCACGAGACACGGCATGTGGTGAGGCCTCCGGGGAGGGAACTCGTCTCCGCCGTGGGCTCCCGTCTGCCGGTTCCCGCCGCGGTCCTGGCCCTGACCCTCGCCCTCGCCGGGTGCGGCGGCCCCGGCGCCGGGACGGCGGCGGGGGGCGTCCCCTCGGCCGCTGCCGCCGGTGCGCGGGATGTCCGGGCTGTCGCGCCCGGCACGGCCGACGCCGGATCCGGGCCGGGCGCGGCCGGCGAAAGGGGCACGGACACCCCGGCCCCGAGCGCTTCCGCGCCGGCCGGCCTGCCGGGCCTCGGCCCCCGGACGCTCGCCGAGATCCCCGACAACGCCCGGCAGGTCCTCGTCGTCACCGGGAAGGCCAAGAACTCCCCGAAGTCGCAGGTGGTGCTGTACCGGCGCACCGACGACAGCGGCTGGACCGCCGGGCGGACCTGGGACGCCCACAACGCGCTCAAGGGCTGGACCGACGACCATCACGCGGGCGATCTGCACTCACCCGTCGGTGTGTTCACCCTCAGCGACGCGGGCGGACTCCTCCCCGACCCGGGCACGAAGCTCCCCTACGACCAGTCCGGCAGCTTCACCATCGGCGGCACCGGATTCGAGGGCGAGCCGCTCGCCGGCTCCTTCGACTACGTGGTCGCGATCGACTACAACCGCCGGCCGGGCACGTCCCCGCTCGACTGGACCCGCCCGCTGGGCGCGGACCGAGGCGGCGGCATCTGGCTGCACGTCGACCACGGGGGACCCACCCACGGCTGCGTGAGCCTGACGGAGCAGCACATGAAGGAACTGCTGCGCACGCTCGACCCGGCGCTGCACCCGGTGGTCGTGATGGGGGACCGCACGTCCCTCGAACGGTGACGACCGGGTCTCGCCCGGGGCGGTGTTCGACCACCGCCCCGGGCGAGTTCCCGTCATTCGTGCCCCGGACAGACCCTAGTGGTCACCCGCTCGAGTGGTCACCCGCTCGCCTTCGCGAGCTTCAGCGCGTAGTCGACCCACCACTGCCCGGCCTTGGGCCCGCCCTTGCACTCCCCGTCGGACTCCCCGGGCCGCTTGACCCACAGATACGCGTCGACCAAGGGGTCCGCCGTCTTCACGGTCGGTGTCTCGCCCAGTGAACGCCCGGGCGGATTGCACCAGTTCTCGTCCGGCTTGCCCCCGGTGTAGGGGCCGTTCCCGTTGCGGGACGTGTCCACCACGAAGTGCTTGCCGTTGACCTTCGCCGACAACTCCTTGCCGTACGCGATGGATTCGGCCGTCGAGTAGAAGTTGGACACGTTGACGGAGAACCCGTCCGCCTTCTCGATCCCCGCCCACTGGAGCGGCTCGAAGATCTGGTCGGGATGGCCCCATCCCGCGTTCCCCGCGTCCAGATACACCTTCGTGTTCTTCAGCGCGGACAGCGTGTCGATCGCCCCGCTCAGCAGGTCGTACCGCTCCTCGTGGAACTCGTCCTGGGTGCAGCCGTCCACGAGGTGGAGGACCGCGTCCGGTTCGAGGATCACCGTGGCCGCGCGGTCGCCGATGCCCTTGGCGACGCCGTCGATCCAGGCGCGGTAGCTGTCGCCGTCGGCAGCACCTCCGCTGGAGTACTGGCCGCAGTCGCGGTGCGGGATGTTGTAGAGGACGAGGAGTGCGGAGCGGTCCGCCTTCTGCGCGGCCTCCGTGAAGCCACGGGCCTCCGCTTCCGGGTTCTCGGGGCTGATCCACTCCCCGGTCGGCTGCTCGGCGATCTTCCGGATCTGCTCGGCGTCCGTGGTCTTGTCCTGCTTGACGTACGCGGCGACCTGTTCCGCCGCGTTGCCGTCCGGGTTCACCCAGAACGGGTTGGTGCCCTTGGGCTGTTGGGTGATCAGTGCTTCCGGCTTCTTGGCCGGGTCGTCGTCGTCCCCGTCGTCGGAGGAGCCGGAACAACCGGTGAGCAGCAGTGCCGCCCCCAGCACCGCCATGGACGCCCTCCCCCAGGACGCCCCCTTACTGCCGAACATCGAACTCCCCCTCGGGTGCACTGTCCTGGTCCCCCCTGGATGCAGTGGCGTAAGCCTCAATCCTGACATACACGGCCGGGGCCCACGAGTTCACCAGTACCTTGTCGGCTACCTGTTACACCCTGTTCGGTCGGGGTGGAAACGCGACTGCCGAAGGCCTGGCCACCAGGGGCGGAGCAGGGCATAGAACTATCTACGACCTGCGTGGATAACTCAGAGCCACGGACCGGAACTTGGCGTCATTCCCCCTCTAGGCCTGGACGCACATCCGTTCTACAGTCATCACAGACGGCCCCAGCCCCCGGCCAGTGATTCACCGTCCGCAATGAGGGACGGCATCGAACCTCCCGCGCCGGTCGCCGGGTTACTCCCGCAGCCCGTGCGCGCGCGGTCGAGGCCTGCCCGGTCGACGGCTTTGGGGGGAGCGGGTCGTCGACCGGGCAGGGCAGGGAGGGCGGGGCAGGTGTATCGCGCCCCTTGAGGGGCGCGGGGAACTGCGCGACCAGCCACGGCGAACCCGCAGAGTCTCACCGCGCAGCCGGCGGAGCGCTTACGCGCCCGTGAGATACGCCGACACGACCACGTTGGCCGTGTAGGTGCGGGTGGCGTGGTCGAACGTACCGCCGCAGGTGATGAGCCGGAGTTCCGCGCGGCCCGACTGCCGTGTGCCGTACGCCTGTTGGGCGTCGAAGCTGTCGCGGTGCAGGACCCGTACGTCGTCGACGGTGAACTCGGCGACCTTGCCGTCGGCGCGGGTGACCCGGATCGTCGCGCCCGGGCGCAGGGTGCTGACCTTGTAGAAGACGGCGGGCCGGGTCTCGGTGTCGACGTGTCCGACGAGGAGAGCGGTGCCGGCGGCGCCGGGCCGGGTGCCGGAGCCGTACCAGCCCACGACGCCCGCCTGGTCGAAGGGCGGTGGGTCGATCGCGCCGAGCCGGTCGAGGCCACGGGCCACCACCGGGGCCTGCACGCCCAGTTCGGGTATGTCGACGCGCTGCGGCAGGGCGCCGCTCAACGGCTGGTGCGCGGGCGGGAGTTCGGGGTCCGGGGGGCGGCCGACCGCAGCGATGTCACCGGTGGTCGGCGCGGCTGTGCCATGGCGTACGTCGGTCACCTCGCGGCCCCACAGCCACAGCCCGAGGAGCAGCAGCGCCCAGGCCACGCCGGTGGTCAGGCGCCCGGTGCCGGAGGACCGTTCACGGTCGTCGGACATGGCGGCTAGTCCGTCCCACGGTCCCGGCGGACACTGCGCACCGCCACGACGACCGCCGCCACGCCCGCGAGGACCAGCCCGACCACGGCCTGCCGGGTACCGGGACCGGCGCCCCGCGCGTCGGCGGCCAGCTGTTCGGCCGCGCCACCGCCACCGGCGGGCACGGGGGCGACGGGCGAGGCGGGAACAGGAACGGGAGCCGAAGCGGCCTCGGAGGGCTTCTCGGGCGTCTTGGCCGCCTCAGGTCTGTCGGACTTCTCGGTGACGGTGATCGTGCCCTTCACCTTGCCGTTCCGCCCGTCGCAGCCGACGGTGACGTTGTACGTGCCCGGGACCAGCGAGGAACGGACGCGGGACCCTCCGACGAGCGCCCCGCCCTGCCCCTCCCCCGCGAGCAGCACATCGGCGACGAACGCCTCCGACTTCGCGGTCCCCGTCTTCCCCGTACAGCCGCGCACGACCAGCCGTACGTCGCTGCCGGGGGCCGGGGACGCCGGGGTCACCGTGACGCCCCCGTCGGCGGCGTACGCCAAGGGTGCGGGGGTGAGCGCGGCGGCGACCGCGGCACCGGCACAGAGAGTGAGCCACATGGAACCCATCGTGAACCTCCAGACACCTGGAGACTCCTCCTCCGGACGCCGGTCCGCATCTCCGGAGCGGGTACGGCTGCTCCGTACGGGTGCCGAAGGGTTTGGACGGCCGCGCCGGCCGGCTCAGATCCGGTCGACGAGGTCCGCGATGGAGTCGACGATCTCGGACGGGCGGTACGGGAAGTTCTCGATCTGGCCGGGTCCGGTCAGGCCGGTGAGCACCAGGAAGGTCCGCATCCCGGCCTCGATGCCGGCCAGGACGTCGGTGTCCATCCGGTCGCCGATCATCGCGCTGGTCTCGGAGTGCGCGCCGATCGCGTTCAGCCCGGTGCGCATCATCAGGGGGTTCGGCTTGCCCGCGAAGTACGGCTTCCTGCCGGTCGCCTTCGTGATCAGCGCGGCGACGGCACCGGTCGCGGGCAGCGGGCCCTCGGCGGAGGGGCCGGTCTCGTCCGGGTTGGTGGCGATGAAACGGGCGCCGCCCTCGATCAGGCGTACGGCCTTGGTCATGGCCTCGAAGGAGTACGTGCGGGTCTCGCCGAGGACGACGTAGTCGGGCTCGTGGTCGGTGAGGATGTAGCCGATGTCGTGCAGGGCGGTGGTCAGCCCGGCCTCGCCGATGACGTACGCCGTCCCGCCGGGCCGCTGGTCGTCGAGGAACTTGGCGGTGGCGAGCGCCGAGGTCCAGATGTTGTCGACGGGCACGTCCAGGCCCATGCGGCGCAGGCGGGCGTGCAGGTCGCGCGGGGTGTAGATCGAGTTGTTGGTGAGCACCAGGAAGGGCTTGCCCGACTCACGCAGCTTCTTGACGAAGGCGTCGGCGCCGGGGATCGGTACGCCCTCGTGAATGAGCACACCGTCCATGTCGGTGAGCCACGAGTCGATGGGCTTGCGGTCTGCCATGTCCGGTCTCCTGCTCCTGCACTGCGTTGCCATGCGCTGCGTTGCGCTACGTTGCCTGCGCTGCCGTACGCGCGTACGAGATGCCGCGTGCGTCCAGCCTGTCACAGTCCGGATCTTGGGGGAATGGCCGGTTTACGTGCGTCCCACGCCTCGGAACCGGGTCAGCAGCAGGACTCCGCCGCCGGTCAGCAGCAGCGCGAGCGCGATGCCCGCGAGGCGGATACCGGCGGCGCGCCGCCCGGTGCCGGCCAGCTCACCGTCGTAGGGCGGCGGGGCGGACGAGTCGGGCTGTACGCCGGGTACTGTCGCCGCCGGTCCGGGGGCGACGACCCGGAAGCGGTAGTCGTTGGACTGCCCGACCCAGTCGCCGTCATCGGCGTGCCGCTGGACGACGGCGGCGTTGACGACGACGTCGTTGGCCACCGCCCCGGCGCCGATCGCGAGCCGCACCCGCACGGAGAGGGTGCGCCCGGGCCCGACGGTGAACCCGGGGAACCCGGCACCGTCGAAAACCCCGATGGTCTCGTCGGCGTCGGTGGCCTCGAACCGCACGGGGTAGGGGCGGGGGCGGTTCCCGTCGTAGAACTCCAGCCGCGTCTGAGCCGCCGTCAGGGCACGGCGCGCGTCGACGAGTACGAGGACGGGGTGGATGTCCGTGCAGGGGTGAGCGGTGTTGTTGGTGAGGTCCAGCCGCCAGGTCCGCTGCGCACCACCGGCTTCGTAGGCGGCGGGGGCGTCGTGGATGCGGGTGGTGAGGGGGAAGGTGTGGTCGGTGGGGGTGGTGGGGGCACAGGTGGCCGCGTGCGCGGGGCCGGACAGGGCGGGGGCGGTGAGGAGGGCGGTGACGATCACACAGGTACACAGTCGCATGAACACATGACCATGCCGGGGAGACTGGAGTAGTAGGCGGCACCGCTCCGAACGGCCGCACGAATGCGCCTGATCGGCGCAGGCTTTCAGGTTCGCAGTTTTTCGGCTGCGGGCCGGTGGGGGCTGGTCGCGCAGTTCCCCGCGCCCCTAAAAGACGGGCCGCATCCAATCTGCGGCTCCACCGACGGAGGCGTTTGCACGGGCGCGGGCCCGCATCTGACCTGCGGCTCCACCGGCGGAGGCGCTTTTAGGGGCGCGGGGAACTGCGCGACCAGCCCCCCACGGACCCGCAGACGAACAACAACCCCTACTCCGCCCGTCCGAACAGCGGTGCAAGGAGCAGCTGGGCCGCCCCCACCGCAACCCCGCGCGCCCCGCCAGGGGCAACCCCTACAGGCACCGCCTCATCTACACCCTCACGCCGGGCACGCCCGGCAAGAACCGCCCCCACCCCCCGCACAAACCGCCCCGGCTCCGCCGCAACCGCGCGCCCGCCCAACAACACCCGGTCGATATCGAGCAACCCCACCAGATTCGCGGCGCCAGCCCCCAGCACTCGCGCCGCCTCCTCCAGCTCCCCCCGAGCCACCGCCCCCAGACACAGCGCCTCGATGCACCCCCGGTCACCGCATCCACACAGCGGTCCGTCCAGTTGGATGACCTGGTGCCCGAACTCACCCGCACCCGTCCGCGCCCCCCGGTGCAGCGCCCCGCCGATCACCAGACCCGCCCCGAGACCCGTACCGAGGTGCAGGTACGCGAAGGAGCCGCCCTCGCCGCCGACCGCCAGCCCGAGCGCGGCGGCGTTGGTGTCCTTGTCGACGGCGACCGGCACCCCGAGCCGCCGCGCGAGCGCGTCCCGCAGCGGGAATCCGTCCCACTCGGGGAACCCGGTGACCCGGTGCAGCACCCCCCGCGTGTGATCGAGCGGCCCGGGGAGCGCCACACCGACCCCGACGACGTTCTCCGGCCCACCGTCGAGCAGCGCCTCGACCTCCCCGGCCACCCTCTCCACCACCACGTCCGCACCCGCGCCGAGGTCCAGCGGAGCCAGCCGCTCCCCCACCACCGCGCCCGTGAGGTCGACCAGCAGCGTCCGTACCTCGTCGCGGTCCAGATGCACCCCCACCGCGTGCCCCGCCCCCGGCACCAGGCACAGCACCGTGCGCGGCTTGCCGCCCGTCGAGGCGCGGTGGCCCGCCTCGGCGGCCAGGCCCTCGGCGCGCAGCCGGGCGGTGATCTTGCTGACCGCCTGGGGGGTCAGCCCGGTCCGCTCGGCCAGTTCGAGGCGGCTGATGCCGTCCGGGCCGGCCGTCCGGAGCAGGTCGAGCACCAGCGCGGTGTTGTGGCTGCGCAGGGCAAGCAGATTCGCCCCGGGAGCCGTGGCGATGCCGGTGGCGGTCGTGGCGGTCATGGCCGCGCTCGTCCTGTTCACATGAACCATTCTCCCCGCTGCTTGCACTTTGGCAACAGCGTTGCCAAAGTGGACGGCATGACTGGTACGACAGGCACCCCCGGCACTAGTGGAACCCCAGGCCCGAGCGGCACCCCCCTCCGCATCGGCCTCGTCGGCTACGGCCTCGCGGGCTCCGTCTTCCACGCCCCGCTGATCGCCGCCGCCGAGGGCCTCGTCCTCGACACGGTCGTCACCGCGAACCCCGAGCGGCAGGCACAGGCCCGCGCCGGGTTCCCTGACGTCCGGGTCGCGGCGAGCCCCGACGACCTGTTCGCCCGCGCCGACGAACTGGACCTGGTCGTCATCGCGTCCCCGAACAAGACGCACGTCCCGCTGGCGACCACCGCCCTCAAGGCCGGCCTCCCGGTCGTGGTCGACAAGCCGGTCGCGGGCACGGCCGCCGAGGCGCGTGAGCTGGCCGCCCTCGCCGACCAGCAGGGACTGCTCCTCTCCGTCTTCCAGAACCGCCGCTGGGATCATGACTTCCGGACGCTCCGCAAGCTGATCGCCGAGGGCGAGCTGGGTGACGTGTGGCGGTTCGAGTCACGGTTCGAGCGGTGGCGCCCGCAGACCAAGGGCGGCTGGCGCGAGTCCGGCGACCCGGCGGAGTTCGGCGGACTGCTCTACGACCTCGGCAGTCACGTCGTCGACCAGGCACTCGTCCTCTTCGGGCCCGTCGCCTCCGTGTACGCCGAGACGGACATCCGCCGCGAGGGCGCCGAGACCGACGACGACACGTTCATCGCCCTCACCCACAAGAGTGGCGTCCGCACCCACCTCCACGTCTCCGCGACCACCGCCCAACTCGGCCCGCGCTTCCGGGTGTTGGGCTCGCGGGCCGGGTACGTGAAGTACGGCCTCGATCCGCAGGAGGCCGCCCTGAAGGAGGGCGGGCGCCCCGGGGACGCCGGCTGGGGGCTCGAACCCGAGAGCATGTGGGGGCGCGTCGGATCCGGCGAGTCCCCGCTCACGGGTGGCGGGCGACCGGAGCCGACGCTGCCGGGGGCGTACGAGAAGTACTACTCGGCGATCGCCGCCGCCCTGCGCGACGGTGGCCCCAACCCGGTGACCGCCCTGGAGGCGGCAGCCGCGCTCGACGTACTGGAAGCAGCCCGGCGTTCCGCGAACGAGAAGGTGACGGTGACCCTGCGATGACCAGTCAGAAGACCGGCGGCCACAAGGCGGGCGGACAGCCCTCGCTCGGCCCGCGCATCGCGCCCGAACTCACCCCGAGCGTCGAGGAACTCGAAGCACAGGAACGGCACTTGGTGTTCCGGCAGTTCGGTCCCGACGACGCGTGGGCGCTGGGCTCGCTGCTGGTGGAGCTGGCCCGGGAGCGGCAGGCGCCGGTGGCGGTCGACATCCACCGGGCCGGTCAGCAGCTCTTCCACGCCGCCCTGCCCGGCGCGACCCCCGACAACGACGCCTGGATCGACCGCAAGCGCCGGGTGGTGGAGCGCTACGGCGCCTCCTCCTACCTGGTGGGCGCCCGGTTCCGCGCCAAGGGCACGACGTTCGAGGACGACTCGCGCCTCGACCCCGACACGTACGCGGCCCACGGCGGCTCCTTCCCGATCACCGTCGAGGGCGTCGGCGTGATCGGGTCGGTGACGGTGTCGGGGCTGCCCCAACTCCAGGACCACCGGCTGGTGGTGGAGGCGCTGGAGACGTTCCTCAAGGTGTAGCCACCGTGCGGCGAGGCTCGTGCGCCGGGAATTATCCCGAGGGACCCTCCGGTTGGGACTGCAATGACCTCTCTGACATCCCTCAAGGAAACCCTCGGCCGGTACGGCATCTGGAGTTTCGCGCTGCGTTCGGAGGACCCCGAGGGGCTCACCGAGCGTGCCGAGGCCACCGCCGAACTGGAGGAACTGGGCTTCGGCGCCCTCTGGTTGGGCGGCAGCCCGGGCGTACGGCACGCCGTTCCGCTGGTCGAGGCGACCTCGCGGCTCGTCGTGGCGACCGGCATCCAGAGCATCTGGCAGTACGGGGCCACCGAAACGGCGTCGGAGTTCGCGGAGTTGGAGGCGGCCCACCCCGGCCGCTTCCTGCTCGGCCTCGGGGTGAGCCACGCCCCGCTGACGGAGCAGTACCGTCGCCCGTACGCCACGATGGTCGAGTACCTGGACGCCCTGGACGCGGCCGGACAGCCCGCGGAACGCCGGGTGCTGGCCGCGCTCGGCCCGAAGATGCTGAGGCTCTCCCGGGACCGCGCGGCCGGCTCGCACCCGTACCTCGTGACCCCCGAACACACCGCCCAGGCCCGCGAGGAACTGGGCGAAACCCCGCTGCTGGCACCGGAGTTGAAGGTCGTCCTGGACACGGACCCGGACCGGGCCCGCGCGACGGCTCGCGCCACCCTCGCCATGTACCTGACCCTGCCGAACTACACCGGCAATTTCCTGCGTATCGGCTTCACCGAGGACGACCTCAAGGACGGCGGCAGCGACCGGCTGGTCGACGCGGTGTTCGCCTGGGGCGACGAGACCCGGATCCGCGAGCGGATCGACGCCTTCCGCACCGCGGGCGCGGACCACGTCACCCTCCAGGTCATCGAGGACCGGTCCCGTGACGCCCTCCCCCGCGACGGCTGGCGCCGCCTGGCCACCCTGCTGAAGTAGCCGGGAAGACGCGAGAGGGATGCAAAGGATGCAAGGGATGTAGGGGACGCGAGGGATGTAAGGGGCCGGAGGGGATCTGCACAGGCTCTGGGGCCATGGCGTTTCCTCCGGACGCATCCGGTCGTTGGTCTGCACGTGTCATCGGGCGGGATCCAGGAGTCCGGGGACACGCATGCGAACGGAGAAGTCCCGTGCGATTGACCGATATCCACCGTTGCGAGATCCGGCCCGGACGGCTCGTGACCTGGACCCTGCATCCGACGACCGTCGAAGGCGTGGCCGAACTGCCGGACGACGCCCGCCCACCCGCGTACGTACAGGAGGCCCACGTCCGGACCGCGCGGTCGGTGCGCGAGGACGGCCTGTTCGTGCCGACCTGGCTCGGCACGGCCTTCGACATCCCCGGGCGGGTCGATCTCGACGTCCTCCAGGGCGCGTTGCGGGCCTGGACGCTGCGCCACGAGACGCTGCGCAGCGGTTTCCGCTGGACCGACCCGGGCCCGCGCAGCCCTCTCGGCGACGAACTGCGGCGCTTCACCCTCGCCCCCGACGCCGTCGTCCTGCACCGCGAGGACGTCGGCGACTTCCAGGACGGGGCGGCGCTGCCGCGCTATCTGCAGGACCGGTTCGACATCGCGGCGGACGCGCTGACCTGGCCGAACTTCATCTACAGCGCGGTCGTCAGGGACGACAGCACCAGCATCTACATGGCGTTCGACCACACCAACGTCGACTCGTACTCGATCTTCCGCATCCCGCACGAGATCCACCAGCTCTACACGGCCGGCCTCGACGGCAGGACGGTGGACTCGGCGCCGGTCGCCAGTTACGTCGACTTCTGCGCGACCGAACGTACGCACGCCGACGGGATCGACGAGACGCACGCGATCGTCGCCGACTGGCGGAAGTTCATCGCCCGCTGCGACGGCAAGCTGCCGAACTTCCCCGTCGACCTCGGCCTCGACCCCGAAGGGCCGCTGCCCACACAGAAGTTGATGCGGGAGTGGCTCACGGACGACGCGGACGCGGCGGCGTTCGAGGCGTACTGCCGTCCGTACGGCGGCAGCATGATCGGCGTCCTCGCGGCCACCGCCCTGATCGTCCGCGAGATCAGCGGACAGCAGGTCTACCGCACGGTCGTGCCGTTCCACACCCGGGCCAGGTCCGAGTGGTCGGACTCGGTGGGCTGGTACGTGGGCGGCGCGCCGCTGGAGATCCCGGTGGGCCAGGTGTCGGACTTCGACGGCGCCCTGGACCTGGTCCGCACCGCGCTGCGGGCCAAGCGGCCCCTGTCGAGGATGCCCATCGCCCGGGTGCTGAAGCTGCTGGGCTCCGACTTCCGGCCCACCTCACCGGACCTGTACTCGATCGTCTCGTTCGTGGACACCCGGGGCGTCGAGGGCTCGGAGCACTGGCAGGACCTGAACGCGTACGGCCTGATCCGGGTGTCGTACGGCGACCAGGTCTGCGCCTGGATCACCCGCCTCCACGAGGGCCTCCAGTTCGCGGCCCGCTACCCGGACACGGACGTGGCACAGAAGAACATGCGGTTGTACGTCAGCAGACTGAGGGACCTGATCAAGTCGGTGGCGCGGGACGCGCCCACCGCCAGGGGCGCGGGGAACTGCGCGACCAGCCCCCACCGGCCCGCGGCCGACAAACTACCCATCAGCACCCTTACGCGTCCTTGAACTCCTGCCGCTGACGCCCAAGCCCTTCGATCTCCAGCTCAACCACATCCCCGGCCCGAAGAAACGGCTTGGGCTCGGGCGCCCCCAACGCAACCCCCGCCGGCGTACCCGTATTGATGACGTCCCCCGGATACAAGGTCATGAACTGACTGACGTACCGCACGACTTCGGCAACCCCGAAGATCTGCTCCGCGGTCGTCCCGTCCTGCTTCAACTCCCCGTTCACCCACAACCGCAGAGCAAGCCCCTGCGGATCCGCCACCTCGTCCGCGGTCACCAGCCACGGCCCCAGCGGGTTGAACGTCTCGCAGTTCTTCCCCTTGTCCCACGTCCCGCCCCGCTCCAGCTGGAACTCCCGCTCGGACACGTCGTGCGCGACCGCGTACCCCGCGACATGCGCGAGCGCCTCCTCGTGCGAGCCGAGGTAGCGGGCCGTACGTCCGATGACAACCGCCAGCTCCACCTCCCAGTCGGTCTTCGTCGAGGCGCGCGGCACGAGCACCGTGTCGTACGGCCCGACGACCGTGTCCGCCGCCTTGAAGAAGATCACCGGCTCGGCGGGCGGCTCGGCGCCGGTCTCCCGGGCGTGGTCGTGGTAGTTGAGCCCGATGCACACGATCTTGCCGACGCCGGTCAGCGGCGGCCCGATCCGCAGCCCGGTCGGGTCCAGCGCGGGCAGCTCACCGGCGTCGGCGGCGGCCCGGATCCGGCCGAGCGCCGCGTCGTCGGCGAGCAGCGGCCCGTCGATGTCCGGGACGACCCCCGACAGATCCCGCAGGGTTCCCTCGGCGTCGAGCAGCGCGGGCCGCTCCGCACCCGCCGTACCGACTCGCAGCAGCTTCATGGTCGCTCTCTCCCTCGGTCAGCCCTCGGTCACCAGTCATCGGAGGACTGGTCGATCCTCCAAGGTCAGCGTGCCGTCCGCAATACCCGGTTCACGTACTGGACTGTGTGCCGGCCCGCGCACCGGCCTGCGGCACGAGCTGCCAGCGGTACAGCACCGCCCGCTCGACGGCACTCCACGTCGTACTGGTCACCATGTACAGCGCGGCGGCCAGGGGCATCACGGCCACGGAGAAGAGCGTGAAGAAGGACATGAACGGCATGAACTTGGTGGCGGAGGCGAGCCCGGGCACCGCCTCACCACCACTGGCGTCCACGGACACCGGGTTGACGGCCATCACGCGCTTCATCCGCCGGTAGTTGAAGGTGGCGACGGCGGCGACGAGGACGAACAGCCCGACGTAGACGAGCCCGGCGGCCCCGAAGATCCCGTCACCGCCGAGCGCGTCGGCCCACCGGTCACCGAGGGGCGCGGCGAAGAGCCGGTGGGTGAGGAGTCCGTTGGCCTCGCCGCCGATCTCCGGGTTGGAGAAGAGGTGGTAGAGCAGGAAGAACGCGGGCAGCTGGAACAGGCTCGGGAAGCATCCCGACAGCGGCGAGACCTTCTCCTCGGCGTGCAGTGCCATGACGGCCTGCTGAAGCTTCTTCGGGTCCTTCGCGTGCCGCTTCCGCAGCTCGGCGACCTTCGGCTGCAACGCGGCGCGCGCCCGCTGTCCGCGCGCCGCCGCACGGGACAGGGGGTGCACGAGGAGTCGTACGAACGCGGTGAACAGGACGATCGCGGCGGCGGCCGAGGAGGTGTGGAAGAGGGGCTGGAGCAGGTCGGCGAGATGGCCGACCAGACTGGCGAAAGCGGACAGGAACGCGGACATGGATGAGCCCTCCGAGGGTCTCGTCGTGCCGGGGATTTCCGTGGATACGGGGTACGGAGATCGGCATGACGGCCCGCGCGGGGGCAGGTGTGCTGAGGGGTGTGCTGTGCCCTACGCGGTGGCCGTCGGGAGGGCGAGTCCCGGGGCGCGGGGGCGGGTGCGGCCTCGGGCGTCGGGGTCCCGTTGCGGCAGGAAGGCGGTACGGCGGGCCCGGTCGCGGATGGCCGTACGGACCCGGGTGGGCGGGACGGCGGGGGCGCAGCGCGAGGCGATGAGCGAGCAGGCGGCGAACGCGGACCCGGCCGCGGCGGTCGCCGCGAGGGCGACGGCGGCGGAGAGGCTGCCGGAGTCGAGCAGCACGACCTCGACGAGGAGCAGGAACAGCGCGGCAGCGGCACGCGGATTCACCCGGACGACCGGACCACAGCTCCGGATCATGCCCACGCCCCCCTCTCGTGCTCCTCATTGCTTTTGGTACGGCTGTCTGCCTGCTGTTCGTTATACAGGATGCCCGGGTTTCGGCTCAGCGGGGCCGCATCGACGTGAGCAGGCCCCAGACCACCAGACGGTAACGGGACGTGTACTCCGGGGTGCAGGTGGTGAGGGTGAGGTAGTAGCCGGGGGTGCGGTAGCCGTGGGCCGGCCTGACGGTGGAGCGGGGTACGGCCCTGATCACGCCGTCGTCCCGGGCGGAGGTCTGGGGAAGCGTGCGGTCGACGGTGTACGAGTAGACCGCGTCGGCCGTCTCGACCTGGACGGCGTCGCCGCGCCGCAGCCGGTTGATGTACCGGAAGGGCTCGCCATGGGTGTTGCGGTGTCCGGCGAGGGCGAAGTTCCCGGCCTGGCCCGGCTGTTGGGTGGCGGGGTAGTGGCCGACGTACCCCTTGTTGAGGACGCGCGCCTTGCTGACGCCCTCGGCGACGGGGACGCGGAGGCCGAGGCGGGGGATGCTGAGGATGGCGTACGCCTGGGACCAACTGGGGGTGGAGGAGCGGGAGTTGGTGAGGCGGGTGGTGCCGGACGACTCGGGGGCGCTGGAGGAGTTGGAGGAGCCGGAGGAGCCGGGTGGCTGCTGGGCGGAGTCGGCGGAACCGGAATCGGAGCCGGAGCCGCTCTTCGGGAGGCCGGGTTCCTCCCACTCCCGCTCCAGGGCCCGCACCTCCCGCTGGGCTCCCTGCCCGGCCTGGTGGTTGGTCCACCACAGCTGGTGCACGACGAGAAGCGCGAGGACGGTACCGAGGGTGACGAGGAGTTCGCCGCTGGTCCACAGCGCGCGGCGGCGGAAGGCGCGGCGGCGGAGCGTGCGGTGCCGCACCACAGGAGCCCGAGCCCACATGCGTACGCCCCCTTCGCGCCACCCGCACGAGTCGGCCGCACCATAGGGCAGACCCCGCCAAGTCACCAGGCCTGCGCCCACCCGTGCCCGGACTCTGTCCGTCCGCTCCCTGTGAGCCCCCTTTGTCCAGTGGTTTTAGAAAGGGGTGTCACAACTCTCGACAACCTCGCCCACCGCGCCTGATGCTTCCTGATGGCATGAACGGGACAGGTCATTTCCGGACGGAGAAGCCATGATCCGACGCAGATCTCTGCTGGCCGCGGCAGGAGGCGCTGTCCTCGGCAGTGCCCTGGCGACGGGCACCGCGCGAGCCGACGCGACCATCTCGGTCAACCCCGGGACCGGGTACGGGACTTGGGAGGGCTGGGGCACCTCGCTCGCCTGGTGGGCGAATGTGTTCGGCGCCCGGGACGACTTCGCGGACCTCTTCTTCACCACCAAGTCGGTGACGTACAACGGGACTTCGCTGCCCGGTCTGGGCCTGAACATCGCCCGCTACAACCTCGGCGCGTGCAGCTGGAACACGGTGAACGGCGAGAGCATGGTGGCGTCGGCCAACATCCCGGCGTACAAGCAGATCGAGGGCTACTGGCAGGACTGGAACAACGAGGACCCCACGTCCTCGGCCTGGGACTGGTCGGCGGACGCGACCCAGCGGGCGGCGCTGACGAAGGCGGTCAGCCGGGGTGCGACCACCGAGCTGTTCGCCAACTCGCCGATGTGGTGGATGTGTTCGAACCACAACCCGTCGGGCGCCTCGGGCGGCGGCAACAACCTCCAGACCTGGAACTACCGCCAGCACGCCTCGCATCTGGCGGCCGTGGCGCTGTACGCGAAGAACAACTGGGGCGTGAACTTCGCGACCGTGGACCCGTTCAACGAGCCCGCGGCGAGCTGGTGGACGGCCACCGGTACGCAGGAGGGCTGCCACATGGACGCGTCGGTGCAGGCGGCCGTACTCCCGTACATGCGAAGCGAGTTGGACACCCGTGGCCTGACGGGCGTGAAGATCTCGGCCTCGGACGAGACGAACTACGACGTGGCCCGCTCGACCTGGGCGGCCTTCGGATCGTCGACGAAGGCCCTGGTGAACCAGGTGAACGTGCACGGCTACCAGGGGTCCGGTGGCCGCCGCGACCTTCTCTACACGGACGTGGTGACGACGTCCGGCAAGAAGCTGTGGAACTCGGAGACGGGCGACGGCGACGGCACCGGTCTGACCCTGGCGTCGAACCTCTGCTACGACTTCCGCTGGCTGCACCCCACGGCCTGGGTCTACTGGCAGGTCATGGACCCGACGGCGGGCTGGGCGATGATCGCCTACAACCCGAGCACCCTCCAGCCGACGACGGTCCAGACGAAGCACTATGTGATGGCCCAGTTCAGCCGGCACATCCGCCCCGGCATGACGATCCTCGACACGGGCGTCAGTTACGCGGTGGCGGCGTACGACGCGAGCGCGAAGCGGCTGGTGATCGTGGCCGTGAACACCTCCACCTCGGCCCAGACGCTGACCTTCAACCTCGCCAACTTCACGACGGTGACGGGCGGTTCGGGCGGCCTGGTCCCGCGCTGGAACACGGTGACGGGAGGCGGCGGCGACCTCTACACGGCCCGCTCGGACACGTATCTGAGCGGGAAGTCGGTGGCGGTGTCGTTCGCGGCGGGGGCGGTGCAGACGTTGCAGGTGGACGGGGTGACGATCTGAGTTGCTGAGGAGTCGCCGAGGAGTTGTTCGGTAGTTGCTCAGTCGTCGCCGAGGAGGGGCGGGCGCCGGGACGGTGCCCGCCCCTCCTCGGCGGACCCTCTCCTGGCTGCCACTCTTCTTTGTCGGTCGTCGGCAGTACGGTGATCCCATGCGCCCCGACACGCCTGCGGAAAACGTCGACCACGTCGCCGAAGCGGCCCGCCTGGAGCGGACCGCCGGTCTCTATCCCGAGGACGCCGAACACCTGCTCCTGCAGGCCTCGGCCCACTTGGAACTGGCCGGCGACCGCCCCGCCGCGACAGCCCTGTACGACAGCCTGCTCCAATCCCCCGGCTCCCTGGAGAACCCCCATCTCGTCCGGGCCCTGAAGGCCTCGAACCTGTGGGAGTACGGCCACGAGGCGGAGGCCCGGGCGATCATCGACGGCGTCCGCGCCGAGGCCCCGCGCGACCCGGCCCCCTGGGTGATCGTCGCGGAGTCCCTGGAATCGCACGACGAGCTGGAGGCGGCGCAGGAGACGTTCACGGAAGCGGCCCGTCTGCTGGTGTCGGACGCGCAGGAACCCCCGTACTCGACGCACCCGTTGTTGTACGGCCGCCACAGGGTCCGCCGCATGCTGGGCGTGCCGCACGACGAGTGGGACACCCTGGCGGACACGCTGCACTCGTCGTCGGTGTCGCTGGACGAGCTGCACGACCCGAAGCGGGTCTGGTCCCTGGGCTCGGACAACCCGGCGGAGCTGGAGGCGGAGATCTCGCGGCTGCGGGCGGAACTGGGCGCGTTCAGGGAGGAGCTGTCCCGCCCGTTCCCGGTGGCGGTGCTGCACTGGCCGGCGGACGAACTGGCGGAGCTGGTGGAGGCGTATCCGGACCTGGCGGAGGAGTACCCCTCGCACGAGGAGCACCTCGCGACGATAGAGGCCTCGCTCCGGGAACTGGCGGCCTCCGGCACGGCGAACCTGGGGATCGTCACGGGGACGGTGCCTTCTTATGAGGCGTTCGCGGCCTCGGAGGGGGCGTCTCCGGGGGAGGGGGAGCTGCTGCCGCAGTACGCGACGACTCTGGCGGCCCGGGGGAAGGCCGTGGGGTGGCCTCCTCAGCGGGGGACGGTCTGCTGGTGCGGGTCGGGGGCTGTGTACGAGGGGTGTCATGGGCGGCTGGGGATGTAGGGGGCGGTAGGAGGACGGCTCAGGACCGGTGGGGTGGGGGGACTGGTCGTTTTGAAGCGTTCGCCTCATGGCGGACAGGATCGCTCCGAACGATCCGAACGAGTGGACTCGCCGGTACGCGATCGGAAGCGGGCCTTCACCACGAGGTGCCGATGGTGATGTTGCCGTCCGAGCCCGTGACTGGAAGAGGCACCCACCGATGCGACGTACCCCCCACCGCCGGATGCTCGCCGCAGCGCTGTTCGTGGCGTGCGCGCTGGTCCCGATGGCAACGGCTCCCGCCACGGCCGTCCAGGCCGGCCAAGCCGCGCGGGCCGCACAGGTTGACCGGCACGACCCGGACGACTGCCCGCCGGGCGGTCTCGGCCCCGAGGTGACCGCCCGGCTGGACAAGGCGATCGAGGACGTCCGGCGGGAGGCCGCTATCCCCGGTGTCGTCGTCGGGGTGTGGATGCCCGGCAAGGGAAGCTACGTGCGTGCGACCGGTGTCGCCGACACCGCCACCCGCCGGCCGATGACCACCGACGGCTTCGTACGGATCGGCAGCGAGACCAAGACCTTCACGGTCACCGCGTTGCTCGAACTCGTCGACGACGGCCGGATCCGGCTGGACGACCCGATCTCCCGTTACGTCCACGGCGTACCGGACGGCCGCCGGATCACGCTGCGTCAGCTCGCGGGGATGCGCAGCGGCCTGTTCCCCTACACCTCCGATCCGGGCTTCGTCCAGGACCTGCTGAGCGACCCGCAGCGCTCCTTCACACCCCGGGAAGTGCTCGCGTACGGCTTCAGGCACAAGAACACCTTCGCGCCGGGGAAGCAGTTCGAGTACTCCAACACCAACCTCGTCCTGCTCGGCCTGGTGATCGAGAAGGTCAGCGGTCAGCGGCTCGCCGACTTCATCGACACGCGGGTGCTGCGGCCGGGGCGCCTGCACCACACGCTGTTCCCGCAGGGCGCCGAGTTCCCCGAGCCGCATCCGCGCGGCTACACGGACCAGACGCTGAGCGGCGCGACCGCCGACGCCACGGACTGGAACCCCAGCTGGGCCTGGGCGGCCGGGGCGATGATCTCCGACCTGTACGACCTGCGTCGCTGGGCGGACATCGTCGCCACCGGGAAACTGCTCAGCCCCGAGACCCAGGCCCAGCGGCTCAGGACACTGCCGACCGGACTCCCCGGCCTCAGCTACGGCCTCGGCATCTTCAAGGCCAACGGGTGGATCGGGCACAACGGCTCCATCCCGGGCTACGAGACCGTGACCGTCTATCTGCCCGCGAAGAAGGCCACGCTGGTCATCATGATCAACACGGACTCCCTCAGTGGGGGCCAGGAACCGTCCACGCTCCTCGCCCGGGCGATCACGGGGATCATCACACCGGACAACGTCTACGACGGTTCGGTGTCCCCGCGCTAGGTCTTCTCCGTGCCAGGTCTCGGGGCTGCGGTTCGGTGAAGCTCATTCCTTGGTGAAGGTGCCGAGGCCGGTCGTGTCGAGGTTCTCGACCCGGACCTTGTCGGCGCGTCCGTCGGACCCGACGCCGAAGGTCACGCCGGACAGCCCGACGGCGTTCTCGCCCGTGGTGTGGTAGCTGAAGGTGTCGCCGTCGTAGTGCCGCAGGGTGAACCTCTGTTTCTTCGGCCCCAGTCGCATGACGAGGTCGTCGCCCTGGGCACTGACGGTCATCGGGCCGTAGAAGTCGTTGGCGTACGTTCCGGTGTACGCGCCGTCCGCCCTGGCCGGTGCGGGCCGTGGCGGAGGCTTGGTGTAGTCGGTCTCGGAGCGGTCGCCCGCCGCCGCCCCCTGGATGAGCGGGCCGATGAACGTCAGCCAGTCGACCGTGGGCCCGCCCGTCTGCGCGGTGTCGAGGAACGTACTGGTGATCGCCTCGGGTACGCCGACGGGCGCGCCGTTGGTCAGGACGACGATGCCGAGGTTCTCCGAGGGCAGCAGCGTGACGCTGGTGGCCGCGCCCAGCGCGAAGGCGCCGGAGTGGCCGAGCTTCAGCCTGCCCTGGTCGTCGTAGCCGACGTTCCACCCGAGCCCGTAGAACCCGGTCCTGCCCGCCGGCGCGTGCGGCGGCTCGGAGACGATGTGCGGCAGGTGGGTCTCGTCCAGCGCGTCGCCGTCGACGACCCGCCGCCCCTCGAACTCGCCGTTGCCGAGCTGCAGGCGCAGCCACTTCGTCATGTCCCGGACGGTGGAGCTGGCGCCGCCCGCCGGGCTCTGGGCGTCGGCGTCCCGTACGGACTCGGCCTGCCAGGTGTCGCCCTGCTTCACATGGGTGACGGCCTTGTTCGCGGCCTTCTCGTAGTCGGCGAAGGAGGAGCTGGTGGAGTCCATGCCCAGCGGCCGGTACAGCTTGTCGGCGGACAGGTTCTCCCAGCTGGTGCCCGCCGCCCGCGCGACGGCGACCGCGGCTTCGGTCAGCCCGAAGTTGGTGTACGCGTAGCTGGCACGGAACGGCGTCAGCGGTTCGTAACGCAGCCGCTCCAGGATGTACGAGCGGTCGTAGCCGAGGTCCTCCAGCAGGTCCCCGGCGTGGTCGGGCAGCCCGCTGCGGTGCGAGAACAGGTCGGCGAGCGTGACGTGGCGGGTGACCCAGGGGTCCTTGAGGGCGAAGCCGGGACTGTGCTCGACGACCGGGTCGTCCCAGCCGACGGTCTTCTCTCCCACGGCCGCGGCGACCACCGTCGATGCGACCGGCTTGGAGACCGAGGCGAGCTGGAAGACGGTGTCGGCGCCGACCTTGCCCTCCGCGCCTGCCTTCCGTTCGCCGAAGCCCTTCAGATACAGCACCTCGTCGTCATGGACCACGCCGACGGCGACCCCCGGCACACCGGTCCTGCGCATGGCGTCCCGTACGACTCCGTCGAGCCGGTCCACCGCGGCGTCGACCTTGGCCCGCGTGAGACGCGGCGGCGGCTGGGCCGGCGGAACGGTGGGCAGCGGCGACGTCCGGGCGACCGCCGCCCTGTGGACGGTGGCGGAGGTGTCGGCACCCGTGCAGCCACCGCCGGCCAGGGCCGCGGTCAGGCCCAGTGCGGCAGCGGAGCGAAGGCGCCGGGCGTGCGCCTGGTCGAGGCGGGACATGTCTTCCAGTGAAGGCCCCGCCCCGACGGCTGTCGCATCGGCGGGCCATTCGGGGGACGCGCCGTGAGAGAACTCATGAGAGTGCCGCTTGCTCGCACGGGCTCCGGCCGCGCCGTGAAGACGCAGGTGCCGGACCCCTTACGCCGGACACCACCACAGAAACGAACAGAACGTGCCCGGCTCACCTTCTCGCAGGGCAACCGCCCGAACGAATGCCCGCCTCACTCGACCTGGTCCTTCTCGAGCGAACTGGCCCTTGTCTCAGGCGCTCTGGTCCGTTGGCGCTGCTCATTCCACCCCAGGATCTCGATGAACAGCACGCGCCACTACGGTGGTCCGATGGCGTCGATCAAGCAGTTCCAGGTCACCTTCGACTGCGCGGAACCCGAGCGCCTCGCTCGGTTCTGGTGCGAGGTGTTGGGGTACGTCGTACCGCCGCCACCGGAGGGGTTCGCCACTTGGGACGATTTCAAGCGCTCGCTGCCACCTGAGCAGCAGGACGCGTGGTTTGCCTGCATTGATCCCTCAGGCGTGGGCCCGCGACTGTACTTCCAGCGCGTCCCCGAAGGAAAGGCCGCCAAGAACCGGCTGCATCTTGACGTGCGGGTCGGCACCGGACTCGTGGGTGAGGAACGCCTCGCCGCACTTGAGGCCGAGTGCGCACGACTGATCCCGCTCGGCGCGGTACACGTGCAAACGCTCTATGACGGCACCGATGCGTGCATCCCGATGCAGGACATCGAGGGCAACGAGTTCTGTATCGACTGAGAGCGGCGGCCACCGGACTGGCGGGGCCGCCTGGAGTGGTCCAAGTTGGGGGAGGTTGAGGGAGCCGACGACGGCTGTCGTGTCTCACTTGCCCTGAGCAGCGGGACGCCTGGCCTGCGGGCTATGTACCGCCGGAGCGATGAGCGCGCCAGAGGCGTCTGAGAGCTTCGAGCTCAATCCGAGGGAAGCGCTCGCCCCACGTACCTCGATAGCCGCTCTCACCGTAAGTCCGAGCCACCTCATCAAAGCAGCGGATCACGGCTCGCCCCAGCGCGTCGATGCCGAGCCGGCCCGACCAGATCTCGGTGCCCTTGTTGTCGGGGGCACGGCCGTCGCCCAGTTCCAGCAGCCGGATCCAAACGTCATCAGCCTGCCGATAGAAGATCCAACGGTAGGCGGTGGGTTCGGCCTCGAACTGCGCGCGGGTCTCCACTTCGCCGGTGAGGAGTCGAGCGACGGCCGTCAGCAGATCCTCCGGAGCGTTGGTGATGTAGGAGACGCTGAGTTCGGCCTTCGCGTGGTGGTCTTCGACGGTGCAGGTGGCCCACCCGCGCCCGTCGAGCACCCAGGTCATACGCATACCGGTCGTCATGGCCGCTCACCACCGAGAAACCGACGGACGCCAGCCGCGGGGACGGTCATCTGCTCACCGGCCTCCAGCCAAGTGGTGGGTGCCCGAGGCAGCCCAGCAGCCGGAGGACTCCGGCCAGGGGCGCAACGTCCACGTCAGCCCGACGCACCCGCCCGACGGGAGTACGACCGACACCGCGAGGCCAACGTCGTCGGCCTCGGCCTCCCGACTCCGCCCAACTCCACCCATGAGCGGAACGCTAGGCCAGCAGCACGTTCGGCGTCACTCGGATTCACGTCTGGACGACCGGGAGCACTGGTGACGCTCAGTGGTGAAAGCTGTCCCCCGATGAGTCTGGCCACCTGCTGGAGTCTGCCTTTCGACGAGAGCAGTCGCGTACCCAGGGTTGATCTTGAGTGAGTGGGAGTCGGTCATGTCTGTAGGGATCTTCGCGGGGATCACAGTGCGCAACTACGCGAGCGCTTTGGAGTGGTATAAGCAGTTGTTCGGCGCGGAGCCGGCCTTCTACCCCAACGCCGTAGAAGCGGTGTGGCAGTTGGCCGAGGACCGCTACATGTACATCATCGAAGACGCCGAGCGGGCCGGCGGCGCGGTGAGCATGGTCTGGCTGGACGACCCCGGTTCCGAGGTCGCACGGATCGCCGAGCGAGGTCTGCGACCGGTGGAGGTGGAGCGGCACGGCGATGTGTGCAAGTGGGTGTTTCGCGACTCCGACGGCAATGAGACGGGGGTCGGGGGCGAGGTCTCACGGTCGAAGTAGGCAGGAAGCTGTCCTGCCCGTTCCGGATGGCGGAACTGCACTGGCCAGCGGCAGAACTCGCGGAGCTGGTGGCTGCCCATCCAGGGCAAACAGCTCACCTTGACTGGCCTCACTACTTGGCCGGTTCCAGTCACGTGCAGGCCTTGAAGGGCTGCATCCGAGTGCATAGCCTCTGACACCGGCGCATGCGGTGGGAACCACGCGTCGACGTCAACGAGCCTTCCTCAAAATCTCCTGCTCGCTCATCACCACCCGCTCAAAGTCACCGCATTGACAGTTGTTAGGGTCATGACATGACGACCAGGGCTGACGCGATCGTTTCGGGAGACATACGCACGCGGGCGGAGATCAGGCAGGTATTCGGAGGAAGCGGGCAGGGTGGCATATGCTCCTCCGTTGAAAAGCAGAGCGTCAACCTCTATTCGGACCCCACTGTCGGAGAAGTCAATGGGTATTACGACGGTTGGCTGGCAGAAGAAGACGAACTGGGGCCCATTTTCGAGTACACGGGGGCAGGGAAGTCCGGCAATCAGACGTTCGCCGGAGCCGCAGGCTCAGGCAACCGAGCAATCCTCCGCCACGCTGAACAGGACCGCACGTTACGAGTTTTCACACAGGTCGGCTTAGTGCCCAATAGCGGCACCAAGACTCATGAGTACATCGGGGAATTCACTCTGGATGCACTGGAACCTTATGTGTGGCGCAGAGTGCACGGCGAGGACAGCAAGGAACGCAATGTAATTGTTTTTCGCCTTCGACCGGATGGAGAATTCCAACGGTCATCAAAGAACCTGATCCCGGCCGCGACAGAGACCACGTGGGAACTGGTCCCCTTCGAGGTGGTTACGGCGGCCAATCTTCACACTGATCCTGCGACTACCGGCGCACTGGAAGGTTCCAGCAAGCCCAGGAAAAAGGCGAGCTCCCTACGAAAAGCTGCAGCGAATGCCGCCACCAGCGGCACGTTCGTCGCATCAGAGAAATTCAACAAGAAGATGAGTCTCCGCTCGTCGGCCGCAGCCCACATCGCCGTGCGCCATGAAGCCGAGTTGACCAGTACCTACATGGCCTATCTCAGAGCCGTCGGGCGCAAGACTGGCGCCTTCCAAATCAAAGTCAAGGGCCTTACATCCACCCTAAAGACAGACCTCTATGACGCAACGGAGCATGTGCTCTACGAAGCTAAGGGTTCTAGCGCACGCGAGGAAGTAAGGATGGCCCTAGGTCAAATTCTGGACTACAGCCGCTACGTGCAAACCGAGGACCATCCCGAGCCACCCAAGCGCGTTATCCTTCTCCCCGCAAAGCCCGACCTGGACATGTTTGACCTGTGCGAATCGTACGGGGTGGAAATAGTTTACAGATCGGAAAATGGCAGCTTCATCGGAGAATCAGTACCAGTCGAATAAATCCTTGAACATCCTTAAGCCGTTCCCCCTCACGGACCTTCCAGCATCTTAAGCGGCTGTCCTGCGGGAGTCATACGCCATCGACGTGAAATGACGCCAAGACGAGTGGCTCCCGCATACGGCACGAGGTCTAGAGGATTCATCCACGCATCAGAGAAGTGAATGTTCAAGTGCAGCGCGAGAGCCAATAGAATGTCCTGAGATGCATCTGTATCTATTTGCACCAACAGAGACCCTGGCTCGGGCGAGCGTTCAAGAAGGTGACTACGAGGATTCTGCCATTGCAGGTGACCCTTACCTAGCACCCACACGCTATCAGGCCATTCGACTGGCGGCCTAGTTTGACACCATTCCATAAGATGATTACCGATGGTCTCCAATTTAAGTCCATCAAAAGCGATGACGATCCCAGAGGTTGGGAAGAAGTCGTAGGTTTTCCCGTAAGCCGATGTCTTTCGCGGCACAAAACCGGGTGTCGGGCGATACGAATCCTTCGACATGCGCCGCAGCTTACTGATCTTGCTGCACGCGTCCAAGAGTTTCTCCTTATCCAGTTTGGTCTTCACTTCGACAACACCATAAACGCACTCGTTCGGAAGGATCCGATACCCGTTCAGGGTTGTAAAAGGCGGAGTTCCTCGATCCGCGAGAACGATGTCACACTGGGGGGAGGTTTCACCTGAAGCCGTGAC
The DNA here is from genome assembly GCF_053599695.1 of Streptomyces sp. NPDC000878. NCBI lineage: Bacteria > Bacillati > Actinomycetota > Actinomycetes > Kitasatosporales > Streptomycetaceae > Streptomyces > Streptomyces sp. NPDC000878. The sequence goes on along the minus strand of NZ_JBSFMT010000002.1, from coordinate 245,170 downwards.
AATCTCGGCATTGTGTACCGTTTCCACATGGGACGGTAAATAGCTAGCGAGAAACTCGCGAACAAGAGCTTCTCTAGAAGTTCCCGCTTCGCCGTTGTGGCTGAAATTTCTTGACTGCTCGAAGTCTGCACGCATCCGCATGGCAACTGAGCTGAGGATTCTTCCAAGTTTCTCTTGAGGCATGAAACAACTCTAGGGCAGTGCAACAAGCCACTGCAGCTGTGGCAGACAAGTCGTACTCTCCCCCATCCAGCAGGCGGCCATCGCCTGCGCACTGTCAGCGCCCTCTGTTACACATGGGCACAGCTGATGAGCGATCAAGGGAGCCAGAGTGTCTGAGTTGGGGGATTTCGCGCAGCCTGCCGTGGGTCTGTACGAGGAGCTCATCACGGTGCGCTTCGAGCAGAAGCTGAAGGAGTTCGCGAGTCTCGGGTGGCGTCCCGTGAGCGACACAGTGGGAGACGAGTCCGTTCCCTATGTCCTGTCAAGACACATCGCCCGGACGGTGCGCCGCGTGCTGCAGAACATCCCCGCTGAGGAGCGGGTATACGCGACGAACCACATCTTGGACTCCATCAGCACTCTTGAGGGAGCACTGGAGTGGGTGGAATTGGTGGCAGAGGGACCACGCCAACTCCTGGCGCTGACCAAGCAAGAGGCCCCCGGCGTCTTCGCCGTACGCCCCGGCATCCCGCTCTCCGACACCGCGCTCATCACCAACTCACCCGATGACCCCAGCCTCGGCTTCGAGTTGCGTGCCGAACTCGCCACCGCTGATCGCGTCGACCTGCTCTGCGCCTTCGTGAAATGGCACGGCCTGCGCATCATCGAGCAGTCTCTACAAGCCGCCCGTGAGCGGGACGTGCCGATACGTGTCATCACGACGACCTACATCGGGGCGACTGAGCGACGCGCACTGGACCGGCTGGTGCAGGAGTTCAACGCCGAGGTCAAGGTCAACTACGAGACGAGGTCGACTCGACTCCACGCCAAGGCCTGGTTGTTCCGGCGGAAGAGCGGTTACGACACGGCGTACGTCGGCAGCTCCAACCTCTCCAAGGCCGCGCTGCTCGATGGGCTTGAGTGGAACGTCCGGCTGTCGTCCATCGCCACACCCGACGTACTGCGAAAGTTCGATGCGACGTTCGAGTCCTACTGGAGCGACCCGTCCTTCGAGCTGTACGACCCGGACACCGACGGCGCTCGACTCCAGGAAGCATTGGCGATCGCCGGGGGCACCTCGAATACCTCGGCCGCGGATCGCAGAATTACTCTGTCTGGTCTCGAAGTACGCCCCTACGCCCATCAACGCGACATGTTGGAGCGCCTCGAAGTCGAGCGCGAGGTGCATGACCGGCACCAGAATCTTCTGGTCGCGGCGACAGGCACTGGCAAGACGGTGATGGCCGCGCTGGACTACAAGCAACTCCGCAAGAAGCATGGTCGTGACCTGCGACTGCTGTTCGTCGCTCATCGCAAGGAGATCCTCCAGCAGTCCCTCCGGACCTACCAAGACGTCTTGGTAGACGCGAACTTCGGCGAATCCCTGCACAGCAGGGAGATTCCGGAGCGCTGGACGCATGTCTTCGCCAGCGTGCAGTCACTGAACACGCGCGCACTGGAGCGGCTCGCTGCTGATCACTTCGATGTGATCGTGATCGATGAGTTCCACCACGGGACTTCGCCGACGTACCGGAAGATCCTCGATCACTTCGAGCCGCTGGAGCTGCTTGGGCTGACCGCAACCCCCGAGCGCATGGACGGCAAGAATATCCAGGACGAGTTCTTCGATGGGCGCATCGCTGCCGAGATGCGGCTGTGGGAGGCCTTGGAGAATGACCTACTCAGCCCCTTCCACTACCTCGGCATCAGCGACAACACCGATCTGAGCGCGGTGAAGTGGCATCGCGGGGCGTACGACGCAAGTGAGATGAACGACGTGCTGTCCGCCAACCACGCGCGTGCGCTGCTGATCTTGAAAGCCGTCGAGGAGAAAATCGCCGATCCAAGCGCCATGCACGCCTTGGGCTTCTGCGTTTCTGTCAAGCACGCGCGATTGATGGCAGAGTCCTTCCGTAAGGCCGGCCTCAACTCCGTGGCCCTGTCTGCTGGAACCCCTGCCGATGAGCGTAGGCAGGCACTGGCCGACCTCGCGTCCGGGGCGTTGCAGGTGATCTTCTCGGTCGACCTCTTCAACGAAGGCCTCGACATCCCCGACGTAGACACCCTGCTCCTGCTGCGCCCCACCTCCAGCGCAACGGTGTTTTTGCAGCAGCTCGGCCGAGGTCTCCGGCGTACCGAGAACAAAGCGGTGTTGACCGTGCTCGACTTCATCGGCCAGCACCGTAAGGAGTTCCGCTTCGAGAACCAGTTCCGCGCCCTGACGAATCTGACCCGCAAGCGGCTCCTGGACAACATCGAGCATGACTTCCCGCAGCTCCCGTCCGGCTGCCAGATCATCCTTGAGGAGAAGGCCAAGAAAACCATCATCGCCAACATCAAGGACCAGATCGGCGTCAACGTCACTGCCCTGGCACGCGAGGTGGCTGACTACGCCGAACTGAAGCTCAGCCGGTACCTGGACGAGAGTGGACGCGAGCTCAAAGAGCTCTACCGGGGCAACGGGAACTCTTGGACAGGCCTACTCCGCCGTTCCGGCCTCCTGAAGGGAGAGGCTCCGGAAGGTGAGGACGCGCTCCTCAAACGCGTCTCCGCGTTCCTGCACGTGGACGACCCGGTCCGGGTTGCTGCGTACACGCGGATGCTGGAGGACAACGCCCCTGCCTACAGCACCCTCGACGAGCAGGGACAGGCGTATGCCCGCATGCTCTTCTTCCAGTTGTGGCCACTCGGCGGCATTGTCCGCAAGGGGTACGCCAATTACGACGCCGGATTTGCGACCCTGCGCAAGCAGCACGCTTTCCGAAGCGAGCTGCGCCAAGTGCTGGAGCACAACCTCGCCCACACCGAACACGTGCCGATCTCTCTCTTGGGCTTGGGCGGTCCGAGTGGCGTCCCCCTCACCGTGCACGCCTCGTACAGCCGCGAGGAGATCCTGCCTGCGCTGGGGCAGTCGTACATCGGGGGCTTCATGCCGGCCGATTTCCGCGAGGGTGTGAAGTGGTGCGACTCGATCAAGACGGACGCTCTCCTCATCACGCTGGAGAAGGACGAGAAGGACTTCTCGCCGCAGACCCGGTACCACGACTACGCGCAGAGCGAGACCCAGTTCCATTGGGAGTCCCAGAACCAGACGTCAGAGACCTCCCCCACCGGTCTTCGCTATCAGCGCCATGTCACTGAAGGCAGCCACGTCCTGCTCTTCGTACGCCGCTACAAGAGCACTGACATAGGCGGTGCCCAGCCGTGGATACTGCTCGGCCCTGCGGAGTACGAGAAGCACACGGGTAGCAAGCCGATGGCGATCACGTGGAAGCTAAAGCACGAGATCCCGGCGGACGTCTGGACGTACTCGACGATCAAAGCGGGGTAGCGCCTCACATCGAGCCGCCCACCACCCCCGATTCCGCTTCCGCTTCGAAGTGCATCTGCGCACGGTCCAACGCATCATCCGCATCGCGGCCGTGCGCCCGGAGCCAGTGGAGGAGGTCAGCAATCGCACCGATCGCTGCCTCCTCCGCCAAGGCTGCGCTCAGCCGACCCGCGTTGCCTGTGGGCAACAGCTTCCCCTCGCTGTAGAGGTCGATCACCTCCTCCGCTCTTGTTACGTGAGGCCCTCCGCGGTGGCCGTTGGGCGAGGTCAGCGTGGTGGGGAGCTCGCACCACGTCATCTTGCGGTCAGCGAGGAGTTGCACGCCCCAACGGTCAGCAATGCAGGTAATGAGCTCCATCCCTCGCCCGGATTCGGAGTTGACGCCCTGGTTGAGGAGCGTGGGCAGAGCGCGGGTGTCAGGGTCGTGGACCTCGATCCGAAGACGGGTGTCCTTCATGGAGACCGTGAGGGTGGTGGGGGTGCCGGGACCGACGTGCGTGATCACGTTGGAGACGAGTTCGCTGACGCAGAGTTGGGCTGCGTCGATGAGCTCGGCCAAGCCCCAGAGTCCGAGGTGGATGCGAAGTACGCGTCGTAGTCCTGCGACTTCCTCCGGCTCTGCCAGAAAGTGAAGGTCCCAAGGCTTCCTTGGCATGCAGGTGCTGCAGTCCATGCTCAACTCCTTCTCACTCCCACCGAGTTACACAGCGCACTCGGCCGCACACTTAGAGTTGCATTGGAACTCTCAAAATGGAACTCTCACAGAGGTTGAGAAGGAGCGCACCGCTAAATCTCGCGCCCCCAGCGCACACCGCCTTGCCGACCCGCGCAGGCAACCAGGACGATCTGATGGATCGACACGAAGGGCTTGTAGGCATGCCGATTGGACCCACCACGCGAAGGCGCCAACTGGGCGCGGACCTGCGCCGTCTACGCGAACTCAAGAGTCTGACCCTTGAGGAAGCAGGCGCTCGCGTCGGCATCTCAAAGGCGACGCTGAGCCGCTACGAGACGAAGGAAGGCACGGTCAAGTGGCCGGCCGTAGACGCGCTTTGCCGCGAATACGGGGCTACCGACGAAGAGCGGCTGGCCCTGGTCGAGCTCGCGAAGGGGGCGAGGATCCAAGGTTGGTGGCGGTCACTTGCCGACCCCATCCCCGACTCCATGAACCTCATGCTCACGCTTGAGGACGAGGTCGTACGCGAGGATCACTACGCCTGCATGTACATCCCTGGGCTACTCCAGACCCGCAAGTACGCCGAAGCCGTTCACCGGGCTTCGGAGGTTCAGTGCGCGGAGCGGGAAGTGCAGCACATGGTGGACATTCGCATGAAGCGACAGGAGCTCCTTGAGAGGGAGGAGCCGCCGCACATCTGGTCTGTGATCGACGAAGCCGCCGTCCGACGCAGCGTCGGGGGGCGTGAGGTCATGGGCGAACAGCTGCGACACCTGCTCACCATGTGCGGGCGCCCGAACATCACCGTCCAAGTGCTCCCCTTCTCAACAGGAGCCCATGCGGCGGCAGTTGGCAGCTTCGCCGTCCTGCGCGGGCCGCAGCCCGACCTGGATGTGGTCTACGTGGATCTCCTCGGCGGCGGACTCTTCATGGAGAAGCACCAGGAACTGGACCGCTATAGGTTGGCGTTCGAGTACCTGAGCGCACAGGCGCTCGACCTTGAGTCTTCGGCCGCACTCATCGCCCGTATAAGCAAGGAGACGTGATGACCGCACCGCCCGCGCCCGCTCTTTCGTGGTTCAAGTCCTCTTACAGCGGGGGAAGTGGGACAGAGTGCGTTGAGTGCGCGCGGATGGCGGACGGCACTCTCGTACGCGACTCAAAACTTGCCAGAGGTCCTGTAGTTGCTGTTCGAGGTCAGGCGTGGCAGATGTTCATAGGAGCGTTGAGAAGCTTGACGGTTGATGCCATAAGGTCCCTCTGATTCACCAGAGTTCGATGGATCTGACACTCACGAAGTAGTCCCGGCCGCCGTGGCGGGACTACTTTCCTGCCCTTCTTGCCCCCGCTCACTGGCGCCTGGAGACTGTTGCCGCATAACCTGCCGCCGTGGCAGACGGTTTACCACTGCTGGCGGCGGTGGCAGTAAGAAGGTGTGTGAGAGTGGATGTTGACGGCGCCGCGCGAATGCGAGCGGGCGCAGCTCGGCCGTGATCCCACTCCCAGTGCGGCCATTGTGGACAGCCAGAGTTTTCGGGCACAGCCACTCCGGATCAAAAAGATCCGTCGAGTAACGGGTACGCAGCCCGCACACCCCAGCCCCCGAAAGTGCGCCACCACCCCGCTACCAGGTGACATGCCCGCTGACAGGCTTTTCAGACGCCCTCTAGCAAGTTAGGAATTTTCGTCCTCAGCCATCGCGACGTACAAAGGTGTACCGATGACGATGTCGAGTTCTTCTTTTTCAGCAGCGTGGGTGCCGTAGAGTAGACGACGCGCAAGGAACTCACAGTTGACAGCCGGGCTCCTCATCCCTCTGGAGAAGTCGAGGACGTCGATGAGACCTTGCTGCTCATTCCATGGTCCATCCAGAACTCTCCTCCGCGAGTCGGGAGGCACGATGTGCCAGTCCTCCCGGGCTTCGCGCAGCAGCTGGAAGAGAGGCGGCAGCATGGAATAAGACCCTGAGATGTGTTCAGTTGGGGTGCTGTGTCCTAGAAGATGGCGCGCCGATCCGATCAGTGCGACGACTGTGCGAGCCTGCCGCCCGGTCATGAATACTGGGCCTGTCACGGTTTCATATCCGGCGATCTGAAGCCCGAGTTCGCCCCGAAACCAGGACGTTGGCTCCGTCATCCACCCGATGTTGTACTCCCGGTCGAGGTACCCCTCAACAACGTCCAGCCTTCCGTACATGCTCGGCTCAGGGTTTGCCGCCTTCTGCACCGCAAGGCTCAGCAACTTCAGATCCACCTTTGCCTCGGCGGCCAACTGATGGAGCAGCTTCTGGGGGATCTGCTGAAACAGCATGTCCACCTTACTCCCGGAGACATACACGTAATAGCGCACGTCGCCCCAATCGGACATTGTGGACGCTATCGCCGGGCGTCGCGCTTCAGCGCGGCCTTCTTTACGCGCCCAGGGCGACGCCGATCTTTCCAGCGACTTCCGGATGGCCGAGATATCTCTCGATGGAGTGCGGCTCATCACCATTGTCGACTTTGATGTTTTGGACACTGCCCCAGCCACGCGTCTGAAGAAGCGGATGCCCCAAGGCGACGATGTCGCTGACATCATAGGTGGTCAGCCAGTCGACATCGATGTTGCGAGGGCCTGGAGGCTGAAGGTTCTTGAAGACCGCATCTAGCCCTAGCGGCGAGCCCGCCGTCACCCAGAGCTTGGTGCGCTGACATAGGTTCTGATCGGACAGTAGATCGCATGCCACCACCGTGCCCAGGCTGTGCGAGACGAGCACGATGGGCCCATCGTCCGGTATGGCCTCCTTCACCATCTCAAAAATATCGCCGCGCGCCTTAGCCAGATACACCGCCACATCGCGCAAGTACGAGGAGATGATCTCCTGGTCGACGCGCGTATGACGGGATAGCGCCGTCAGTACACGGCGGGTGACGCCCCAGGCCAGCACCCGCTCACTCAGACTTTCAAGTTCGATTCGGCCGGCATCGGCAGTCGCAGCGCCTTCGATGGAGGCCATTCCGGAAGCTTCAGCGGAAACCCTCATGTCTTGCAGGAGTTGCCGTTCGAGGATTCCCACGTCTTGCGGCATGTACGGGTGAAGCGGGGCTGCGTCATCGAAGTTGTCCGTCATCGACTCAAGTTCCAACGGGTTGCGGGCCAGGTTCCTTGTGATCCCATAGAGCAAGTTGGCGTAGAAAGGGAACACCACTGGATTGGTGTCAACGACGGGCCCCGTCTTCAAACCTGCCTTTGCCAAGCCGGAAGCGAGGCCTGCCAACCACTTCCGCTTGAGTTCATCGGGGTCCTTGAACTCCTGACGGCGTCCATGAACAAACACAAGTGTCGCGTTCATTTGCCCGCTCCCTCATTCAACGCTTCTTTAACCAACAGTCGCTGTTTCGGCGAGAGTTCCGCTTCCTGCAGCTTCCTCACTATGCGGCTCACTCTGGCCCCTTCGTTCCAGCTCATTTCGCGCCCCTGTACATCACGCGCCTCTACGCCTCCGTGATGGAGGGCCACCATCTCCCACTGGTCGTTAAGCACCGGAGCGCCAGATGAACCACGCCGGGTGTCGCTGGTGTAGCGCAACCACTGATCGTCTTCAGAGACCAGGCGATTGTCTCGAATGCCCAGCTTCTTGCGCTCACCCCCCGGGTGGTGAATCACGTTCAGAGGCTCGGCCTTGAGAATTTTTCCCTGCTGCTCGATGAGCCGTACGAAGCCGCGGTCTTCACTCAGTGGTTCAGCGATCGCAACAACTGTGAAGTCCAAGTCTTCTTTCGGGACGGTGAAGAAGAAGATCTCGGGGGCGAACTGGTAGTCGGTGCTCACCACCGGGTCCCCTTCGTCGTCATAGTCGTATCCCAGCTGCACTCCCATGCTGGCTGCCAGATCGCTGTCCGGCACAACGTGGTTATTCGTGAGCAGCAAGCGACGGGAAATCATCACACCGGTGCCCTCGGCAGTTATCGGCTCGTGTGGCAGGCAAGTGACAACTCGACCCACTGAACGGGCGGTTGTTAGAGCTCTGCTGAAGAAGCTGAGCCACACAGAGTCGTCACCATCAACTATGACCTCAAGTTCTATGTTATAAGTGGACAGCCGCTCGCGACGCTGGTCGATCTCTGGTTGAGTGTTAGCGAGGTCAAGGTTCCGTTCGCGCAGGGCTGCTGCTACTGAAAGTTCGTCACCCCTGCTCTGTTCCCAGCGCTGTCGTATTTTGTCTCGGGGAACGTCTCTGCCCGCCATAGTTTTCACCACCCGGCACGAATGATCAGGCTGGGGAATGGCTGATACTGCCCTACTTCCAGAGTGCCGCGCGAGCGGTCGGTGCCGCAACTCGGAATGCATTCAGCTAGCCATCGTCACTGACACTCAGCGGACTACGGCACTCACTGTCTCGGGTGCTTCCGAAGCCGTTTCGTAGCCCTCGGCTGCCGCCGCAAGCTCCGGGGCCCCGGCGCCTCCCCCCAACCTCAAGTGAGGCAGTGCTCCCATCGCAGTGGAGGTTTCCCCTCTGTTCCACGCAAGTGGCTCTCCGTGGTGACCTCTTCGCCGCCAATCCAGTAAGTGTGGGCGCGCTCGCTGATGTGGACCCGCACCGTGCTGATGTCAGGTTGGCCCACATCCCGCCAAGCCACGAGCGCCTGCTCGACGTCGTCCCAAAGGCCGACAGGACCGCCCTGGCGGACCATCCAGCCAGAGGCTTCCTCCGTGAAGGCCGCGAAGGACTCCCGCTCGGGATCGAAGAGGTACAGCAACTGAGCACCATCACTGCTCGTTGCGCGGACGAACTGAGCGCCTGGTGCGGCAAGTTGGGCAAGGAAGGCTGGCATCCACTCGTCCAACACACGCGGCGGCACCTTCGTACGGCGTTCAGTGTCCGGGTACGCCGTACGGGCCGACAAGTCCCCCGCCAGCGGTGTGGCGGCCTGCGAGCGGGCCTGCATGAAGGATGAGCGGCCGATGATTCGTCCCGTCGCCGAGCCGTCCTCGTTCACGGTGACCTTGGCCAGGCCGGTGCCGTAGGGCCAGGATCCGACCGTGGCGAGGATGATTCCGCCGGGCTTGGTCTGGCGGACCCAGGTGTAGGGGATGCGGCGTACGGCGCAGGTCGCGATGATCCGGTCGTACGGAGCACGGGCCGGGTGGCCGAGGAGGCCATCGCCGGTCACCGTCCAGGTGGAGTAGCCGGCCTCTTCGAGGGCCGCGTCCGCGCGGGCGGCGACCTGCGGGTCGACCTCGACCGTGGTGACGTTGTCCTCGCCAAGGCGGTGGCACATCAACGCGGTGGAGTAACCGGTGCCGGTGCCGATCTCCAGAACCATGTGACCGTCTTGCGTGTTCAGGTCCTCAAGCATGCCGACCACGGTCACGGGTGTGGTGGAGGAGGATGTGGGGACCCCTGTGACGGGCCCGGCGGCTTGGTCGGCGGTCAGGTGGCCGTCGAGTTGCGTGGCGAGCGACTGATCGTCATAGGCGATCTCCAGCCACTCCTTCGGGTCCGCGCCGATGGCGGTCACCGGGCGCCAGTATCCGGCCTCGGACGGGAGGAACACCCCCGGATTGAGGAACAGTTCACGGGGGACAGCTTCGACCGCGGCTCGCCATTCCGGGCTCTTGAGAGCCCCGGCCGACTCCAACTGGTCGGCGAGCGTCCGTCGCTGCGGGGCGCTATGGGGCAAGGACATCGACGTCTCCTTGAACGAGCAGATCAGCGAACGCAGCTGCCATCTCCAGCCCTGTTCTCTCCTCCAACCATCCCCACTGGCCGTTGGGGTTCAGCTCCAGCCAGTGGAGTTCGCCGGCGTGGTCGACGGCGAGATCGAAGGAACCTGAGGCGAGTCCGAAATGGTCGAGGTACGCGAACAGGCTTTTCTCCAGGTGGTCCGGCAGGTCCACCACGCTGTAGGTGAGCGCACTGTAGTCCCGGCGCCAGTCCAGGAGGCCGGAGTCGATCCGGACGGCGAACACGCGCCGTCCGACGATCAGCACCCTCAGGTCCGCGGCCTTGTCCACACGCGCCTGGAACAGGTGTGGGGTGACTCTGAGGGTGTCATCCAGCTCTTCGGCCTGGACCGGCTCCGCCCATGATGTGAGGCCGACGCCGTCTCGTTGGTACGGGGTCCATCGCAGCGCTTTGCAGATCACCTGGCCATGGTCCCGGATGAAACGGCGAGCCTCGGCCGGGTCGTTCGTCACGAGTGTCGGTGGCACCACGAGGCCCATCCGGTGGGCGAGCGCGAGTTGCGCGGGCTTGTAGTCAGCGGCAGCGTTCCTGAGCGGGTGGTTGACCCACAGGCAGTTTCGTAAGGCGTGGAGGGTGCCGCCGAGTCCGTAGCGAACTTGGGCAGCTGACCACTCCGCGTCGGCATCCGGAAGATGGCCAAACCCGGGCCAGACTGGCCGGCGCCAGTACACGGCTCGTACGCGCTCAAGGTCCACGGTCCTCGACCGGGTGCGGAGTTGACCTGCCATCGGGGTCGGGGTCGGACCGACGCCGAACCGTGCCGAGATCGTCAGGTCCGTGCCGATGTCCGCCGGGTCGAAGCGAACCACGGGCACGCTCAGGCGGTTGAGGTGGGTGATCACCATGTCGGTGGTGACGTCGCTCGCCTCGGTGACCACCAGCACGGGCTTTTCCTCCGTCATGGCTGTCAGTCCTGCTGACTGTCCTGGTCGTGGCCCTGGTCGGGCTGCGAGTCAAGGTTGGTGGCGGTGGACGTGGCTGTCGCGGAACTGGTGCCGTGCTTGCCCATCTCCACCACCTCACCCCGGTGGTCGCGGAATACACCGGTCTGCGTCGAGGGGTCGATCGTGACCGTCGCGAACGGCAGCTCCATCGTTGCCGGATAGGGAGCCAATCGGCTGACACCCCAGGGGCGGACGAGGGTGAGCTGATCCGGGGCAGTGTTCGCAGCCATGTTCTTCTCCTTCTACGCCAGCTCCACGCCAGTTCCACGCCTGGCAGTCGCGATCGATTCGTGACAGTCAGTGAACATCGGAGTCCGTGAGGAACGGCATGAAAAACAGCACTCGCTCCGTCCGCGCGGGACCGGAAAAACTGGCTCGCCCTTTACCCGCGCCAGGATGAGGAGAAGGACACGCCACTACCGTGGGCGCTGTGGCGGCCAATGAGCAGCTCAGGAAACGCATGCGTGAACTCGACCTCACCCAGGAAGAGTTGGCGGAGGCAATGAACGCTGCGATCGCGCAGGTGACCGGCAGGTACGGCACGGTCTCCGTCCGTACGATCCACAACCTCGTAGCCGGGAATACTCGGTGGCCGCAGGCCAAACAGCGCCTGGCGTTGGAGGCAGTATTCGGGTGTGGCGCGGTCGAGCTGGGGTTCGCCCCTCATGCTCGATCCTTAGCCGGCCACCCGACGCCCGCCAGCACTCAGCGACACGAGGAGGAGCCCGTGCTCCGCCGGATATTCCTCACGACCAGCGGCTCCGCCACCATCGCCCCCTTCTTCTCTCCCCCTGCTGTGAGCAGCTCGGGACGGATGGGCCAGTCGGACGTGAACCGGCTCGCCGCCCAGTTCGCGCTGATCGTCGCCAACGACAACACCACCGGCGGGACGCGGGAGGCCGAACAGACCGCGCTCGCCTGGTCCCGGCGCGCGATGCACCTCCAGAAAACGCGACCGGCTTCCCAACGCGTACGTGGCCAGTTGTACGGTCTCGCCTCGGCCTTCAGCGGTTCCGCGCTGTGGGCCGCCATCGACGGCGGGCGCCTGGATCAGGCCCAGCGGCATCTGAACGAGGCCGTCGCCCTCGCCGGCCTCTCGGGCGACCCCGCCATGCAATTCCGTGTCTGGGGCCATGCGGGCGCGTTGTACCGGCACCTGGGCCAATACGCCAGCGCCCTCACAGCCGCCGAGGCGGCAAAGCGGACCCGGACCGCTCGCGATCCGCTCTACGCATCGCTCGTACACGCACGCACCGCCGCCTACCACGCCGATCTGCGCGACCGCCAAGCCGCCCTGCGCTGCCTGGGCCACGCCGAGGCAGCGCTCGATCGGGCGGACGCAGACGCCCCACGCCCGACATGGCTGCGGTTCTACGACTCGGCCGAGTTCCATCTCCTGGCCCTCATCACAACCACCACGCTCGGGTTGTGGGAAGAAGCGGAGGCACACGCCCACCACACACTCGCGAGGCTGCGGCCCGATATGAAGCGCAATCGGGCCCTCGCCCACGCCTACCTCGCGCACGATCAACTCGGCCAGCGTGAACCGGAACTCGCCGTCGCCACAGCACACAAGATCCCCGCCCAGGCACGTCACGGACGCACCGCACGCCTGCTGGACTCCTTCGGGCAGCGCCTGCATGCACTCGCCCCCGACGCCCCCGCCACCCGAGAATGGTTCGAAAAGGAGCTTCTGTGAGCCTGGAGCTGCGGCATTACACCGATGTCGAGCCCGTGCGACAAGCAATCGTGGACATCCACGTCGAGGTCCGTCAGCGCGACCTGGGCCTCACCGGTTCCTTCTACTCCGCCGAACGCTTCAACGAGCGCCTGACAGGGCACAGTTCGGCCCCTGGTTGGGAAGCGGTCATCGCGTACGACGGGACCGAGCCCGCAGGGTTCGCGTACGTCACTCCGCTCGGCCCCAACACCCGCTGGTGGCAGGCCATGACCGCCCCGCTGCCCGACGGGTACACGACCGAGACAGGCAAGCGCACCCTGGCGCTGAACGAGATCGTGGTCCGGCGGCCGTGGCGCGGCACGGGCCTCGCGCAGCGCATCCATGAGGAACTCCTGGCCGACAGACAAGAAGACCGCGTCACGCTGCTGGTCAACCCGAAGGCGGGAGACGGCAAGGTCCAAGCTGTCTACGGGCGTTGGGGGTACGAGGAGATCGGCGAACAGCAACCGTTCGCCGACTCCCCCGTGTTCGCCTCGATGACACGTGATCCACTGCACCGCGCATGACGTTTGCCGGTGTGAGGTATGCCGTACGACGTCGAGCCGTTCTTCGCCCGCGGTCAACACCTGGAGGAATCAAACGATGACGAGTTCGATCCCGTGGCAGCAGCGCCTGTCCACCGGCACGGAACACGTCCAGAACGAAGTCGTCAGCCTCTACCAGCAAACGCGGCACAGCAAGGCCTACGTACCCGCCATGATCTGGGGCACCCTCCAGACCGAGGCGTACGCGACCGTGATCCTCCGTAAGGTCGTCGACTTCCTCGACATCCCCGACGATGTGCCCGCGGGCGTCGCCAAGCGCATGGAGCGTCAGCAGGTGCTGTACGACGGTGAGCACCGCTACGACGTGATCCTCGGTGAGCAGGCGCTGTACACGTACGTCGGGGGGCCTGAGGTGATGCGTGGACAGCTCGAACGCCTTCTCCGCGAGATCGACCTTCCCTCCCTCACCCTCGGCATCCTCCCCGCCAGCGCCGACGTCGGCATGGTCCCCACGCACGGCTTCAACATGTACGACGACAGCCGAGCCCACTACGAACTCGTCTCCACCGGCGTGGACATCACCGACCCGGCCGAACTCGCCCTGCACAACAAGGCGTTCGGCCTTCTCAGCAGCGCCGCCTATTACGGAGACAATGCCAAGGAGCTGATCGAGAAGGCGCTGGCCTTCTGGAACGTTGGTTGACGGATGGTTCGTTGTCGGCCCTGAAGGGGGTGTACGTCGGCGCCTGCCGCTCGGGCGCCTTCCCCGACCCCGCACCCGCCCCCTCAGCGATCCCGGCCGCCCCCAGCCGCTCGTACCCAGGTCCATACACGCGCCCAGCGCTGCGAGCCGTCCCCCCGGAGATGGATCACCCGGGTGTAGTGAAGCCCCAGCCCCACCGCCGACACCCCGGTGTTCCGCACCCGGTAGACCAGATTCGCGGCGATCACGGCGCTGAGGACCGTCAGCAGGAAGCCGTCGTTTCCCGCGCCCTCGGAGTCCGTGGTGATCCCGTAGACGGTCATGGCCGCGAAGGGGACCGTGGCCACGGCGGACATCCAGGCCAGCCCGCGAAAGAACTGTTGGCGCCGCAGCGTCTCCCCGGCGTCGAGGACACGGATGGTGACGTTCTGGCTGGGCCAGGTCTGCCTCACCTGTTCCGGGCGCTCTTGATGCTCATTGACCCGGTTGCCTTCCGGGCTGATTGTCGGCCCGGGGCAAGGTCGGACAGGTCTCGCTGCCAGTCGTCGAGGTCCTGTTGGAAGAGGTACGTGGCCCGCGTTTCATCTCGTCGCGAGTGCACAACACGCACCAACCTATGATCCGTACGCCCCGCCCCACCCGGAAGGCCCCCAATGCCCGCCCCCAGCCTCCTAGCCGTCTTCGCCCACCCCGACGACGAGTCCCTGTTCTCCGGCGGCACCCTCGCCCGCCACGCAACCTCCGGAGCCCGCACCGCAGTAGTCACCGCCACCTGGGCCCCAACCACCCCCCGCGCCGCCGAGCTAGCCGAAGCCCTCCGCCTCCTCGGCGCCGGCGCACCCCGGATGCTCGGCTACGCCGACTCCCGTGTCCCGCAGTCCGCCCCGGGCAGCGCGCGCTTCCTCGACGCGCCGCTCGACGAGGCGGTGGGTCAAGTGGTCGCGCATATCCGGGAGTTCCGGCCGGAGATCGTGGTCACCCATGACGCGTACGGCGGACTGACCGGTCACGAGGATCATGTGCACACGCACCGGGTGACCCTGATCGCCGTCCACGCGGCCGGACTTGAGCGGCTCTACCCGGGCGCCGGTGAGCCCTGGCAGCCGAGCGCCCTGTACCTGGCCACGCACCCGCACTCCGCCACGGCCGCGTGGGGCGGACATCTGGCCCCCACCGGCAAGGCCATGCTCACCGTGCCGGACGAGACGGTCACCGCGACCGTTGACGTCAGGCCCTGGCTGGAGCGGAAGGTCGCCGCGGTGCTGGTCCACCGTACGGAGGTGGAACGGGGAGCGGCCCCCGGGCTGATCGCCGGGCTCTCCGCCGCCGAACGGGAACTGCTGCTGTCCACCGAGTGGTACATCCGCCACGACCCTGTCTCCGCAGTGGCGGCACAGACAGGGCTCGTGGTCTGAGTAGTTCTGAGTAGTACCGGGGGCCGTGACTGTCGTGATCCGCGAACCGGTGACGCGCCGGTCAGGGGTCAGGTGGACGTGAGGGGACGGACAGTGGTTTTCGGGGCAGGCGAGGGGGCGGGGACGGCGCCGTGGCGGCGTTGGCGGCGGCTGTACTCGGTGATGGCCTGCCACAGGTCGCGTCGGTCCACGTCGGGCCAGTAGCCGGGGGTGAAGTACAGCTCTGCGTAGGTGGCGTGCCAGGGAAGGAAGTTGGAGGTGCGCTGTTCGTTGCCGGTGCGCCACAACAGGTCGACGTCCGGCATGTCGGGGTGGGGCAGATGGCGGGCGAAGTCGTCCTCGCCGATGAGGTGGGGGTCTACTTCACCTTCTCGGGCTGCCTGGGCGAGTGCCGCGGCGGTCCGGGTGATCTCGTCGCGGCCTCCGTAGTTGATGCACACGGTGAGCGTCATACCGGTGCGGGCGCGGGTGCGGCGCTCTTGGCGCATGAGGGCTTGGACGAGGTCCTCGGGCAGTCTGCCGGGCTGTCCCGACCAGCGCTGGCGTACGTCGAGGTCACGGATGGGGCCCTCGTCGAGTTCGCTTTGGAACGCGTCCAGGATCACCGCGATTTCCTCTGTGCCGCGTTTCCAGTTCTCGGTGGAGAACGCGTAGAGGGTGAGGTTGCGCAGGCCGATGTCCATAGCGCCGTAGACGGTTTCGCGCAGGGCGAGGATGCCGGCGCGGTGGCCCTCGGAGCGGGACAGGCCGCGCTGCTCGGCCCAGCGGCCGTTGCCGTCCATGATGACCGCCAGGTGGGAGGGCATCCGGTCGGCGGCGATCTGCGGGGGCCGGGCGCCGCTGGGGTGCGGTGGCGGGGGCCGGAGTCCGGTGTCGTCGGCGGCCGGGCTCGGACCCCTCGGGGCCATCGGCGCCATCGGGGTCATCGCGGGTGGTCGGGGACCCGGCACGGTCAGGGGGGTCAGGCTCCAGGCCATGGCCGAACGGAGGCGGGCGGGGGCCAGCACGCGGGCGCGGGCCACGACGGAGGGGCGCGGGGCGCGTTTCAGCAGGGCGGGGCCGGCCGCGTCGATGACGTCGAGTTGGGCGCGCATCAGGTCTGCCGCCGTGTCGAGCACGATGGCGGCGCCCGGGTGCATTCCTCTCGTCATGGCGGGCCTGGTCAACCATCGGCGGGCCAGAGCCGTCAGCTCGGCGGTCAAGGCCGCTACGGCCGGGCTCCAACGGCCATGGGTCAGGTCCGATTCGGCGCCGGGGAAGGAGTCCAGGGCCTCCTGTGGCAGGAGCAGATGTCCCTGGACGAGGTCGGCACTCAGGTCGGTGAGGATGTCGGTGAGCTGGGCGCCGTCGATGAAGTGGTTGTAATCGGCTTGCCGGTCCAGCCGTAGCGTCATCGGCGCGCCGGCCTGCTCGAACAGCTGCCGTACCTGGTCGACCCAGGGCACCAGTCCCTCGCTGCACCAGGCCCGCCACGCAACCCAGTCGGGGAGACGCAGACCGCGGGCGTCGTCTCGCGTCACGGCCATCGCGCCTTGCAGGCTGGTCAGGTCCAGACGCCACCGCCCCGCCGTGTCCACCAAGGCGTACCGGATCGGATCAGTGCTCGTGCCCGCCGCCAGGTCGTGCTTCAGCGCCCTGGTCCACGCCTCGACACGGGCCGCGCGCTCGGCCGGCCCCACATCTGGTTGGTCCGCCAGGTCGTCGAGGACACTGGCAGCCGTCCACAACGCCCAGCACGCCGGGCGCAGGATGGCCGGCATGAGCTGGATGAGGGCGTGGATCGCGGGATCGTGCGCTCGTGTGGTGCGGCGACACAGCCGGTACGCCGCACGCAGGACGGGGTCTTCGCCCATCAGTGCACGGGTGGTGGCTCGGCCGCGCCGCACGTGCGTGGCCGTGTCGAGGGGTGCGGGGGTGGGCCGCGGTTTCGTGCGCATCTCGGGACGTGGACCTCAGGGACGTCAGGGTGTTTCCGTGTCGGACACCGAAGCCGATGGCGCGGCGGTTCGACGCGGCGCGGGAAGGGGGAAGCCGCCGTTTCCCGGCTCGGGATCAGGAGGCTGTGTCTTGACGGGCAGGGTGCTGCGGGTGCTGCGGCGAAAGCCCACCAGGGCGATCAGGGCCGCTCCCGCGAACCAGGCGAGCTGGATGGCCAGATGGCACGGCACCGGGCTGGTGGAGAATCCCGCCGCCGTGCTGGCCTGCATGGCTCCGTAGGAGGGCAGGTAGCGCATGACCGGGTTGTCGGCCCCGGAACTCGTGACCGGGTTCTGCAGCGCGAGGTCGATGATGCTGGTCATCACGATGGCGAACATGCCCTCGACCTCTCGGCGCAGCACCGAGCCGAAGCCGACGCCGAGGGCGCCGTAGGTGAGCCCGGCGCAAAACAGCGCGGCGGCGAGCAGCAGCGGCTGCCGGGGTGTCCACGCCAGGCAGGTGACCGCGGTGGCGTAGGCGGCGACCGCAGCCGAGATCAGAGCCAGTGCGGTGACCTTGGCCAGGACGAGGTGGGCGCGGGGAAAGCCGGCCATCGCCAGTCGGCGGTCGAAGCGGTTGCCGGAGAAGGTTGCGGCGAACATCATGAAACCGGTGATCAGGGTGACCGCGTTGAGCGCGCCGCTGATCTCGGTCAGTTCGTTGCCGTGGGGCGCCAGCGTCTCCCCGGTGGCGCGCAGCCGCATGGGTGCCGGGGTGTCGGGCATCGCCAGGTAGGCCAGGGTCGTCCACAGGGGGACGAACAGGGTCACGAGGACCATGGCGAACCGGTTGCGGCTGTGTTCGGTCAGTGCGAATCCGGTGGCGAGAGCGAACCGGGTCAGGTGAAACCTCACGTGGCCACCGCCTGGTCCGGGCGGAGTACCCCGGCGTCCAGACGCCACAACTCGTCCAGGCGCTCGGTGTCGTACGCCAGGTGGGAGACGACCAGGACCGAACGTCCCGCATCACGCAGCCGCACGGCGAGATCCCAGAATCGCTGGTAGGTGTCCCAGTCGAACCCCTGATACGGCTCGTCCAGCAACAGCACTTGAGGATCGTGCATCAGCGCCAGCGTCACGTTCAGCTTCTGCCGCGTCCCGCCGCTGAGAATCCCTGCCCGCTCATCGGCGTAACCGGCGAACCCCAGCACGTCCATGACCTGCTCGGCATACCGCAGATCGGTCAGACGGTAGGCCCTCTGGAAGAACCTCAAGTGCTGGCGGACAGTCAGCGCGTCGTTGAGGACCACGTGCTGCGGGCAGTAACCGAACCGACCACCATGACGGACCGTGCCGCGTGAGGGCCGCAACTCACCGGAAAGGATCTTCAGCAGAGTTGATTTACCGGCGCCGTTCTCCCCGACGATCCCACACAGCGTTCCTGCCCGAAGCCGTATGTCGATGCCCCGCAGGACCACACGCCGACGGTAGGCGTGATGCACATCCCTGACCTCCACGCCCGCCTCCCCCGTACAACCGGACCAACCACGACCGGGTTTCCCAACGACCATGGCGCGGAGAAGATACGGGCCGGAGATACGAGCCCCATGTCAACGGTTCGACGTCGGTGTGCCAGGACAGGTCCTGGTGGACGACAGGTCCTGGTGGACGATGATCAGCGGTCCCGCCTCGACCGACACGTCCGCGCCGGCCATGACGAAGAAACCGAATCCCGCGCCGGAGAACTCGTCGTGCAGGGAATCCCTGGTTCCAGGGTGCGCGCATCTCTATGAGGTCGCCAGTTGCCGGTTGTCCGGGCCTTGATGACAGCTGAGGTTGCGGGTCGGGCCCGTTGGAGGAAGCTGGAAGTACGGGGAACATGAGGGAACTGCGGGGGTGGTTTCGAGTCGCTGGTCCCTTTCTCTCCCCCTTTCCTTGCCCCTTCCGGAGGTCCCGGATGACCACGCTGCGACTGGCCACGTTCAATGTCGAGAACCTCTTCGCGCGCTGGCGCTTCAAGGACGGCGTGAATCCCGCGGACGCAAACAAGCGGGGCTGGATGGTCGATCGGACTCAATTCGCCGAGCTGGGTCAGGACGAAAAGGCCATCACCGGAGCCGCGTTGCGCGAGGTCGGCGCGGACGTGCTCGCGCTCCAGGAAGTGGAGAACGTGGACACGCTCAAGCCACTTCCGCGCGCGTTCGCTCGGTGCGGCGTATCCGTACGTCGCCGGGGTGGACGGTAACGACCCGCGGCTGATCGATGTGGCCGTACTCTCCAGGTTCCCGATCACCCACATCCGCTCCCACCAGCACTTCCTGGACCCTGCCAGCCCTACGACGGCGCTGTTCTCCCGGGACTGTCTCGAAGTCGACGTGGAGGTCGGGGCGGGCGCCTCGAAAAGGACGGTGACGCTCTACGTCAACCACTTCAAGTCGATGAGTGGTGGCCGGAGACAGACCCGCGAGAAGCGAGTACAGCAGGCCGCGAAAGTCAGGGAGCTCGTCACCGAGCGCTTCGGTCCCACCCCGGGCGACAGTCCGTTCGTGATCCTGGGAGATCTCAACGACTACATGGAGACGAACGCGGAAGGAAGCCCGGCCATAGGCGATCTGGTCGACTGGGACCAGGTGGAGAACGTCGTGACCCGACTGCCCACGGACGAGCAGTGGACCCACTTCTGGGCCGAAGAAGACGAATACCGGCAGCTGGACTACCTGTTGCCGTCGGCCTCGCTCGCCGCCGCGACCGTCGCGGTCCCCGAAATCTTCCGCCAGGGACTGCCACTACGGGCGGTCAAATACACGGGACCGCACCTCATAGGCGTGGGAAAGGACAAGCCCAAGGCTTCCGACCACTGTCCGGTCGTCTTCGAGCTCGAGGTCGCGTGAGGACTCAAGTCTCCTTGACCTGGTCGTAGCGGCCCAAGAAGCGCGGCGTCCCGTTCCGCACACGGTGGAGGAAGAGCCCGCCGACCCAGTGGAACTCGCCGACCGGTGCGTCGAATTCGATGGTCTTGGCGAGCCCCTTGTACGTGGTCGCCCGGAGTCTGCGCACCATGGCGCCCCGCTCGGCGGCCTCGGCGTCGCCCAGCTCGCGCAGGCCCTGGGCGACGAAGAGCAGCGCGTCGTACGCCTCCAGCGCGAAGTGCTCTACGGCGCGTACCGCGAAGCGCTTCCTGTACGTCGTCACGAAGCTGGACGCGGCGGGCAGTGCGGTCGGGTCGACGTAGGTCGTGGCGATCACCCAGCCCTCGGCCGCCGGGCCCGCCTCCGTGAGGAACGCGGCCCCCAGGACGGGTTCCGGCGCCATGCACGTACCCCGGAAGCCGGCCTGTCGCAGCTCGCGGGCGCAGCGGGCGGCCCGGCTCGGTGAGATCCCGCCGTACACCACGGCCTCCGCCCCGGAGGCGAGCACGGCGGCGGCGACCGGGCCGAAGTCCTCGCTGTCCGCGGGGACGACATGGGTCGTGGTCGTGCCCTCGGAGGGTGGGTACGTGGCCAGGTCCTTGACGATCTGCCAGCTGACGCGGCTTGCCGCCCTGTCGTCGACGAGGGCGGTCCTGCGGCTCTTCTCGGTGTGGGTGAGGTAGTGGATGAAGGCCGTCGACAGAGAAGCCTCGTCGGGTCTGAGCTGGAAGAACGCGCGGGTGGCGGTCTTCGAGTACACGTTGACGCCGGAGGAGACGGTCACGTAGGGCAGCAGGGCCTTCTCGTAGGGGGCGGTGGCGGCCTCGGACGAGGCGTTGCCGGTCGGGCCGATGACGACGAGCACGTCGCGGTCCGCGACGAACCTGCCGGCCACCTCCACGGCCCGCTTCGCCTGTCCCGCGTCGTCGAGGACCTTCAGGGCCAGGTCGAAGGTACGGCCGTCACGAGGGCGGGAGTTGACGTGCTCCACGGCCAGCCGCGCGCCCCGCTCCTGGGCCCGGCCGATCGCCTTGTCCGCTCCGGACAGGTCCGCGTGCAGCCCGATGACGTACTGGGGCAGGGGTCCGGAGCCTGTCGAGGCGGCACCGCCCGACGCCGGTCTTGAGGCGGCCCAGGCAGCGAGTCCGCCGCCGGTCAGGGCAACTCCGGCCGCCGAGCCCAGGGTCAGCAGGCGGCGCCGGGAGAGCGTGGGCTGCTCCGGCGGCTGTACGAGCGTGGCCGGCCCGGGGTCGGGCAGGGCCAGGACAGCGGCCGAGCGTTCCGCGATCAGCCGGGGCAGCGCGGGCGGCAGCCAGGCATCCTCCCTGTCGTCCTCTCCGGCATCCTCCCAGCCGTCCTCCCGAGAGCCTTCGCGCGCGCTCTCCCGAGAGCTTTCCCCCACGCTCCCCCGAGAGCCTTCCTGCGCGCTCCCCCGTTCGCTCCCCTGTCCACCCGCACCACCCGCACCGGCCCCACCGGCACCACCGGCACCACCGCCACCACCGCCACCCGCCCCACCACCCACACCCGCCAGCGCATCCCGTACCTCCCGCGCCGTCGGCCTCGCTCCCGGGTCCTTGGCAAGGCAGCCCGTGAGCAGTGGGACCAGCGTCCACGGCGCGGCGTCGAGGTCCGGTTCCTCGTGGACCGTGCGGAAGATGACGGCCGCCGCCGTGCCCGTGCCGAACGGGCGGCGGCCGGTCGCCGCGTACGCCAGGACGCAGCCCAGCGAGAAGACGTCGCTCGGCGGGCCGATGTCGCCGGACCGTGCCTGCGCCTGCTCAGGTGAGAGGTAGCCGGGCGAGCCGATCACCACGTCGGTCGCGGTCAGCGCGGTGGCCGTGGTGGAGCGCGCGATGCCGAAGTCGATCAGCCGGGGGCCGTCCAGGGCGAGCAGGACGTTGTGCGGCTTGACGTCCCGGTGCACCAGGCCCGCCGCGTGCACCTCGGTGAGCGCCTCGGCGAGGCGGGCGCCCAGGGCTCGTACCGTACGTTCCGGCAGCGGCCCGTGCAGCGTGACGGCCTCGGCGAGCGAGGGGCCGGGGACGAAGCCGGTCGCCAGCCAGGGCTCGTGGGCCTCCGGTTCCGCCGCCGTGACCGGGACGACCCAGCGCCCGGTGAGTCCGCCCGCCGCCTCGGCCTCGCGGCGGAACCGGGTGCGGAAGTCGGGGTCGGCCGCGTACTCGGCGCGGATCACCTTCAGCGCGACCAGCGCCCCGCCCGTCGAGCGGGCCAGGTAGACCACGCCCATACCGCCCGCGCCGAGCCGGCCGAGCAGCCGGTGGCCGCCGACGGAGGGCGGGTCGCCCGGCTTGAGCGGGTGCACTCCTACGTGGCTCTCCGAGTGCATCCCGCTCACCGCTACAGCTCTTTGGGGGCTTCGCCGACGAAGCGGAACCGGCCGCCCTCGACCCGGTGCAGGAAGATTCCCCAGCCGGTGAACTGGCCGTCCGCCGGCCTGAAGGTGAACTGCTTGGTGATGCCCTGGTAGCTGCTCTTGCGCAGCAGGCCCACCAACTCCTTGCGGCCCGGCGGCCGTCCGCGCCTCGTGGCCTTCACCAGCTCCTGGAGGACCAGGTTGACGGTGTCGTACGCCTCGGCGGCGTAGTAGCCGGGCGCGGCACCGTAGCGCTTGCGGAAAGCGGCGGTGAAAGCCGCCGCCGCGGGCACGGCGGTGGGGTCGACGAAGGAGGAGCACAGCACCCACCCCTCGGCCGCGTCCCCCGCCAGCTCCAG
Source organism: Streptomyces sp. NPDC000878 (assembly GCF_053599695.1). Lineage (NCBI taxonomy): Bacteria > Bacillati > Actinomycetota > Actinomycetes > Kitasatosporales > Streptomycetaceae > Streptomyces > Streptomyces sp. NPDC000878. The sequence goes on along the minus strand of NZ_JBSFMT010000002.1, from coordinate 222,424 downwards.
GAAGGCCGGGTCGATCACGGCCTGCGAGGCGATCCGCGGGCTGTCGAACCCGGCCGCCGACAGTTCCAGGGCCGCCCGGGCCGCGCCCTGGGCGTAGCCGGCGTAGGCGAAGGAGCCGATCCCGGCGCGCAGCATGTCGGCGATGACGGGTCCCAGGTCGTCCGTGCCCGCCGGGATCACCCGGGGGTAGGCCGGCCGGCTCATCTCGCGCAGCATCCAGGCGGTGATCGTGGCGGTCTCCTGGGCGTACGTGCTCCCGGTGCGGTCCTGGAGCAGCCCGGGGCGCCGCGTGTCCGTCTGCCGCAGGAGGTGGATGCTGATCGGGAGGGCGACGGCCGCGTCACTGGGGCGGCACTGGAGGAAGGACCGGTACTCCTCACTGGCCAGGGTCAGTTCTCCGGCCGAGACAGAGAGCAGCGGCAGCAGTGCCTCGTCGTACGTGCCGAGGACCGCCTGGGCCGTCGCGCTGCTGGTCGGGCCGAGCACGGCGAGCACGTCGGCGTCCCCGATCAGCTTCTTGGCGGCGGCCGGCGCCCGCTCCGCGCTGCCGCCGTCGTCGGCGGTCTTGAGGGTCAGCTCGAAGGGCTTGTTCCTACGGGAGTTGAACTGCTCGACCGCCAGCCGCGCGCCCCGCTCCTGCGCCTGCCCCACCGTCTTCTGCGCCCCGCTCAGATCCGCCTGTACGCCGAGGGCCCAGCGGCGGGCCGCCGGTGCGGCCGGGTCGTCCTCGTCGCGCAGGGCGGCCCAGGCCGCGGCCCCGCCCGCCGCCAGGAGCACCGCCGCGCCGGAGGCCAGGAGCAGCCGCCGGCGGCCGGGCGACGCCGGCGCCGTGTCGTCCGGTGCGTCGACGACGGTCGGCTCGATGTCGGGGAGCGCCAGCATCTCGGCCGAACGCTCGGCGATCACCTGTACGACGTCCTCGGGCAGCCAGTCGAGCTGCCCGCCCTCGGGGATCGCGTCCTCGACCAGCAGGACCGTGCCGATCTGCTCGGCCGTCGGACGGTCCGCCGGGTCCTTCGCCAGGCAGAGGCGCAGCAGCGTCAGCAACTCGACGCCCGCTGTGCCTTCCCCGGATTCCCCGGATTCCCCGCCTTCCCCGCTTACCTCGGATTCCTCGGCTTCGATGCCCGCGAGGTCGGGTTCGTCGTGGACCGTGCGGTAGAGCAGGGCGTCGACCGTGCCGGTGCCGAACGGCGGACGGCCGCTCGCCGCGTACGCCAGCAGACAGCCCAGCGAGAAGACGTCGCTCGGCGGGCCCACCTCCGCGCCGCGTGCCTCGGCCTGTTCGGGGGAGAGGAAACCGGGCGTGCCGACGACCATGTCGGCGGAGGTGATCGCGGTCTCGTCGGTCGCGCGGGCGATCCCGAAGTCGATCAGGCGCGGACCGTCCACGGCCAGCAGGACGTTGGCGGGCTTGACGTCGCGGTGGACAAGGCCGGCGGCATGCACCTCGCGCAGTGCGGCGGCGAGCATGCGGCCCAGGACGCGCACGCTCCGGGCGGGCAGCGGACCGTGCCGGGCGACCGCCTCCTCCAGCGAGGGGCCCGGCACGAAGGCGGTGGCCAGCCAGGGCGCCGCCGCGTCCGGGTCGGCGCCGGTGACCGGTACCGCCCAGGGGCTGCTGACCCGGCGGGCCGTCTCGACCTCACGGCGGAACCGGGCTCGGAAGTCCGGATCGTCCGCGTACTCGGCCTGGATGACCTTGACGGCGGTCAGTGTCCCGGCCTCCGTACGGCCGAGGTAGACCACGCCCATGCCGCCGGCACCGAGCCGGGCCAGCAGCCGGTGTCCGCCGATCGAGGAGGGGTCGGTGGGGAGCAGCGGGACGCTCATTCCGGCGCCTCCAGTCCGTCCTCGGCGAGGCTCAGCATCCGGGTCACTCCCTGAGTCAGCGCGGCGTCGACCTCTGCGTCGGTCCGGCCCTCGGCGCCCCTGCCGACGCCGGCCACGGTGACCTGGCCCACGCGGCTCTGCACCCAGTGGTAGTAGAGGGGGCCGCCGAGTTCGTCGCTGAAGTACTTGCCGTATTCCGCGAGCGTGTCCTCGGAGGTGAAGTTGTTCCGCAGGCCGTAGTCCGTCCCCTGGGAGCTCAGTTCGGTGATCCGCTCGCCCTGGCGGAGCTGCTGGTCGGGGCAGCGCAGCGCTTCTTCGAGGGTCCCGGCCATCTCCCAGTCGGCGTCCGTCTCGGCCCGGTGCACGGTGACGACCGCGGCGACACGGATCGGGCCCTTGCCGTCCTCGGCGGGCAGTTCGCTGTAGCGGGTGAGGGTGGCGAGCACCGTCTCGGGCAGCCGCTCGCGCTGCCAGACGCAGTTCACGTCGAGCGCGGGCCGGAAGGCGGGGTCACTCTCGTACGGGTCGCGCTTCACGAAGCCGGGGCCCCAGTTGACGGGCGCCGCGGCGACGGCGCGGGCCAGGCGCAGGGCCTCCGCGCGGGTCTTCGGCACGCGGTCGGGGTCGGGGGTGAAGCCCAGACCTGTGGTGGCGGAGGTGGGAGTCGGGGCCGGGCTGGAACGTGTGCCGCTGCTCGCAGCCGCGCCCTCGGAACCGGCGGGCTTGGCGGAATCAGCGGAATCGGCGGTCCCGCCCCCTCCCGTTCCTGAACAACCGGCCAGTAACAGGCCGGTGGCCAGTAAGACGCCGCAGCACCGCCGCGCAGGTCTTCGGATCACCGTCAACGCCCCCACTCCGCAACCGTGTTGCCCCCGCGTGGAGCGTAGCGACTATGCCTCCGGCGCACTACGAAATGGCCGCCTCCCGTTGACGGATTGCCCGTCTCTCCTCCCGCCAACGCCCCCACGCGAGCCCGAACCCCACCCCGGCGATCAGCGCCGGCACGGTCAACTCCGTTGCCAGTGAGGCCACCCAGTCCGGGTTCATCCGTCGCGTCAGACCGCTGGTGAACCGGCAGGTCGCCTGCGGTGGAAGGAAGCTGTACGACAGAGTCGTCGGCGGGTTGTACTTCCAGTCCGCGCCCGCCGCGCAGGCCGACGACGGGCCCGCGAGCAGCTTCCAGCCGGCCAGTGCGTAGAACATCAGGAACGCCGAGCCGGTCACGAAGAAGGCCACCGCTGTACGGCGCAACTTCGCGGCCCTGGACACCGGCATCACCAGAGCGCCGCCGAGCCGTGGCTCGAACCACTCCGCGACCAGGGCCACGAGCAGGCAGACGACCAGGACCAGCATGCTGAGCCACAACAGCCCGCCGAGGACGAACCCGCCCCCGATGGACGTCACGTCCCCGTGCTCGAACTCGCAGATCGTGGCCGGGGGAAAGGCCCGGTTCCGGATGTCCCCCAGCTTGCCCGGGCCCGTCACCAACCCCTGCGCGCACTGCTCGTCGAACTCCAGCATGCCGAACAGCGCCAGCGCCGAGCCGACCACCACCGCGCCGAACGAGATCCCGGCCGCGATCCACAGGCCGCCCGTCCGGTAGCCGCCGTACGTGCGCGTGTTTGACATTCGCGCACAGTAACGGAGCGCGGGGCCGGTGGGTCAGAAGCCCCGGTGCACTCCGTCCTGGTCGACAGCCGCCGCGAACTCCCAGAAGTCCATGTTCGCGATCGACAGGTTGTTCTCGATGCCCCACAGCTCGCTCGCCACGACCCGGAGACAACGCCCGTACTCCTGCCGCAGATCCACGACGAGAAGGGGGAACTCCCGCGAGGCCAGGGCCGGCGCGTCCGCCAGGACGAGGATCGGGTGCTCGTACGCGGCCGGGAGCGCGGCGAGCGCCTCCTCCGTCGTCAGTCCGGCGAACCGCTGGTCGGTGACGAGTTCGACGTACGGCAGGAAGTCGTCCTCGCTCGGTGTGGCGAGGGCCTGGCCCAGGGCCTCCCACTCGGTGTCGCCGGAGAAGTCGGTACGCAGCACCAACGTGCCTGCGGTGCACGGCAGTTGTTCGGTCATCCGCGCAGAGTACTGCCGCTGCGGAGGTGTGGACCGAGGCGCGTCGCCGCTACAGTCCGCCCATGAAGGCAGCCGTGCGTGACCGGTACGGACCCCCGGACGTCGTCCGGATCGTCGAGATGGACAAGCCCTCGGTCGGAGATCACGACCTCCTGGTGAGGGTGCACGCGACGACCGTCAACCGGACCGACTGCGCCTACCGCGCCGCCCGGCCCTTCTTCATGCGCGCGCTCACCGGGCTCACCCGGCCGCGGCTCACCGTGCTCGGCACGGAGTACGCGGGCGTGGTGGAGGCGGTCGGCGGCGGCGTCCTGTCCTTCGCCGTCGGTGACCGGGTGTTCGGGTACAACGAGGGCCCGTTCGGAACCCATGCCGAGTACGTGTCCGTTCCGCACGACGGGGCCGTCGCGACCATGCCGGGCGGCATGACCTTCGAGGAGGCCGCTCCCGGTACCGAGGGCGCGCACTACGCGCTGGCGTTCGTCAGGAAGTCGGGCGTCGGGGCCGGGCACGACGTCCTCGTGTACGGGGCGACCGGCGGTATCGGCTCGGCGGCGGTGCAGTTGCTGAAGCAGCGCGGGGCAACCGTGACCGCGGTGTGCGACACGGCGCATCTGGAGCTGGTGAAGGGGCTCGGCGCGGACCGGGTCGTCGACCGCACCGCCCGGGACTTCACCCGGGACGAGCAGCGCTACGACGTGGTGCTCGACGCCGTCGGCAAGAGTACGTTCGGGCGCTGCAGGCGGCTGTTGAAGCCTGGCGGGGCGTATTCGTCCTCGGAGTTGGGCCCCTGGGGCCAGAACCTGCTCCTGCCGCTCGTCACACCGCTGTTCCGGGGGCGGAAGGTGCTGTTCCCCTTCCCCGTGGAGGGTCAGGAGATGGTGCGGTTCCTCCGGGAGCTGATGGCGGCCGGGGAGTTCAGGCCTGTCATCGACCGGCGGTACCCGCTGGAGCGGATCGCCGACGCCTACCGGTACGTCGAGACCGGCCAGAAGATCGGGAACGTGGTCATCACCGTCGTACCGCCGGACTGACCTGAACCGACCTCGGCTGCAGCCCCAACTGGCCTCAACCGAGTGCAGAAGAGCCCAGTCCGGCGTAGCGGAAGCCCCTGCCGGTTCAGCCCGTGTGGACCTTCAGTGCTGTCCGGACAGCGGATTCGAGTGCGCCTTCGATCCAGGCGGGCTTGATGGAGGTGTGGCAGCCCGCGAAGTGCAGCGGCCCCTCGGAGGTCGGGACGTCGGGGAACAGTTCCGCGTGCTGGCCGGGGAAGAGGACGGAAGCCTCACCGTAGGCGTAGTGGTCGCGCATCCAGGACTGTGTCCTGCACTTGTTGGTGAAGAAGACCTCGCACCGGCGGCCGAAGACGGCCTGGATCCCGGCGAGCGCGCGCAGATACCGCTCCTCGTCGGCGAACGCGTCCCACTTGAGGGCGTCGTCCGCCCAGCTGTAGGAGGCGAGCATGACTCCTCCGTCGCTGCCCTCCATGGGGCTCGCGTGTTCGAAGTACATGAAGCGGTTGGCGTTGTCGCTCACGGATCCGCCGCCACGGACATGCGCGGCCTCCGGTTCGCCGCTCACGCCGGGCCCGGGCCGGAAGACGGTGAAGCACTCCTTGAGTCCGCCGGGGATCGTCACGCCCAGGTTCTTCACGGACGCGTGCGCGCCTAGGTGCCTGGCGTCCCTGACCCCGCCCGCCCGGTACTTGTCGTAGAGATTGCCCTCGATGGAGTTCAGCGCCTCCCGCCACTGCTCCTCGGTGAACTCCCACCAGCGCTGGGAGAACTCCACCAGCACCTTGGTCGCGGCGTCGTAGTGCAGCTCCGTGACGGCCCGGCGCTTGCCGTAGGAGAGCGGCGGGTCGAAGGTCACGTGGCGCAGTCCGGAGAAGGGGACTGTGACGATCGCCTCGTCGCCCTCGAAGACCTCGGTGGCACCCCCCTCGCCGGTCTGGCACTCCTCCGACACGGTGTGCACCCTCACCTTGCCGCCGTCGCGTTCGATGCGTACGGCGCGCCGGTCGAGCCTGACCTTTCCCTTCACCGGCGCGTACAGCGCGTCGGCAAGCACCGCTGTGCCGCCCTTGAGCTCCCAGAACTTGGTGCTCGGGGCGATCAGCACGCTGGAGAGGAAGCTGTGCACGAAGGAGAGGTGCAGCCGCGAGGTCAGGTTCTGGATCGTGCCGATGAGGTCGACGGTCCTGGTGTCGAGCCCGGCGACCTCGGTGAGATACCGGTACATGGACCAGTGACCGTACTTCTTCAGGACCGTGATCCACCCGTTGACGAGGGCGGTTCCTTCCTTGTCCTGGACCAGCCGACGTGCGGGTGCGAGGGCCTCGGTGAGGATGGCGGAGGCGGTCTTCGTGCGGTTGGGGCCGGTGACGCCGAAGGTGTCGTTGATCTTTTCGGGGTTCTTCTCGTAGTCGGCGCGGCGCATGTGCACGCCGTTGACATGGATCCAGGTGCGGTTGGCCTTCCGCTCCGGGTTGTCGACGTCCACGTCCACCAGATAGAACTCCTGGCGCGCGAGGTCGAACTTCTTGATCAGCGCCATGAGGAGCGGGTGGCTGTCGGGCAGCCGCATGGCCCCGGCCTCGGCGTACTGCCTGGGGTCGGCGAACGGCTGCTCGCCGTTCTCGTGGCCGCCCTTGCGGAAGGTCTTGATGCGCCCGCCGACGCGATTGCCGTTGGCCTCGATCACGACGACCTCGTGGCCCGCCCGGTTGAGCAGGTCGGCCGCGAGCAGGCCGGCCGGTCCGGCGCCGATGACCAGCACGCGTTTCGTGGCCTTCGCCCGCCCGGCGGGCAGGCCGTTCTCGATGGCCCTGAGGTATGCGGGGACAAGGGAGTTGTCGTGCTCGTCGTAGACGGCGATGGCGCGGGCGACCGTCCGGTACGCCTGGTGGTCGATGCCGGGCGGCGCCGTGGCCGGTGCCGTGGCCGGTGCCGTGGCCGGTGCCGTCGAGGGTGCGGTGGCAGGACTCAGCGCGGTCGCGGGCGCGGCGGAGGCGACGGCGAGCCCGGCGGCGAGCGCCGAGGCACCGGTCGCCGTGACCACGGCGCGGCGCGAGGGTGGGGAGGCGGGTGAAGCACTCGGAGCGAGCTGCTCTTCACTCTGCTGTGTGCTCAGGTTCTGTGTGCTCATCACGTTTCACTCTTGGCGCATGGGCCGTGCGGAGTAAGCGCATTCACACGGAAGAGGACCGCAAACCACTCGAACCACTGAGATCGGCTGGTCACCGGGAGGCGAGAAACGCCTTCATCTCGTCGTACAAGCGTCTCGGCGGGCCCTCCCGGTATTCGGACGGGACCGGCCTTGTTTTTCCTGAACCTGGATCGCGGCTGGGCGCCCACCGGGCCGCCGCCACCCCGCCGGACGAGGCGTCCAGGATCACGCGTTAGCCTCGCCCCGTACGACATGACCGACCGCGCGGGAGGCAGGCCACCATGGCGAAGACGACGAAGGTTCCTACGGCGCTCGTGGCGGCCGGCGGGCTCGTCGGCGGGTACGGCGTCGCCCGCTGGAGCAGGAACCGGCAGCTCGGCGGGGCCGTACTGGCCGTCGCGGGGACTGTCGCCGCGCAGCAGTGGCGGGAGCAGGCGGGGGTGGCTGCCGCCGGGGCGCTGACCGTCGCGTATGTCGGCGCCTTCGCGGGATCGCACCCCCTGGCCAAGAAGGTGGGTGCATGGCCGGCGGTGTTCGGGGTCGCCGGGGCTGTCGCGCTCGCGTCCTGGGTTGTCGCCGACCGGCGTTAGGGGTTGTCTGTCCGGTGCGGCGCCGTTGTGGCTGGTCGCGCAGTTCCCCGCGCCCCTAAAAGGGGGGGCCTGCGGCCCGCCCTTCTAGGGGGCTGTCTGGAATGTCCTTCTGTATGTGTGCGGGCTTGTTCCTACCACCCTCTTGAAGCGGTCCCGGAAGGCCGTCGGTGAGCCGAAACCCGTCTGGGCGGCGATCCGTTCGACCGGGTAGGTCGTCGTCTCCAGCAGGTGCTGCGCCCGCCGCACGCGCGCCCGGTGCAGCCACTGCAGGGGCGTCGTACCGGTCTGCTCGCGGAAACGGCGGTTCAGGGTACGGGTGCTCATGCCGGCCTGTGCCGCGATGTCGGCCAGGGTCAGGTCGTCCCGGTCCGCCTGCTCCTCCAGCCAGCGCAGCACCGGTTCCATCGTCGCGCCCGCCGGGGCCGGCGGCTGGGCCTGGACGATGAACTGGGCCTGCCCGCCCTCCCGTTCGAGGGGCATCACGCACATCCGGGCCGTCTGCGCGGCGACCGCCGAGCCGTGGTCGTTGCGGATCATGTGCAGGCACATGTCCATGGCCGCCGCCGCGCCCGCCGAGGTGAGGAACCGGCCGTTGTCGACGTAGAGGACGTTCGGGTCGACGGTCACCTTCGGGTACATGGCCGCGAGATCCTGGGCGGCGATCCAGTGCGTGGTCGCGCGCAGCCCGTCCAGCAGTCCCGTCGCCGCGAAGAGGAACGCGCCGACGCAGATCGAGGCGATCCGTGTCCCGTTCGCCGCCGCCGCGCACAGCGCCTCCGCGACGCCCGGCGGCAACGGCAGGGTCGGGTCGGCGGTGCCCGGCAGGATGATCGTGTCGGCGTCCGCGAGCGCGTCGAGCCCGTACGGCGCCCGGACGCTGAACGGCCCCGCGCCCACCTCGTCCCCCGCCGTCACCGAACAGACCCGTACGCGGTACGCCTCCCGCCCGTCCGGCAACCGCGCCCAGCCGAAGGTGTCGATCGGCGCGGAGAGATCGAACGGGATGACCCCGTCGAGGGCCAGTACAGCGACGGTGTGCATGGTGAGAGCGTAGAGGCCGGCCCTGGCGAGAATCCGTTGACCCCTGGCAGAACCGCCACTTCTGCGTGCCCCTCCCCCGCGCCTAGCGTCACCCCGTGACCAAGTTTCTCCTCGCCGTCCATGTCCTTGCCGCGATCGTCGCCGTCGGTCCCGTCACCGTCGCGGCCAGCATGTTCCCGCCCAGCGCGCGGAAGGTGCTTGCGGCGCCCGACGATCTCCGGGCGCGTGAGGTCGTACGGCTGCTGCATCGGATCTGCCGGGTGTACGCGGGAGTCGGCATCGCCGTGCCTGTGTTCGGGATCGCTACGGCGAGCAGTATGGGGGTGATGGGCGATGCGTGGTTGATCGTTTCCATGGGGCTGACTGTGGCGGCGGCGATCGTGCTTGTTGTGCTGGTGCTGCCTCGGCAGGAGAGTCTGCTCGTCGAGGGTGGGGCGGATCGGGCGGTGACCGTTCAACTCGGGATGTTCACCGGGGTGTTCAACCTGTTGTGGGCGACGGTGACGGTGTTGATGATCGTGCGCCCGGGTTCCACTACAGGGGCGTAGGGCCGGTAGTACGTCGTCTGCGGGTTCGTCGTGGCTGGTCGCGCCCACGCGGCGGTAGCCGCAAATCGATACAGCCCCGCGCCCCTAGGGGTTCACCGCAGGCCCCGCTGGGAGCTCACGGCCGACACCAAACCCTCCATCGACTCCTCCTCCACCCGGAACGCTCGGCCCACTCCCGCCGCGACCAGTGCGCCCGCCGCGATCACCAGGGTGAAGAAGGCCCAGGTCAGGGGCCAGGCGTTGGCGAAGCCGTCGGGTGGGCCGGTATGCGTGCGCAGGGAGATGTACATGAGGGCCGCCGGGGGGACCGCCACCAGCAGCAGGGGCCAGCCCCGGCTGTCGCGGTAGCCGAAGTAGGCGGCCAGGAGGAGGAGTACGACGCCCAGGGCGACTACCCCGACGCCCGTCACCGGGGTCGTCTCCTGGGTCGAGCCCACGCTCTCGACGCGGTTGCGCAGATCCCAGGGGACGCAGACGACGTACGACGCCGAAGCGACCACGACGCCGAGTGCGCGCGTCAGCCAGCGCTCGGCCCAGGGACGCGCCCCCAGCGGCCGGAGCAGCTTCCCGGTAGTGCCAGTACCAGTCATCTCGGTCATACGTACGAGGGTTCCCTGTTCGGGGGCGGTCCGACAGAGTACGGATACTCAGGTGCGGGTACCTGGTTGCTGTACCTGGCTGCTACCTGGTTGCCGCCGGTCACACCCCTACCGCCCGCGAGAGCGTGTAGATGAGCAGGCCGGCCAGTGAGCCGACCACCGTGCCGTTGATGCGGATGAACTGCAGGTCGCGGCCGATGTGCGCCTCGATCTTCTTCGTCGTGTGCTCGGCGTCCCAGCCCGCGACCGTGTCCGTGATCAGGGAGGTGATCTCGCCCTGGTAGGTCGTCACGACGTACACCGCCGCGCCCTCGACCCAGCCGTCCACCTTGTTCTGCAGCCCGGCGTCGACCGACATCCGCGACCCCAGCGACAGCAGCGACGCCCGTACGCGCAGCCGCAGCTCGCTGCGCTCGTCCTCCGCCGCCGAGACGATCATCGAGCGTACGGCCGTCCAGGCGGACGCGATCAGGTCCTGGACCTCGCCGCGCCCGAGCACCTCGGTCTTCAGCCGCTCGACACGCGCGCGGGTGTCCGTGTCGGACTGGAGGTCGGAGGCGAAGTCGGTGAGGAAACGGTCGAGGGCGCCGCGCGCCGGGTGGGCGGGCGCGTCGCGCATCTCGGTGACGAAGCGCAGCAGCTCCTTGTAGACGCGCTCGCCGACCTTCTTGTCGACGAACTTCGGCGTCCAGCCGGGCGCGCCGCCCTGCACGGCGCCCATGACCTCCTCCTCGTGCAGGACGAGCCAGTCGTGGGCGCGTACGCAGATCAGGTCGACGACCCGCTTGTGGCCGCCGTCGGCGACGACCTTCTCCAGCATCTTCCCTATGCCGGGCGCGATCTCCTGGGCGTCGGCCCGCCGGGTGATGGCCTCGCCGACGACCGCCTGGACGTCGGAGTCGCGGAGGACCGTGAGCGCGCCGCGCAGTGCGGCCGACAGCTCCGCCGTGACACGGTCCGCGTGCTCCGGCTCGGCGAGCCAGACGCCGAGCCGGCTGCCGATGCCGACGGCCCGCAGCCGCTGCCGTACGACGTCCTGGGAGAGGAAGTTCTCACCCACGAACTCCCCCAGCGACACACCGAGTTGGTCCTTCTTGGTGGGGATGATCGCGGTGTGCGGGATGGGCAGGCCGAGGGGACGGCGGAAGAGGGCGGTGACCGCGAACCAGTCGGCCAGCGCGCCGACCATGCCGGCCTCGGCCGCCGCGGCGACATAGCCCGCCCAGGCACCGGCGCCCTGGTCACCGGCCCACTTGGCGAGGACGTACACGACGGCGACGAAGAGCAGCAGCCCGGCCGCGGTGAGCTTCATCCGGCGTACGCCGCGCATGCGCTCCTCGTCGGCGGGACCGAAGGCGGTCATGGCACGCCCCGGGACGGTACGGCCGCCCGTACCGCCCACACCGTCCCCTGATCCTGTCGCCGCCACTTCCGTCCGTTCCGTCGCTTCCGTTCTCTCCACTCGATCCACTTGCTCCACCGTTCAGTGATCCTTCTCCGTGATCCCTCACACATTGTCCCTTCCTGACCTACTCCCGGAACGGAACAGGAGTTCCCCACGTATATCCGGAGGGAGCCCGGACGCAGCATTCGGCGGGCGCCCACAGGCCCATCCCGCATCATGGGCTCAGCCCACCGGAGCCCCACGCTCCCCGCCGTACGAGGAGTCACGCATCCCATGACCAGGCGCCACGGTTATGGCCTGCTCGCCGCGATGGTCACGCTCGTCGTGGCCGTTTCCGCCGCGATCTACGTCGGGGCGACCCTCGACGACGGCAGCCGGCACACGAAGGCCGTCAGCCGCGCCCGCGGCGACTCGGGCAACGCCGTCGCCCCCGCGTCCACCGGCGCGTGGGTCGGCACCTGGGCCGCCTCCCCGGTCGACGGCGAACCGGGCACCCAGGCGAAGGGCCTGGCCGGCCGCTCCCTGCGCAACGTCGTCCACACGGCGGCGGGCGGTACGAGTGCCCGCGTCACGCTCTCCAACCTGTACGGCAAGCAGCCGCTGACCATCGCGCACGCCTCGATAGCCGTCGCCGCCGCCGAGAACAGCGCTGCCGCCGACGCCTCGACGATGCGCCGGCTCACCTTCGGCGGCAGCCCCTCGGTGACGATCCCGGCCGGACGGCAGATCGTCTCGGACGCGGTCCGGGTGACCGTCCCGCGCGACACCGACCTCCTGGTGACGACGTACTCGGCGGTCCCGTCCGGCCCGGTCACCTACCACCCGCGCGCCCGCCAGATCTCGTACGCGGCGGTGGGCGACCGCACCGAGGACCCGACGGCCACGGCGTACACCGAACAGACCGAGGCCTGGCGGTACGTCACCGCCGTGGACGTCCTCAGCAACCAGGCCGACGGGACGGTCGTCGTCCTCGGCGACTCGCTCGCCGCGGGCAGCACGTCCAGCGTGGGCACCAACAGCCGGTGGCCGGACGTCCTGGCCGACCGCCTCCACTCCGCGGCGGAGTCCGGCACGGACGTGCCCCGCTACAGCGTCGTCAACCAGGGCATCGGCGGCAACCGCGTCCTGCGGCACGGTGGCATCGGCACGCCGGCGCCCAACGCCAGCGGGCTGACACGGTTCGGGCGGGACGTCCTCGACCGTACGAACGTCAAGGTCGTCGTCATCGACCTGGGCGTCAACGACATCCTGCGCGCCCCCGACCCCAAGGCCCTGAGCGCGTCCTCGATCGTCGCGGGGCTGCGCGAACTGGTGGCCGAGGCGCATGGGCGGGGCCTGAAGGTGGTGGGGGCGACGCTGATGCCCTTCGGGGGCTTCCACGGCTACTCGGCGGCCACGGAGGCGCTACGGCAGTCCGTGAACGCGCAGATCCGGGCGGGGCGGGTGTACGACGCGTACGCGGACTTCGACAAGGCGGTGCGCGATCCGTACGACCCGCGCCGCTTCCGGGCGGAGTACGACTCCGGGGACCATCTGCATCCGAGCGACCGGGGGTACGCGCGGATGGGTCAGGTCTTCGACCTGGAGAACCTGAAGGGGGCGGCACCGGCGAAGCTGTGAGCCACGGCTGAGGGCCGGTGGGGGCTGGTCGCGCAGTTCCCCGCGCCCCTGAAAGCCCGTCCGTCCCTCGCTGTTCGGCTGCGGGCCCGTGGGGGCTTGTCGCGCAGTTCCCCGCGCCCCTGAAGGGGCGCCCCAGTTGGCCGGGGTTCGCAGGTACCCGCATAGCTGCGGGCATGCGTGCCGCTAGGGGCGGCACGGGTGGGCGCAGGCGGCGCCCCGTTAGCGCCGGGCTGCGCGACCCACCCCCGAGCCCAGCAGCGCTACCGGCTCAGTCCTCGTCCCGCTTGTGCAGGTCGTGCATGCCGTGGTGGAAACCGGAGCCGGAGCCGGAGCCGCCAAGCTCGCGGCCCTCCCTCCGTTCCAGTTTCTCCTGGCGCCGTTCCTCCTTCAGGCGCTGTCGTTCCGCCTTCGGCAGTTTGCGGGACACCCCTACCCCGCCCCAGAACGTGAACCCCTGGATGATCACCCGTGGCGCACCGGGGTCGCCAAGGACCCCTTCCTGGCTGTGGTCGAAGCCCCCCATGATGCCGATGCCCCGCACCACGACCTCGACGCCGGGCGGCACGATCACGCCCATGCCGCCCATGATCACGGCACAGTTGACGACCACCTCACCGTCCGCGAAGTTCGCGTCCCGCAGATCGATCTCCCCGCCGCCCCAGAACACGAACGTGTTGAACCGCCGGGGCATCGTCCAGCGCCCCTTGCGCTGGAACCCGCCCATGACCGCGACACCCCACCGCGAGGACCCCTCGCCCCCGACGATCCGGTCCGGCCAACTCCCGTCCCCCACAGGCCTCTTGACCATGTTCACCGCGGCCCCCGGCAGGTCACGCGTGATCGGCGTCAACTCACCGTACGTACGCGCCTGGTACGTCGCGTCCAGCCGTTCCTCGAACTCGGCCATGTCGAGCCGGCCCTCCGCGAGGGCGTCCCGCAGGACCTCGGCGACTCGTTCACGATCGGCGTCGGAGGCGCGCAGCTCCGGAAGGTCGTCCGTCATACAGGCAGCCTACGAGGTCCCACCAGATCCCCGCGAGGGCCGCTACGGGACCGCCTTCCCCGACTTCTCCCCTGATTTCCCCGCCTGCTCCGCGTACATCTTCGCGATCACCGCCTCGATGTCCGGCTCCCGCACCGACAGGTCCACCAGCGGATACTCCGCCGCGATCCGCGCGACCAGCGGAGCCGCCGACTCCGACGCCGGGAACGCCAGCCACTGACGGGGCCCCTCGACCCGTACGACCCGTGCCGACGGCACCTCGATCGGCGGCAGCTCGCGCTCCAGGTCCACGACGAGGGTCCGCTCGCTGTCGCCCACCTCGTGCAGGCCGGTCAGCGGGCCGTCGTACATCAGGCGGCCATGGTCGATGACCATGACCCGCGAGCACAGCTGTTCGATGTCCTGGAGGTCGTGGGTCGTCAGCAGGACCGTCGTGCCTCGTTCGGTGTTCAGGTCGCGCAGGAACTCGCGGACCCTCGCCTTCGAGATCACGTCCAGGCCGATCGTCGGCTCGTCGAGGTACAGCACCTCGGGGTCGTGCAGCAGCGCCGCCGCGATGTCGCCCCGCATCCGCTGGCCGAGGGACAGTTGGCGGACCGGTACGTCCAACAGGTCGGCCAGTTCGAGGAGTTCGACGCAGCGGTCGAGGTTCTCCTTGTAACGGGCGTCGGGAATCCGGTACATGCGGTGCATCAGGCGGTACGAGTCGATCAGCGGGAGGTCCCACCACAAGGTTGTCCGCTGTCCGAACACCACACCGATACGCCGCGCGAGGCGGGTGCGTTCCCGGGACGGGTCGATGCCCGCCACGCGCAGCCGGCCGCCGCTGGGGGTGAGGATGCCCGTCAGCATCTTGATGGTCGTGGACTTCCCGGCGCCGTTGGGGCCGATGTAGCCGACCATCTCCCCTCTCGCCACCCGGAACGAGATCGAGTCGACCGCCCGTACCTCGCGCCGCTCGCTCCGCATGAACCCGGTCTTCTTGCGTACGTCGAACACCTTCTCGACGCCGTCCAGTTCGATGAAGGACTCCACAAACGGCTCCACGATCACTAACTCCCCGTGCTCCGGTACGAACGAAGTCCCGCCCGCCAGGCCAGCCCGGCCAGCGCGCAGCAGCCCGCCGCCACGACCGGCGGCAGGAACGCCACCCACTCCGGCAGGTCGAGCGGGTAGGGGCGGCCCAGCACGTACAGCGCGGGCAGCCAGTTGACGAAGGCCAGCGGGAAGACGAACGTCACCCCGCGCACCAGGTCCTGCGCGAAGAGGCCCGGCGGATACTGCAGCAGCGTGGCGCCGCCGTACGTGAACGCGCTCTGCACCTCGGCGGCGTCCCGCGCCACGAACTGGAAGGCCGCGCCCCCGACGAACACCGCGCAGAAGATCGCCCCGCCGCTCACCATCATCACCGGCACCAGCAGCACCTTGAGCGCCGTCCAGTGGACGTCGTCGAGGGCGAGCAGGGCGTAGCCGAGCACCAGCAGGCCCTGGGTGATCCGGCCGAGGCGGCGCAGGGCGAACCGGTCGGCGGCGACCTGCGCGAGCACCGGCGCCGGCCGCACCAGCAGCGTGTCCAGGGTGCCGTCGCGGACCCGGCGCCCCAGCCGGTCCATCGACCCGACGACGAGGTCGGCGATCCCGAACGCGGTCGACGACAGCCCGTACAGAAACGCGATCTCGGGGAGCGAGTAGCCGCCGAGGCTGTCGATCTGCGAGAACATCAGCACGATCGTCAGGAAGTCGAGGGCGGTCGCCACGAAGTTCCCGAACGTGGTCATCGCGAAGGAGGCCCGGTAGGCCATCGTGGAGCGGATCCACATCGCGACGATCAGACGGTAGGCCCGTACGCCGTCGAGCACCCGGGCGGTACGGCTCAACGGCCCGTCGTCCCAGCCGTCGCCGTCCCGGTCGTCACCGGTTCGCGAACCGCCCCCGGCATCGGACCGCACCGCACCCGCGACACCCGCGACATCCACGACGCCCCCGTCATCCACCCTGAACCACCACCCGCCGAGTAGCGACCGCCTGCACCGCGCGCCCCGCCGCCAGCAGCGCGACAGCCCACCCGGCCTGGAAGGCATACGTGCCCACCGGATCCGCCTCCCCCATCAGGACGTCCGCCGGCGCCTGGATCAGCGCCGCCCACGGCAGCGCCCGCACGATCTCGCCGAGCACCCCCGGGAAGACGTTCAGCGGGAGCACCATGCCCGAGCAGAAGACGCCCGCGAGCCACGCCATCTGGATGATGCCCGCGCCGTCGAGGAGCCAGAACGCGGCCAGGGACACCAGGAAGCGGATGCCGTAGCTGACCACCACCCCCAGCACCACCGCGACCAGGAACGACAGCCAGGGCAGCACGGACGTCGGCAGCGTCAGGTCGAAGGCCCACGCGCCGAACGCGACCGGGATCAGCCCCCGGCCCAGCAGATGGAACATGGCCCGGCCCAGGTCCTGGGCCAGCCACCACAGCTGGAGGTCGGCGGGCCGGTAGAGGTCGATCGCGATGTCACCCGTACGGATGCGCTCGATCAGCTCCTCCTCGAAGCCCGCGCCCATCACGCACATCGTCATCAGCAGCGCCTGGCCCAGCCACACATAGGTCAGGGCCTGGGACTGGTCGTACCCGCCGAGGTGCGGTCGCTCGTCCCACAGGGCGATGTAGGTGTAGGCCAGGATCACGCCGAAGACGGTGTTGGTGAACACCCCCGCGAGTGTGGCCGCACGATAGGTGGCATACCGTCGGAAACCCCCCGCAGCGACGGCCGCGTACAACCGCCCAGAACCCACGACACCAGTCCTCTCCCCCGTACTCGGACCGAAACACAGGAGCCTAGTCCGCACCCTTCCCCGCCCGCCACGCGTTTTCCGGCAGGACGCGTGCCGAGGTCAGGGAACTGATCGCGTGGTGCGACAGTCTTCAAGAGGGGGCGTAAAAGACGTTTGAACGCGTGAGAGGTCGTACGGGAACGTACGACGCGAAACAGGAGTCCGTGCACCACATGAGCGACCAGCCAGAGCCGCAGCAGCCGACGCAGGGCTGGGCACCGACAGAACCCGAACTGCCCGAAGGCACGGAGGGCGAGAAGCCCGGTGAGTCCGGCAAGCCCGGGAAGCCGAAGCGGCCCCGGCGCACCGGATGGCGTCGGCTGGTCCCGACCTGGCGGTTCGTGCTGGGCACGTTCGTGCTCGGGATCCTGCTGGTCGTCGGCCTGTTCGCGTTCGGCTACTACGCGGTGAACATCCCGGCGGCGAACGCGGCGGCCACCAAGCAGAGCAACGTCTACCTCTACGCCGACGGCAGCCAGCTCGCCCGCGACGGCGAGGTCAACCGGGAGAACGTGCCGCTGTCGCAGATCTCCAAGGACGCCCAGCACGCCGTACTGGCCGCCGAGGACCGCGACTTCTACACCGAGTCGGCGGTCGACCCGAAGGCGATGCTGCGCGCCGCCTGGAACACGGTGACCGGCAAGGGCAAGCAGTCCGGGTCGACGATCACCCAGCAGTACGTGAAGAACTACTACCTGGCGCAGGAGCAGACCGTCACCCGAAAGGTGAAGGAGTTCTTCATCTCGATCAAGCTGGACCAGGTGAAGTCGAAGGACGAGATCCTGGAGGGCTACCTCAACACCAGCTACGCCGGCCGCAACTCGTACGGTTTGCAGGCCGCCGCCCAGGCCTACTACGGCATCGACGCCATCGACCTGACCGCGGGCCAGGGCGCCTACCTCGCCGCGCTGCTGAACGCGCCGAGCGAGTACGACGTGATCGCCCACCCCGAGAACCGGCCGGCCGCGCTCGCCCGCTGGAACTACGTCCTCGACGGCATGGTCAAGAAGGGCTGGCTGACCGAGGCCGAACGCAAGGCCACCACCTTCCCCGAGCCGAAGCAGTCGATCGTCTCGACGGGCATGTCCGGCCAGCGCGGCTATCTGGTCAAGGCGGTCGACGACTACCTCTTCGACAACAAGATCATCACCGAGGAAGAACTCCAGGCCGGCGGCTACCGCATCACGACCACCCTGCAGAAGCCCAAGCAGGACGCCTTCGTGAAGGCGGTCAACGACCAGGTGATGAAGAAGCTCGACAAGAAGAACAACAAGGTCGACAACTACGTCCGCGCGGGCGGAGTCGCCATCGACCCGGCGACCGGCAAGGTCCTCGCGATGTACGGCGGCATCGACTACACCAAGCAGTACGTCAACAACGCGACCCGCCGTGACTACCAGGACGGCTCCACCTTCAAGCCGTTCGTGTTCACCTCGGCCGTCGAGAACGGCTCGGTGACCCAGGACGGCCAGACGATCACCCCGAACACGTACTACGACGGCACCAACGAGCGCCCGGTCCAGGGCTGGAACGGCGACGAGTACGCCCCCGAGAACGAGGACCAGGTCTCGTACGGCGACATCACGGTCCGTACGGCCACGGACAAGTCCGTCAACTCGGTGTACGCGCAGCTGGCGGTGGACGTAGGGCCCGCGAAGGTCAAGCAGACGGCGATCGACCTGGGCCTCCCCTCCGACACCCCGGACCTGAACCCGTACCCGTCCATCGCCCTCGGCACGTCGACGGCCAGCGTCCTCGACATGGCGGAGGCGTACGCCACGCTCGCGAACCACGGCAAGCACGGCACGTACACGATCATCGAGAAGATCACCAAGGACGGCGAGGCCGGTTCGGTCACCCTCCCGAAGCAGAAGACGAAGCAGGTCGTGTCGCGGGAGGCCGCCGACACGACCACCTCGGTCCTGCAGAGCGTGGTGGAGAGCGGTACGGCGACGGCCGCGCTGGAGGCCGGCCGCCCGGCGGCGGGCAAGACCGGCACCGCCGAGGAGGACACGGCGGCCTGGTTCGCCGGCTACACCCCCGACCTGGCGACGGTCGTGTCGGTGATGGGCCAGGACCCGGACACCGGCAAGCACAAGTCCCTCTACGGCGCGATGGGCCTCGACCGCATCAACGGCGGCGGCGCCCCCGCCGAGATCTGGGCCCAGTTCACGAAGGCGGCCCTGAAGGGCAAGAAGGCGAAGGAGTTCGACCTCCAGCTCCAGGAGGGCGCCGAGGAAGAGCAGGCCCCGCCCGCCGACACCCGGCCCGACCCCGGCACGGACGCCGGCCAGGACAACGGCGGCACCACGGACGGCGGCCGGGAGACCCCGGGAGCGACAACCGGCGCGACAACCGGGGCCACCCCGACGACCGGCGGCACGACGACGGACGGGACCACCGCCACAGGCGGCACGACGACGACCGGCGGTACGACGGACACCGGCGGGACCACCACGACCGGCGGTACGACGGACACGGGCGGCACGACCACCACCGGCGGTACGACGGACACCGGGGGCACGACGACCGACGGCGGCACCACCGACACCGGCGGCACGACGGACACGGGCGGGACCACGGGAGGGACGACACCGGGAGTGACGACGGGCGCGCTGACCACGTCGAGAAGGAACTGACACCAGACCGACGCCGACGGGAAAGGGGCTGGTGACGATGGTCACCAGCCCCTCCTCGCTCTTGCCGCTGTTCTACAGGTACAGGCCGGTCGAGTCCTCGGAGCCCTCGAACCGGTCGGCGGCGACGGCGTGCAGATCACGCTCACGCATCAGCACGTAGGCGACGCCGCGCACCTCGACCTCGGCGAGGTCCTCCGGGTCGTACAGGACGCGGTCGCCCGGCTCCACCGTCCGTACGTTCTGCCCGACCGCGACGACCTCCGCCCAGGCCAGCCGGCGCCCGACGGCCGCGGTGGCGGGAATCAGGATGCCGCCGCCGGAACGCCGCTCGCCCTCGCTGGTGTCCTGCCGCACGAGCACCCGGTCGTGCAGCATCCGGATGGGCAGCTTGTCGTGATGGGTGCTCTGCTCATTGCTTTTGGCGCTCACACTCCGAACCTACCTGCCTCGTCAGCCCTTGCGCCGCCGGGTTCCCAAGGCGAGCAGCCCCACGAGCCCCGCAGCAACGAGGGCGACGGGCACGATCCGCTCCAGCCGGGGCGCCCCGTCCTCACGGACGAACCGCCCCTTGACGTCCCCGACAACGCGGTTCACGCCGACGTAGGCACGCCCAAGGGTGTGATCGATGTGGGAGACGACCTTGGCCTTGGCATCGCCGACGATCGTCTTCGGGTGCACCCGCACCCCGATCTCGTCGAGCGTCTCGGCCAGCGTCTCGCGACGGCGCTTGATGTCCGCCTCGATCTGCACCGGTGTTCTGCTGTCCGAGGTGTCCGCCACCGTACGCCCTCCGAAGTCCGCTGATGCATTGATGCACTGCTGCCCTGCTCCGGACAGTCTGTCAGCTCTGCTCGGGACCGCACTGTCAGCACCCCCGGTTAGGCTCGACCCGCGCCCTTCGAGGGCGCACGTGGACGCACCAGGACGTACGAGGAGACCAGACGGATGAGCGAGCGACTCCAGCCCGGGGATGTGGCCCCCGCCTTCACCCTGCCCGACGCCGACGGCAACGAGGTGTCGCTGGCCGACCACAAGGGCCGCAAGGTCATCGTCTACTTCTACCCGGCCGCCCTGACCCCCGGCTGCACCAAGCAGGCCTGCGACTTCACGGACAACCTCGACCTCCTGGCCGGCGCGGGGTACGACGTCATCGGTATCTCCCCCGACAAGCCGGAGAAGCTCGCGAAGTTCCGCGAGAAGGAGGACCTGAAGGTCACCCTGCTCGGCGACACGGACAAGACGGTCCTGGAGGCGTACGGCGCCTTCGGCGAGAAGATGAACTACGGCAAGACGTACGTCGGTGTCATCCGCTCCACGGTGATCGTGGACGAGGAGGGCAAGGTCGAGCGCGCGCTGTACAACGTGCGGGCGACGGGACACGTGGCGAAGATCATCAAGGACCTGGGGATCTGAGGGGCCTGGGTATCTGAGGCCCAGTTCCCCCCTTCCCCCTCCCTTCACGGGCAGCCCGTGCCGGTTCTATTCCGGCACGGGCTTTTTGCGTCGCCGCACCTTCAATTCACCTTCACCAACCCTTGCTTCACCAGCTGACACAGGTGACCCACAGCCATAGGTTCAGACCAAGCACCTCGCGTCACACGCGCCTCTCACGAGTCGAACGCATCATCCGTCCCCCCACGGAAGGCTCTCCCCCACCTATGTCCAGACCTCTGTCCCCAGCCGTCTCCCTCGCGGCGGCGGTCACCGTCGCCGCCGCCTCGCTGGTCGCCGCCACCCCCGCACCGGCGGCAGCCGCGCTGCCCAGCGACTTCGCCAGCGTCATGAACGCCGCCAGCGGCCGGTGTCTCGACGCCCGCTCGGCCGCCACGGCGAACGGCACCGCCGTACAGCAGTACTCCTGCAACAACTCCACCGCCCAGCAGTGGAGTTTCACCGACACCGGCGGCGGCTACGTCCGGATCAACAACCGCAACAACACCAGCCAGGTCGTGGATGTCACCGGCGTGTCCACGGCCGACAACGCGGCCATGCAGCTGTGGGCGTGGGGCGGCGGCGCCAACCAGCAGTGGCTGCCGGTCCACGAGGGCGGCGGCGCCTACCACTTCGTCAACCGCAACAGCGGCAAGTGCCTGGACGTCCCGGCCGCCTCGACCGCCGACAGCGTGCAGTTCGTGCAGTACACCTGCAACGGATCAGCGGCCCAGCGCTTCCAGGTGACGCCCGTGGCCCAGTCGACGGCCAACCCCGACCTCGGCCCGAACGTGGTGATATTCGACCCGTCGATGTCGTCGACGACGGTCCAGAACCGGCTGAACGGCATCTTCTCGCAGCAGGAGACGAACCAGTTCGGCTCCCAGCGCTACGCCGTGCTGTTCAAGCCGGGCGCCTACAACGCGGACGTCAACGTCGGCTTCTACACCCAGGTCGCGGGACTCGGCCTGTCCCCGGACGCGGTGACGGTGAACGGGGCGGTGCACGCGGAGGCCGACTGGTTCCAGGGCAACGCGACGCAGAACTTCTGGCGCGGCGCCGAGAACCTCTCGGTCAACCCGACCAGCGGCAGCGATCGTTGGGCGGTCTCGCAGGCGGCGCCGTACCGGCGTATCCATCTGCGCGGCAACCTCGCCCTGGACGACGGCGGTTGGTCGAGCGGCGGGCTGCTCGCCGACAGCAAGATCGACGGGCAGGTCAACTCCGGCAGCCAGCAGCAGTGGCTGACCCGCAACTCCCAGCTCGGCAGCTGGACCGGCGCCAACTGGAACCAGGTCTTCGTCGGCAGCCAGGGCGTGCCGGGCACCAGCTTCCCCAACCCGCCGTACACGACGGTCGCGCAGAGCCCGGTCAGCCGGGAGAAGCCGTTCCTCTACGTCGACGAGAACGGCGCCTACCAGGTGTTCGTGCCGTCCGTGCGCACCAACTCCACGGCGACCAGCTGGGCGAACGGCTCCCCCACCGGCAACTCACTGTCCCTGAGCACCTTCTACGTCGTGAAGCCGGGCGCGACCGCCTCGGACATCAACGCGGCGCTGGCGGCGGGCAAGAACCTCCTGGTCACCCCGGGCGTGTACCACCTGAACCAGACGCTCCAGGTGAACCGCGCCGACACGGTCGTCCTGGGTCTCGGCCTGGCCACGTTCATCCCGGACAACGGCATCACCGCGATGAAGGTGGCCGACGTCGACGGCGTGAAGATCGCGGGTGTGCTCTTCGACGCCGGCACCACCAACTCGCCCTCCCTGCTGGAGGTCGGCCCGGCCGGCTCCGCCGCCTCCCACGCGGCCGACCCGAGTTCCCTGCACGACGTGTACTTCCGCGTCGGCGGCGCCGCCGTCGGCAGGGCGACCACGAGCCTCGTCGTCAACAGCGACAACGTCATCGGCGACCACACCTGGATCTGGCGCGCCGACCACGGCGACGGAGTCGGCTGGAACACGAACACCGCGGACACCGGCCTGATCGTCAACGGTGACAACGTGACGATGTACGGCCTGTTCGTCGAGCACTACCAGAAGTACCAGACCATCTGGAACGGCAACGGCGGCCGGACGTACTTCTACCAGAACGAGATGCCGTACGACCCGCCGAACCAGGCGGCCTGGATGAACGGCTCCACACTGGGCTACGCCGCCTACAAGGTCGCCGACTCGGTCACCACCCACCAGGCCTACGGCCTCGGCAGCTACTGCTTCTTCAACGTCAACCCGGGCGTGGCCGCCGAACGCGCCATCGAGGCCCCGAACCGCTCGGGCGTCCGCTTCCAGAACATGGTGACGGTCTCCCTGGGCGGCGTCGGCACCATCTGGCACATCGCCAACGGCACGGGCGGCCCGTCCAACACATCCACCAACGTGGCCAACCTGACCAACTACCCATAGCCCACCGCTTGTCGGCCGCCTCTCACCCGGGGGGCGGCCTCCTATTTCGGGCGTGACGGTCCGATAAGCGGTTCGTTACTCCGTACGAGATCACGAACTGGTGGTCGGGAATCGGAGGGGACACGCAGCGATGCCATCCACAGACCCGTACGACAAGGAGCGGCTCGCACCGGTCGTCGCCGAAGCACGCAACTGGACGGACCTGATGCGGCGGCTCGATCTCCGGCCCAGCGGAGGCCAGCGGCGCGTTCTCCAGGAGAAAGTCGCCGGTCATGGACTGGACACCAGCCACTTCGTGAAGCGGAGCCCGTGGCGCAAGTACCCGGACGCCGCCATCGCGGAAGCTGCCACTTCGTCGTCGTCGCTGCGCGAAGTGGCCCTGAAGCTTGGGAGCCACCCCCGCCACCGGAACTCTCTCCCACATCAAGCGTCGCATCGACGCCGCAGGCATCGACCTCAGCCACTTCCCCGGCGCGAATCGCGCGGAGTTGGACCTGCCCTTCACCCCCGAGGAACTGAGGGCAGCGGCGGCGGACGCCACCAGCGTGCGTGGCGTGGCGCGCGCCCTGGGCGTACCGGACGACAGTCGGTCTCGTGCGACGTTGAGTCGCATGCTGCGTACACAAGGCGTCAGTACGGAGCATTTCCCGCATCGGCGCGCGACCATCCCCGAAGACAGGCTTCGCGACCTCGTACCGCGCTCCACGAGCTACGCCGACGTGATGCGCGGCCTCGGCCTGGACGTCAATGACATCAACCACCGGCGAGTCCGTCGCACGGCAGCCCGCCTCGGCCTCGACACGAGCCACTTCAAGCGGCGAGCCTGGGGCCGACCCGATGCGCCAACACCGGCGCCCATTGCCCACCGGGTACTTGTCCTTCTGCCCCACCAGGCAGGCCGGACCAACAGGGCTCAACTCCACCGCGCCCTGAGCGAGGTCGGAGTGCCTTACTCATGCGTGAGTTGCGGCAACACCGGTGAGTGGCTCGGCCGCCCGATCACCTTGCAGATCGACCACATCAACGGAGACTGGCACGACAACCGCCAGGAGAACCTGCGGTACCTGTGCCCGAACTGCCACGCCCTCACAGATACGTAGTGCCGGCAGAAAGAGAGAACGCCACTCGCCGGATAGCCGCGTCCCCCGTACACTTGCACCCGCCCGTCATGCTCAACGGCGGGCGACTGGCGGCCTTGGCGGAACGGCAGACGCCTCGCATTTAGGGTGCGATGGGAGCAATCCCGTGAGGGTTCGAATCCCTCAGGCCGCACTTACCTTTACTTACATGGTCCGGCTTGCGACTTCTGCAAGCCGGACCGTCTTGGTTAGCGCTCCTCAGCCCAACAACTCCCGAACCACCGGCACCAACCCCCGGAACGCCTGCCCCCGATGGCTGATCGCGTTCTTCTCCGCCGCCGTCAGCTGTGCGCACGTCCGGGTGTCGCCCTCCGGCTGGAGGATCGGGTCGTAGCCGAAGCCGCCCGTGCCCTCCGGGGTGTGGCGGAGGACGCCCCGCAGGCGGCCCTCGACCACCCGTTCCGTGCCGTCCGGCAGAGCCAGTGCCGCCGCGCAGGCGAAGTGCGCGCCCCTGTGTTCGTCCGCGATGTCCGACAGCTGGGCGAGCAGTAGTTCCAGGTTCGCTCGATCATCCCCATGCTGTCCCGACCAGCGGGCCGAGAAGATGCCCGGGGCGCCGTTCAGTACGTCCACGCACAGGCCCGAGTCGTCGGCCACCGCCGGGAGGCCCGTTGCCTGGGCCAGGGCGTGGGCCTTGAGCAGGGCGTTCTCCGCGAACGTGATGCCCGTTTCTTTGACGTCGGGGATCTCCGGGTAGGCGTCCGCGCCGACCAGGTCCATGGGGAGGGCCGCGTCGGCGAGGATCTGCCTCAGCTCGGTGATCTTTCCGGCGTTACGGGTGGCGAGGATCAGGCGTGTCATGGCGTCCAGTATCCCGGCAGCCCCGGGCTCGCCTGCGACTCGTTTACGACGTGCAGACCTTTGTCAGTTCACCAGCCGCGTCCGTCACGCCGCTGATGTCCGGGGTCTCGTCGCCGTTCTTGATGGCCGTCTGGACGTTGTTCACGGCCGCGTTGAGGTCGTCGACCGCCTTGTTGACGTCGGCGTTGTCCGTCTTGTCGCCGATGTCGTTGAGGTTCTTGTCGATCGAGTCCAGGGCCTCGGACGCCTGCGTCGGGTCGTTCGCCGCGTTCTCGACCGCCTGCTGGAGGTCGGAGACGCTGGTGGCGATGGCGTCGGCGGTCTGGACGCAGTCCAGGGCCTTGTTGACGGCGTCGCATCCGGTGGTGAGCCCGGCGGTCAGCGCCACGGCTGCCACCGTGGCGGCAATGGCGGTGGCACGGCGCCCCCGTCCGAGTCCTCGGGCGTTTCGGATTCGGCGGCTCACGGGCATTGTTGGGGTTCCCTCCGTTGACTGTTCGGGCGTACGGCGGCATGCCGTACGCCCACGTTCCTGCGCATCCCTGGAGACGCGCTGGATCAGGTGTGCGGTTGCCCGCCACCGCCACCCTATTTGGTCTGCCCTTTACCTTTCCAGGGCTTCGTCCAGCGCCTTGCGCTGGAGTGCCGCCAGGTCCGTGCAGCCGGCGACCGCGAGGTCGAGGAGGGAGTTCAACTCGTCGCGGGCGAAGGGCTCCGCCTCCGCCGTGCCCTGGACCTCCACGAAGCGGCCGTCGCCGGTGCAGACGACGTTCATGTCCGTCTCCGCGCGTACGTCCTCCTCGTAGCAGAGGTCGAGCAGCGGGACTCCGCCCACGATGCCCACCGACACCGCGCTCACCGTGCCGGTGAGGGGCTGGCGGTTGGCCCGGATCAGCTTCCTGGCCTGGGCCCAGGCGACGGCGTCGGCCAGGGCGACGTACGCGCCGGTGATGGCCGCCGTACGCGTGCCGCCGTCGGCCTGGAGGACGTCGCAGTCGAGGACGATCGTGTTCTCGCCGAGCGCCTTGTAGTCGATCACCGCGCGCAGGGAGCGGCCGATCAGACGGCTGATCTCGTGCGTACGGCCGCCGATCTTGCCGCGGACGGACTCGCGGTCACCGCGGGTGTTCGTGGCACGCGGGAGCATCGAGTACTCGGCGGTGACCCAGCCCTCGCCGCTGCCCTTGCGCCAGCGCGGGACGCCCTCGGTGACGGAGGCTGTGCAGAAGACCTTCGTGTCGCCGAAGGAGACGAGGACAGAGCCCTCGGCGTGCTTGCTCCACCCGCGTTCGATGGTGACGGGGCGGAGCTGTTCGGGGGTGCGGCCGTCGATACGTGACATGGCGACGAGCCTAGCCGTAACGGCGGAAGGGGCCCTTCCCGTGGTCGGGAACGGCCCCTCAGGGGTGAACATCCGTACCAGGTACGGAGGTTCGGGAGTTCGGGGATTCGGGGATTCGGGCCCGGGAACTACATCATGTCCTCGATGTCCGCCGCGATCGGGTCGGCGTCCGTGCCGATGACGACCTGGATCGCGGTGCCCATCTTGACGACGCCGTGGGCGCCGGCGGCCTTCAGGGCCGCGTCGTCGACCAGCGCGGGGTCGACAACCTCGCAGCGGAGGCGGGTGATGCAGCCTTCGACCTCTTCGATGTTGTCGAGGCCGCCGAGCCCGGCGACGATCTTCTCTGCCTTGGTGGACATGTCCTTCTCCCTGGTCCGAGCCTGTTCCGAGCCGCTTTGTCGCAGTAACCCACAGTTGACCGATCTTCGCGAGCGGTCTGCGAACGGTACGCGCGCTGTCCTCGCACCGTTCGCCGACTGGTCTACACCAGTCTGAATCCGTTGTGAAATCGTGGGTTCCTTATGCGCCCTTCACCGTGCTACAACATGGTCTACACCACTGACTGGTGTAGACCATGTTCACCCGTTGGAGGAAGTATGAGCACCGCCACCACCGCGGCGGTCCCCGCGAAGAAGAGGGGATCCGGCCTGTTCCAGGGCCTGCAGAAGGTCGGCCGCAGCCTGCAGCTCCCGATCGCCGTACTTCCGGCGGCGGGCATCCTGCTCCGGCTCGGCCAGCAGGACGTCCACGACAAGTTGAACCTGCCGGACAAGGTGACGGCGGTGTTCGCCACCGCCGGTGGTGCCATCTTCGACAACCTGCCGATGCTGTTCTGCATCGGTGTGGCGATCGGCTTCGCCAAGAAGGCGGACGGCTCCACCGCACTCGCCGCCCTCGTCGGCTACCTGGTCTACAGCAACGTCCTCAAGGCGTTCCCGGTCACCGAGGCCAAGGTCCAGGCGGGCGCCGACATAGCCGCGACCTACAACAACCCCGGTGTCCTCGGCGGCATCGTGATGGGTCTGCTGTCCGCCGTACTGTGGCAGCGC
The DNA here is from genome assembly GCF_053599695.1 of Streptomyces sp. NPDC000878. Lineage (NCBI taxonomy): Bacteria > Bacillati > Actinomycetota > Actinomycetes > Kitasatosporales > Streptomycetaceae > Streptomyces > Streptomyces sp. NPDC000878. Next base: position 194,906 of record NZ_JBSFMT010000002.1, on the reverse strand, counting down.
TACCACCGCAAGCAGCTCGTCGACTGGCTCGGCTTCTTCAACGGCCGCCGCCTCGTGCCGATCATCATGGCCTTCGTCGGCACCGCGATGGGCGTCTTCTTCGGCCTCGTCTGGGAGCCGATCGGTGAGGGCATCTCCGACTTCGGCGAGTGGATCACGGGTCTCGGCTCCCTCGGCGCCGGTCTGTTCGGCCTGATCAACCGCGCGCTGATCCCGGTCGGCATGCACCAGTTCGTGAACACGGTCTCCTGGTTCCAGATCGGCGACTTCACCGACGCCTCCGGCGCCGTCGTCCACGGTGACCTCAACCGCTTCTTCGCCGGCGACCCGACCGCCGGTCAGTTCATGTCGGGCTTCTTCCCGATCATGATGTTCGGTCTCCCGGCCGCCGCGATCGCCATCGCGCACTCCGCCCGCCCCGAGCGCCGCAAGGCCGTGATGGGCATGATGATCTCGCTCGCGCTGACGTCCTTCGTGACCGGTGTGACCGAGCCCATCGAGTTCTCGTTCATGTTCATCGCCCCGCTGCTGTACGTGATCCACGCGGTCCTGACCGCCCTGTCCATGGCGATCACCTGGGCCCTCGGCGTCCACGCGGGCTTCACCTTCTCCGCCGGCTTCATCGACTACGCCCTGAACTGGAACCTCGCCACCAAGCCCTGGCTGATCATCCCGATCGGTCTCGTCTTCGGCGCGATCTACTACTTCCTCTTCCGCTTCGCGATCACCAGGTTCGACCTCCAGACCCCGGGCCGCGAGCCCGTGGAGGAGATCGAGGACCTCACCAAGGCATAGCCGCACAGGGATACAGCGTGACGTGGGCCCCGGAACCGACACGGTTCCGGGGCCCACCTCATGCCGCACCAAAGACTCAGATCTCGTACGACGCCCTCGGCATCGCCAGTTCCACCGGCCCCCTGAACACCTCGCGTGCGTCGGCGAGGTTCACCTGCGGGTCGGTCCACGGGGGAATGTGGGTCAGTACGAGCTTGCGCGCGCCCGCGCGGTTCGCCGTCTCGCCCGCCTCGCGGCCGTTGAGGTGCAGGTCCGGGATGTTCTCCTTGCCGTGCGTGAACGCGGCCTCGCAGAGGAACAGGTCGGTGTTCCGGGCGAGTTGGTCCAGCGCGTCGCTGACGCCGGTGTCCCCGGAGTACGTCAGTGACTTCCCGGCGTGCTCGATCCGGATGCCGTACGCCTCCACGGGGTGACGGACCCGCTCGGTGTGGACGGTGAACGGGCCGATGTCGAAGGTGCTCGGCTTGACCGTGTGGAAGTCGAAGACCTCGCTCATGGAGGAGGCGGTGGGGGTGTCGGCGTAGGCGGTGGTGAGGCGGTGTTCGGTGCCCTCGGGGCCGTAGACCGGGATCGGGTCGCAGCGACCGCCGTCGTGCCGGTAGTACCGTGCGACGAAGTACCCGCACATGTCGATGCAGTGATCGGCGTGCAGATGGCTGAGAAAGATGGCGTCGAGGTCGTAAAGACCGCAGTGGCGCTGCAGCTCGCCAAGGGCACCGTTGCCCATGTCGAGAAGCAGCCGGAAGCCGTCGACCTCTACGAGGTAGCTCGAACAGGCCGATTCCGCGGACGGGAACGACCCCGAGCAGCCGACGACGGTGAGCTTCATAAAGCAGAAACCTCCGCTGGCGGGGAGCATCAAAACAAACGTGACGGGGTTCTTGCGGTCCGTCGAGCGTAAGGCGCAAAACCTCCCGTCGCTCCTCCGCCAAGGGCTGTTGTGGGCGAACTCACCTGTGCTGTCACCGGTTCGGCTGGACCTGGAGTGCCGGTAGCGCGGGCGGGTCGGGGGGTGCGCCGGTACCGTCTTCCGTATGGACACGTCATGGTGGCTCGCCCTGGCGGCCGTCGTGCTGCTCGCGCTGGTCGCGGCGCTGGTGGACGGCTGGGGGCGCGGGCATCGGCCCCGGAGTCGCGGGGGCAGGCCGCCGGGACGGGCGGAGGGGCCGCAGCGGCAGCGGGGGCGGTCCGCGCGGCCCCGGCCCGCGGAGATCTGGTGGGCGAACGTGCCCTTCGAGGACGGTCCCGGAGGCAAGGACCGGCCGTGTCTGGTGCTCGCGGTGCACGGGCGGCACGCGACCGTCGCGAAGATCACCAGCAAGTACCACGACGAGCGGCCGGGGGTGATCCCGATGCCGCCGGGTGCGGTGGGCGACGCCCAGGGCCGGCCGAGCTTCCTGGAGACGGACGAGCTGCGTGACCTGCCGGTGTGGGAGTTCCGGCGGCGGGTGGGGGTGGTGGACCCGGCCCTGTGGGACCAGGTCCGACACCTCGCCACGTGATCGACGGGAAACCGCGGGACTTCGGCCGGTTAGGGCCTTACGGCCTTACGGCTTCACGCCCAGAGCTGGCCTTGCAGCGTCTCGATCGCTTCCTCCGTCGTGGCCGCCGTGTAGACGCCTGTCGAGAGGTATTTCCAGCCACCGTCGGCGACCACGAAGACGATGTCCGCGCTCTCGCCCGCCTTGACGGCCTTGTTGCCGACGCCGATCGCGGCGTGCAGCGCGGCGCCGGTGGAGACGCCCGCGAAGATGCCCTCCTGCTGGAGGAGTTCACGGGTACGGGTGACCGCGTCCGCCGAGCCGACCGAGAAGCGGGTCGTCAGTACGGAGGCGTCGTACAGCTCCGGTACGAAGCCCTCGTCGAGGTTGCGCAGGCCGTACACCAGGTCGTCGTAGCGCGGCTCGGCGGCGACGATCTTGACGTCCGGCTTGTGCTCGCGGAGGTAGCGGCCGACGCCCATCAGGGTACCCGTGGTGCCCAGGCCCGCCACGAAGTGGGTGACGGAGGGGAGGTCGGTGAGGATCTCCGGGCCGGTGGTGGCGTAGTGGGCGCCCGCGTTGTCGGGGTTGCCGTACTGGTAGAGCATCACCCAGTCCGGGTGCTCGGCGGCCAGCTCCTTGGCGACCCGTACGGCCGTGTTGGAGCCGCCGGCGGCGGGGCTCGGGATGATCTCGGCGCCCCACATGGCGAGCAGCTCGCGGCGTTCCTGCGAGGTGTTCTCGGGCATCACGCAGACCATGCGGTAGCCCTTGAGCTTCGCCGCCATGGCGAGCGAGATGCCGGTGTTGCCTGAGGTGGGCTCCAGGATCGTGCAGCCGGGGGTGAGCCGGCCGTCCTTCTCGGCCTGTTCGACCATGTGCAGGGCGGGGCGGTCCTTGACCGAGCCGGTGGGGTTGCGGTCCTCCAGCTTCGCCCAGATCCGTACGTCGGCGGACGGCGACAGCCGCGGCAGGCGCACCAGGGGGGTGTTGCCTACCGCGGCCAGCGGCGAGTCGTAGCGCATGGGTGCCAGGGGCCTGTCAGGCCATGCCGCCGGCGACGGCCGGCAGGATCGTCACGGTGTCGCCGTCGGCGAGCTTGGTGTTGATGCCGTCGAGGAAGCGGACGTCCTCGTCGTTGAGGTAGACGTTGACGAAGCGGCGCAGCTTGCCGTCGTCCACGATGCGGGCCTGGACTCCCGCGTGCCGGGTCTCGAGGTCGGCGAACAGCTCGGCGAGGGTCTCCCCGGCACCGGGGACGGCCTTCTCGCCGTCGGTGTAGGTGCGGAGGATGGTCGGGATGCGGACCTCGATGGCCATGGCTCGGGGCTCCTGTCGGGAGTGGTAGGTCGATGGGCGCGCGGCGGCGCGAAAAGCGGCTTGGAGCGGGTCATGCGTGTGAGGCGCCGCGGCTCACGGCCGTACGGCGGCGGGGCCGGCGTCAACAGATGGCGCTGGCCAGCCTGCACAGATCGACGTGCAGCCGCGCCACGAGCAGCGGGCTGCCCGGCGTCTTCTCGCTCACGTCGTAGGAAACCATGGGCTCATCGTATCGATTCCCGGTCCGGATCCCGGAGGGCTGTCCCGCATTCTGGACATTTTCGGGCCGACTGATGAGATCGGCAGGTTTTGGGGGCGATCAGTACGCTTCCACGATCTTGACCTCTTCCTCCGTGACCTCGCCCTCGACGATCCGGAACGAGCGGAACTGGAACTCGCCGAGGCCGTCGGTGTCGGCCGTGGAGACCAGGACGTAGTGGGCGCCGGGTTCGTTGGCGTAGGAGATGTCGGTGCGGGAGGGGTAGGCCTCGGTCGCGGTGTGGGAGTGGTAGATCACGACCGGTTCCTCGTCGCGGTCGTCCATCTCGCGGTACAGCTTCAGCAGGTCCCCGGAGTCGAACTCGTAGAACGTGGGTGACATGGCCGCGTTCAGCATCGGGATGAAGCGTTCGGGGCGGTCCGAGCCCGCCGGTCCTGCGACGACGCCGCAGGCCTCGTCGGCGTGGTCCTTGCGGGCGTGGGTGACGATCTGGTCGACGAGGGCCTGGGTGATGGTCAGCATGTTCGTCAGGATAAGCAACGGTGGCAGGCGTGTGGGCAGTCCCGTACCGAGGGGTGGTACGGGACTGCCCACATGTCGGGATCTATTCGGTTGTTCGTTGACTGCGGGGCGGTGGGGGCTTGTCGCGCAGTTCCCCGCGCCCCTATCGGGGCGCTGTCACCTGCGGAGTGCGGGACTTGAGGATTGTCCAGCCGACGCCGAGAGCCGCCGCCCAGCCCGCCATCACGTACAGACAGACGCGGGAGTCGGCGTCGTATGCGATGAGGCCTGTGACGAAGAGGAGGAAGGCGATGGCGATCCAGCTGCACTTCGAGCCGCCCGGCGCCGGGAAGGACGAGGCGGGCAGGCGGCCCGCGACCACGCCCCGGCGGTAGAGGACGTGGCTGATCAGGATCATCAGCCAGGTCCAGATGCCGGCGGCGGTGGCGACGGACATGACGTAGCCGAAGGCCTTCTCCGGGACGACGTAGTTGAGGACGACGCCGATGCCCATGAAGGCGACGGAGATGGCGATGCCGAAGGCCGGGGTCTTCGTCGTCGACAGCTTGCTGAAGACTTTGGGGGCCTCGCCGTTGTCCGCGAGGGTACGGAGCATGCGGCCCGTCGAGTACATGCCCGAGTTGCAGGAGGAGAGGGCGGCCGTCAGCACCACGAAGTTGACGATGCCCGCGCCCGCCGGGATGCCGATCTTCGCGAACGCCTCGACGAACGGGCTGACGCCCGGGGCGAACTCGGTCCACTTCACGACGCAGAGGATGACGGTGAGGGCGCCGACGTAGAAGAGGGCGATGCGCCAGGGGAGGGTGTTGATGGCCTTGGGGAGGGTCTTCTCGGGGTTCTCGGACTCGCCGGCCGTGACGCCGACCAGTTCGACGGCGAGGTAGGCGAACATCACGCCCTGGAGGGTCATCAGGGACGAGCCGATGCCCTTGGGGAAGAAGCCGTCGAAGGCCCAGAGGTTGGAGACGGCGGCCGTGTCACCGGCGGAGCTGAAGCCGAAGGTGAGGACTCCCAGGCCGATCACGATCATGCCGATGAGGGCGGTGACCTTGACCATCGAGAACCAGAACTCCAACTCGCCGAAGACCTTCACGGAGATCAGGTTCACGCCGAAGAGCATCACCAGGAAGACCAGGGCCGTCACCCATCGGGGGACGCCGGGGGCCCAGTAGTTGACGTAGATGGCGGCGGCCGTCAGCTCGGCCATGCCGGTGACCACCCACATCAGCCAGTACGTCCAGCCGGTGAAGTAGCCGAAGAACGGGCCGAGGAACTCCCGTGAGTACTCGGCGAAGGAGCCGGAGACCGGGCGGTAGAGGAGCAGTTCGCCGAGGGCCCGCATGATGAAGAAGACGATCACGCCGGCCAGGGCGTACATGAAGATGAGGCTGGGGCCGGCCTTGGCGATGTTCGCCCCGGCGCCCAGGAAGAGGCCGACGCCGATGGCGCCGCCGATCGCGATCATCTGGACCTGGCGGCTGCCGAGCCCGCGCTCGTAACCCTCTTCGGATGTCTTTTCCGGTGTCTTTTCCGAGCCGACCTGAGCGGAGGTCATGTGTGGTGCGCCCTTCTTCTCGGTCCCCCCGGACTGGTGGAGCGTGAAGATCTATCACGGCCGCACCGTTGATCACCGGGGCGAGTTGTGGGGCACACCACAGGAAGAAGGGGTCAAACGGAGCACGGAAGGGACACAGCCGACGGCAGCGGTAACGCGATCGTTATCCGGATTTGAGCGTCCGCTGAGCGAACACAGAACCATCACATAACGGGAGATACCCGTCCCGTCTCATGGCATGAGTGTGGAGACGAGAGTCTCCTGCAAGCCGCCCAGCCACAGATACGCCATCACCATCGGCTTACGAGGGTCCTCGTCCGGCAGCCGGTAGAGGAGGTCGGTGTCCTCCTCGTCGATGACGTCCAGCCGGGAGCCGATCGCCAGGCGCAGGTCGTTGAGCGTGCCCAGCCACCGCTGGGACTCCTCGTGGGTCAGCTTGAGCACCGCGCCGCCGTCACCGGCCGGCGTCAGCGAGTCCAGCGAGCGGATCACCGCGAGGGCGCTCTCCCGCTTGCCGGTGCGCAGGTCGTTCTCGGTGAACCGGCGGAACTCGGCGGCGTACTCCTTCTCCTCCTGGGCCCGCTCGGGCGACGACGGTACGTCGACGGGGTCGCCGTAGGCGTCCGGGAACAGGCGTCTGAGCACCGGGTCGGAGGGCGGCTCGCTCGGGCCGTCGGCGAACAGCTCGGCGAGCGGGTCGTCGGGGGCGTCCTCGGCGGGGCCGGGGCCGATCAGCTCCAGGAGCTGGACGGCCAGCGACCGGATGATCGAGATCTCGACGTCGTCGAGCGCGACGGCCGCGCCGCCGCCGGGGAGCGGTTCGAAGTGTCCTGGCATGAAGTGGTTCGCTGCTTCCGGTCCTGCGAGCTGGGTCGGGTTGCTTCGCGTCGCTTCGGGTTACTTCCGGTCCTGCTGGAGGGTGGCCCACAGACCGTAGCCGTGCATGGCCTGTACGTCGCGTTCCATCTCCTCGCGGCTGCCGCTGGAGACGACGGCCCGGCCTTTGTGGTGGACGTCCTTCATGAGCTTGGTGGCCTTGTCCTTCGGGTAGCCGAAGTACGTCTGGAAGACGTACGTCACATAGCTCATGAGGTTGACCGGGTCGTTGTGGACGATGGTGACCCAGGGGACGTCGGGCTCGGGTACGGCGAAGGTCTCCTCCGCCGACTCGGTGCGTTCGATCTCTACGGGAGCGGGTGACGTCACATGCCCATGCTGCCACCAGAAGGGGGTCCCGGGCCAAACGGACCCGGAAATCGTCAAAGTGACGAGATGGGGGTAGCATCCCGTCACATGAACACAGCGGACCTCGGGCTGCCGGTGGATGTTCCCTCTACGGCGCTCTTCACGGATCACTACGAGCTGACGATGCTCCAGGCCGCCCTGAAGGCGGGCACCGCCGACCGGCGGTCCGTCTTCGAGGTCTTCACACGGCGGCTGCCGGAGGGCCGGCGCTACGGCGTCGTCGCGGGCACCGGGCGGGTGCTCGACGCGGTGGAGAACTTCCGGTTCGACCCGGACGTCCTCGGCTTCCTGCGCGAGCGCGGGATCGTCAACGAGGAGACCCTCCAGTGGCTGGCCTCGTACCGGTTCGGCGGGGACATCTGGGGCTATCCCGAGGGCGAGGTCTATTTCCAGGGCTCGCCGATCCTCCGCGTCGAGGGCTCCTTCGCGGAGTGCGTGCTGCTGGAGACGGTGATCCTCTCGATCCTCAACCACGACTCGGCGATCGCGGCGGCGGCGTCCCGGATGGCCTCGGCCGCCGGTGACCGCCCGCTGATCGAGATGGGCGCCCGGCGCACCCACGAGCTGGCCGCGGTGGCCGCCTCCCGGGCCGCGTACGTCGGCGGTTTCACGACCACGTCCGACCTGGCCGCCGGTTTCCGCTACGGCATCCCGACCGTCGGGACGAGCGCCCACGCGTTCACCCTGCTCCACGACCGCGAGCGGGACGCCTTCCAGGCCCAGGTCGACTCGCTGGGCCGGAACACGACGCTGCTGGTGGACACGTACGACGTCGCCGAGGCGGTACGGGCGGCGGTGGAGGTCGCCGGGCCCGAGCTGGGCGCCGTGCGCATCGACTCCGGGGATCTGCTGCTGGTCGCGCACCGGGTACGGCAGCAGCTGGACGCGCTCGGGGCGGAGCGGACGCGGATCGTCGTGACCTCGGACCTCGACGAGTACGCGATCGCCTCACTGGCGGCGGCGCCCGTGGACGCGTACGGGGTCGGCACCCAGCTGGTGACGGGTTCCGGCCACCCGACGTGCTCGATGGTCTACAAGTTGGTGGCCCGCGCGGAGTCGGCGGACCCCAGCGCTCCCCTCGTCCCCGTGGCGAAGAAGTCGAGCGGCGGGAAGACGTCTGTCGGGGGCCGGAAGTGGGCGGCCCGGCGGCTCGACCGGGACGGGATCGCGGAGGCCGAGGTGATCGGTACGGGACCGGTGCCCGGGGAGCTGGCGGAGCGGCAGCTGCTGGTCGAGCTGGTGAAGGGCGGCCGGGTCGTCGCCCGCGAGCCGCTGGACGTCGTACGGGACCGGCATGCCACCGCGCGCGCCAATCTGCCGCTGTCGGCGACCCAGCTGTCGCGCGGGGAGGCGGTCATTCCGACGGAGTACGTCCAGTTGCCTGTCTGACACCCCCGGTACGACTCCCGGTTCACAGGGGCAACGGGCGTCCTCGCGCGCCGGTTGCCCCGAATGCCCCCTCCCGAAGTGGGGCCGAAGTCTCTAGGCTCGGTAGTTCACATATTCATATTCATCTGGCCGGGCCCGCACCCCTCCGTACGAAGGAAGACCGACCATGCGCCGCGCCCTGATCGTCGTCGATGTGCAGAACGACTTCTGCGAGGGAGGCAGTCTCGCGGTGGCCGGGGGTGCCGACGTGGCCGCCGCGATCACCGAGCTGATCGGGCAGGCCCCCGCCGGATACCGCCACGTCGTGGCGACCCGCGACCACCACATCGCCCCCGGTGGCCACTTCGCCGACAACCCCGACTTCCGGCACTCCTGGCCCGCGCACTGTGTGGCCGGCACGGAGGGGGTCGGCTTCCATCCGAACTTCGCCCCGGCGGTCGCCTCCGGCGCGATCGACGCGGTCTTCGACAAGGGGGCGTACGCGGCGGCCTACAGCGGGTTCGAGGGCGCCGACGAGAACGGGGTCACGCTGGGCGACTGGCTGCGGGCGCGGGAGATCGACGAGGTGGACGTGGTCGGCATCGCGACCGACCACTGCGTCAGGGCGACCGCCCTGGACGCGGTTCGGGAGGGGTTCCGTACGCAGGTGCTGCTGGATCTGACGGCCGGGGTGGCGGAGGGGACGACGGAGCGGGCGTTGGAGGAGTTGCGCGGGGCGGGCGTGGAACTGTCGGGCAAGCCGGTGGTGTAGCCCGGTTTCCTTCGCCCCCGCCGCCCCTACCCGTCCCATCCTCGGGGGCTCCGCCCCCGAACCCCCGTTATCGCGCTGAACGCGCTCGTCCTCAAACGCCGGACGGGCTGACTACCCAGCCCCCAGGGGATAGCGAGTCTGGCTTTGGGCTTCCGCGTCGGGGCGGTCGCACGTCGACGCCCGATACGATGCCGGACGTAATCATCGACCGGCGTCAGGAGGCACACGCATGGCGGACGACAGCTGTCTGTTCTGCAGGATCGTCGCGGGGCACATCCCGGCGACCATCGTCCGCGAGACGGACACCACCGTCGCCTTCCGGGACATCAACCCCCAGGCACCGACCCACATCCTGGTCATCCCCAAGGTCCACCACCCCGACGCGGCCTCCCTCGCCACCGCCGAACCTGCCATCGCCGCCGACATACTGCGCGAGGCCGGCGAGATCGCGGCCGAGGAGAAGCTGGACAGCTACCGCCTCGTCTTCAACACCGGCAGCGGCGTCGGCCAGACCGTCTTCCATGCCCATGTACACCTCCTCGGAGGACGCGGCATGCAGTGGCCGCCCGGGTAACGGAGTAATCGGTCTTGTCCGGACGTGAATTGGTGGTCCTCGGCACCGCCAGCCAGGTACCCACCCGGCACCGCAACCACAACGGCTACCTGCTCCGCTGGGACGGCGAGGGCCTCCTCTTCGACCCCGGCGAGGGCACCCAGCGCCAGATGCTGCGCGCCGGGGTCGCCGCCCACGACCTCAACCGGATCTGCGTCACGCACTTCCACGGGGACCACTCCCTCGGGCTCGCCGGAGTCATCCAGCGCATCAACCTCGACCGCGTCCCGCACGAGATCACCGCGCACTACCCCTGCTCCGGACAGAAGTTCTTCGACCGGCTGCGCTACGCCACCGCCTATCGCGAGACCGTCCAGATCGGGCAGGTGCCGGTCGCGGGGGACGGCGGCGTGCTCGCCACCACCCCCGGTTACCGGCTCGAAGCCCGGAAGCTCTCCCACCCCGTCGAGTCCTACGGCTATCTCCTCGTCGAGCCCGACGGGCGCCGCATCCTGCCCGAACTGCTCGCCGCGCACGGCATCAAAGGGCCCGACGTCGGACGCCTCCAGCGCGAGGGCTCCCTCGGCTCCGTCACCCTCGACGAGGTCAGTGAGCTGCGGCGCGGGCAACGGTTCGCCTTCGTGATGGACACCCGGTTGTGTGACGGTGTGCACGCGCTCGCCGCAGGCTGCGACATGCTCGTCATCGAGTCGACCTTCCTTGATCAGGACCAGCAACTCGCCTCCGATCACGGTCACTTGACTGCCGGTCAGGCGGGAGCCGTTGCCCGGGACGCCGGCGTACGGCATCTCGTCCTCACCCACTTCAGCCAGCGCTACTCCGACCCCGACGAGTTCGAGCGGCAGGCGCGGGCGGCGGGGTACGAGGGGGAGCTGACCGTCGCCCATGATCTGCTGAGGGTGCCGGTTCCGAAACGGACGTAAACCGGTCGTACGATTCCCTGATGTCCATCCCCAAAGCCGAACTGCACCTCCACATCGAAGGCACCCTCGAACCCGAGCTGGCCTTCGCGCTCGCCGCGCGCAACGGCGTCGTGCTGCCGTACGCCGACACCGAAGAGCTGCGCAAGGCGTATCTCTTCGAGGACCTGCAGTCCTTTCTGAACCTGTACTACGAGCTGATGTCCGTTCTGCGCACCGAGCAGGACTTCGCGGACCTCGCGAACGCCTATCTCGCGCGGGCCGCCGCACAGGGCGTACGGCACGCGGAGATCTTCTTCGATCCGCAGGCCCACATCGCCCGGGGGGTGGAGATGGGGACGGTCGTGGAGGGGCTTTGGCTCGCGCTCCGCGACAGCGAGTCGACACACGGCATCTCCACTCAGCTGATCATGTGCTTCCTGCGCGACGAGTCCGCCGCGTCCGCGATGGAGACCCTGGACGCGGCCCGCCCCTACCTCGACCGGATCGCCGGCGTCGGGCTCGACTCCGCCGAGGTCGGGCATCCGCCGGTGAAGTTCCGCGAGGTGTACGAGGCCGCCGCCGGGCTCGGGCTGCGGCGCGTGGCGCACGCCGGTGAGGAGGGGCCGCCCTCGTACATCACCGAGGCCCTCGACATCCTCGGCGTCGAGCGCGTCGACCACGGGCTGCGCTGCATGGAGGACCCGGAGCTGGTCGCGCGGCTCGTGCGGGAGCGGGTGCCCCTGACCCTCTGCCCGCTGTCCAACGTACGGCTGCGGGCCGTCGATGTCCTGGCCGAGCATCCGCTGCCCGCCATGCTCGACGCCGGTCTCCTCTGCACGGTCAACTCCGACGACCCCGCCTACTTCGGCGGGTACGTCGGCGACAACTTCGGGGCCGTACGGGAGGCCCTGGGCCTCGGTGAGGAGCGGCTGCGCGAGCTGGCGCGGAACTCCTTCCTGGCGTCGTTCCTGGAGCACGACGAGGAGCGGCGGGCTCGCTGTCTCGCCGAGGTGGACGCGTACGAGTTCACGCGGTGACCGTCAGGCCACCGGGCGGTACTGCTCGGTGGCCCTGACCGTGGTGAGCCTCAACGCGCGGGACGGGGACGGGGTGCGCAGCGCCACGGCCGTCATCGGGACCGCGATCAGCAGCAGGCCGGCGGCGAGGACCGCGCCCATCGCCGGATAGCCCGTGTGCGCGGACAGCAGGCTGCCGGTGAGCGGGCCGCACGCCGTGCCCAGCGAGGACGCCGAGCCGACCAGGACCGCCCAACGGCCGCGCGGGTCCAGGGCGGCGGCCAGACCGATCACGTACGACAGCACGATCGGGTACAGCGTGTTCCAGGCGATCTCGCCGGCCGCGAAGGACATCAGGTCGGTCGCGGACGCGCTCAGCACGATGCAGCCCGCGATGACGGCCGTACCCGCGCCGATCGGCAGTGCGCGGCCCAGCCGCGTACCCAGCGCCCCGGCGCCGATGACCCCGAGCAGTCCCGCGCCGAGTGCGATCGCGAACACCGCGCCGACGGTGGCCTCGGAGAGCCCGGCCTGGGTGAGCCCGATCCGGCCGCTGACCCCCAGAGGGAGTTCTGGGCGAGGGACCAGCAGGTCATGGTGGCGGCGAGGACGACGCCCGCGCGGAGGCGGGGGAGCGGGCTTCGAGGCAGGGCGGTCACCAGGGCTGCGGTGGCTGTGGCGTCGCGTCGGGGGAGGGCGGCCGTCAGTGGCCATACGACGGCTGCCGTCAGGGCCAGTGCGGCCAGGGGGAGGCCGTGGCCCGGGCCGAGGTGCGGGACCGTCAGATAGACGGTGCCCGCGAGGGCCGAGACGCTCAGCAGCCCCAGGGTGGTCGTGCGGTGCGGGTCGGGGCGGCCGGCGATCCCGGTGGCGGCGACCGTGGTGGCCGTACCGGAGCCGAAGCCGCCGACGACGGCTCCGATGATCACGGCGTACACGCTGGTGGTGAGGGCGGCGGTGCCGTAGCCGAGGACGGCGAGCGCGAGGCCGACGCGGGCCAGGGCGCGTGGGCCGATGCGGTCGACCCGGGAGGCGAGCAGAAAGCCCGCCGCCGCCGAACTCAGCAGCAGCGCACTGCCGATGGCACCGGCCTGCGTGGGGCTCAGCGGGAGGTACGCGTCGAGCCTGCCGACGGTGGTGGGCAGGAGGTACGGCGCCAAGTACCCGGCCGTGAAAAGGGCGATGAGGGCCTGCCCGGCGGATGGGGTCGGAGGAAAGAAGCGGTGCCTCATCAACCAAGGTGAGCGGGGTGTGGTGCGTGCAGCTGCAAGGCGGAGGAGGGCGTCGACGCGATGGGGGTCCCCCCGCGCGAGGTTGTTCGAGCGTGGGGGAGTCGGCAACCGACGACAACGCCGCAGATGTGCGTGCCACACCCCGCGTCTCCGACACGATCCGACGGGTAGGCCCTCAGGCCAGGGCTGGGTGGAGCGGGGGGAGAACACGGGCGTTCCTGGGCGTGCGAAAGCGAATGTGACGGCTCGACAAGCGGGTGTGGCGGCTCAATGCGGGGGTTGGGCGTCGACCGTCGACGGACAGGAACGCGCGGGCAATTTGTATCAAGCGGGGGGCGGGGGAAGGGAATCGGGTGGGTGTGATGTGGGGCACTTCGGTGTTTGAGGTGGGGGAAGCGGGGTATTTGTAGTGGCCCCCCGGAGTGGAGTGACGGGCCGCTGTCAGTGGGGTGGTGCAGACTGGCCTGATCCGCACCGTCGTCAGGGAGCGCACCGTGATCGCGTCCACCGCGTCCACCGGAGAGGGATCTTCCTACCGCCAGGCCCAGGTCGATCCCCTGGCCGCCCTGCGCGCGCCCCACGATCCGCCGTGGGACGTGTATCTGACGGGCACGGTCTTCCTCGACATCATCTTCACCGGGCTCGACTCCGCGCCGGTGCGCGGCACCGAGTCCTGGGCGCGCGGGATGGGGTCCAGCCCCGGTGGGGTCGCCAACATGGCCACCGCGCTGGCCCGGCTCGGCCTGAAGACCTCCCTCGCCGCCGCCTTCGGGGACGACCACTACGGGGAGTACTGCTGGGACGCCCTCGAACAGGGCGAGCACATCGACCTCTCCACGTCACGCACGGTCCCCGGCTGGCACTCCCCGGTCACGGTTTCGATGGCGTACGAGGGTGAGCGCACGATGGTCTCCCACGGCCATGAGCCGCCCCCGGAGGAACCCTCCCCGGAGTGCCCGCCGCACGCCCGGGCCGCCGTCGCCTCCCTCACCCCGGGCGTCCGCGCCCCCTGGATCGCCGAGGCCGCCGGCAAGGGCGCCCGGATCTTCGGCGACGTCGGCTGGGACGACACCGGCCGCTGGGACCTCGCAGGACTCGCCGACCTGGAGCACTGCGAGGCCTTCCTGCCCAACGCGGAGGAGGCGATGCGTTACACCGGCACCGACTGCCCCCGCAAGGCGGCCCGCACCCTCACCGATCACGTACCGCTCGCCGTCGTCACCCTCGGTGCGGAGGGCGCGTACGCCGTGGACGGGCGGACCGGGGAGACGGCCGAGGTGCCCGCCATCGCCGTGGAGGCCCTCGACCCCACGGGCGCCGGCGATGTCTTCGTCGCCGGCTTCGTCACCGGCACCCTCGCCGACTGGCCGCTCGCCGACCGCCTCGCCTTCGCCGGCCTCACCGCCGCCCTCTCCGTCCAGGACTTCGGCGGCTCCCTCTCCGCGCCCGGCTGGTCCGAGATCGGGGCCTGGTGGCGCGAGATCCAGTCGTACGAGCACCAGGACCCGGCGGCGCTTCGCCGGTACGCGTTCCTGGCGGACCTGGTGCCCAGGACCGCGAGACCGCGCCCGTGGCCGCTGCGGCGGGCCGTGCCGACGATCGGTTTCCGCAGATCGGCGTGAGTGCCTGTTCCTGAGCCTGCCGGACGCCCCGGCCGCCACGTCACCGGACCGTGAGCCAAAACCCCTACGGCGTTGTCAGTGCACCGTCGTAGGCTGGGAGCGGAAGGCTACCCACGTGGTAAGCGAGCCTCATTGAGGAGGTCGTGCAGGCCTACGAGCCGGCCCATGACTCAGACACCCACAGCTCAGCCCCCCGCGCGGGGGCAGGCACGAGCGCAGTTCACCGTCCCGGCCACGCATCCCATGGTGTCCCTGCTGGGTTCGGGCGACGCCCTCCTGCGCGTGATCGAGAAGGCCTTCCCGGCGGTCGACATCCATGTCCGGGGCAATGAAGTCAGCGCCGTTGGCGAAGCGGTCGAGGTCGCCCTCGTCCAGCGGCTGTTCGACGAGATGATGCTGGTGCTCCGCACCGGACAGCCGATGACGGAGGACGCGGTGGAACGCTCGATCGCCATGCTCAGAGCGAGCGGGAACGGGGAGGGTGACGGCCAGGAGACCCCGGCCGAGGTCCTCACCCAGAACATCCTGTCCTCGCGGGGCCGCACCATCCGCCCCAAGACCCTCAACCAGAAGCGCTACGTCGACGCCATCGACAAGCACACCATCGTTTTCGGCATCGGCCCGGCGGGCACCGGCAAGACGTACCTCGCCATGGCGAAGGCCGTGCAGGCGCTTCAGGCCAAGCAGGTCAGCCGGATCATCCTGACCCGCCCGGCGGTCGAGGCGGGCGAGCGGCTCGGCTTCCTCCCGGGCACGCTGTACGACAAGATCGACCCCTACCTGCGCCCGCTGTACGACGCGCTGCACGACATGCTCGACCCGGACTCGATCCCGAAGCTGATGGCCTCGGGGACGATCGAGGTCGCGCCGCTGGCGTACATGCGTGGCCGTACGCTCAACGACGCCTTCATCATTCTGGACGAGGCCCAGAACACCAGCGCCGAGCAGATGAAGATGTTCCTCACCCGGCTCGGCTTCGAGTCGAAGATCGTCGTCACGGGTGACGTCACGCAGGTCGACCTGCCGTCCGGGACAAAGTCCGGTCTGCGGCAGGTGCAGGACATCCTCGAAGGCCTCGACGACGTCCACTTCTCGCGGCTCACCTCCCACGATGTCGTCCGGCACAAGCTGGTCGGCCGTATCGTCGACGCGTACGAGAAGTACGACAGCGAGAACGGTACGGAGAACGGCACCCACAAGGGCGTCCGAAACAAGCGGAAGTAGACAGACCAGCACCATGTCGATCGACGTCAACAACGAGTCCGGAACCGAGGTCGACGAGCAGGCGATCCTCGACATCGCCCGCTACGCGCTCGCACGGATGCGCATCCACCCGCTCTCCGAACTCTCGGTGATCGTCGTGGACGCCGACGCCATGGAGCAGCTCCACATCCAGTGGATGGACCTGCCCGGTCCGACCGACGTCATGTCCTTCCCGATGGACGAGCTGCGTCCGCCGTCGAAGGACGACGACGAGCCGCCGCAGGGGCTTCTCGGTGACATCGTGCTCTGTCCCGAGGTCGCCGAGAAGCAGGGCAAGGAGGCCGAGACACAGCACTCCATGGACGAGGAACTCCAACTCCTCACCGTCCACGGCGTGCTGCATCTCCTCGGGTACGACCACGAGGAGGCGGACGAGAAGGCCGAGATGTTCGGCCTCCAGGCCGCCATCGTCGACGGCTGGCGCGGCGAGCGCGGGATGACCGGTCCGTCGCCCGCCCCGACCGTGTCATGAACCCCCAACTCGTCACCGGTGCCATAGCGCTGGTCGTCGTCGCCTGGCTCGCCGCCTGCGCGGAGGCGGGCCTCGCGCGAGTCTCCAGCTTCCGCGCCGAGGAAGCCGTACGCAGTGGCCGGCGCGGGAGTGCCAAGCTCGCGCAGATCGCCGCCGACCCGACCCGCTATCTCAACGTGGCGCTGCTGGTGCGCGTGGTCTGCGAGATGGCCGCCGCCGCGCTCGTCACTTACGCCTGTCTGCAGGAGTTCGACCGGACCTGGCAGGCCCTCGCCGTCGCCATCGGCGTGATGGTGCTCGTCTCGTACGTCGCCGTCGGCGTCTCGCCAAGGACCATCGGGCGTCAGCATCCTCTCAACACGGCCACGGCAGCCGCGTACGTCCTGCTGCCGCTCGCCCGTGTCATGGGGCCGATCCCCTACCTCCTCATCCTCATCGGCAACGCCCTCACCCCTGGCAAGGGCTTCCGGCGCGGGCCGTTCGCCTCCGAGGCGGAGCTGCGGGCGCTGGTGGACCTGGCCGAGAAGGAGTCCCTCATCGAGGACGACGAGCGCCGCATGGTGCACTCCGTCTTCGAGCTGGGCGACACCCTCGTACGGGAGGTCATGGTCCCGCGTACGGACCTGGTCGTCATCGAGCGGTACAAGACGATCCGGCAGGCGCTCACCCTCGCGCTGCGCTCCGGGTTCTCGCGCATTCCGGTCACCGGGGAGAGCGAGGACGACGTCGTCGGGATCGTGTACCTGAAGGACCTCGTCCGCAAGACGCACATCAGCCGGGACGCGGAGAGCGAGCTGGTGTCGACCGCCATGCGGCCCGCCGCCTTCGTACCGGACACGAAGAACGCCGGTGATCTGCTCCGCGAGATGCAGCGCGACCGCAACCACGTCGCCGTCGTCATCGACGAGTACGGCGGCACGGCCGGCATCGTGACCATCGAGGACATCCTGGAGGAGATCGTCGGCGAGATCACCGACGAGTACGACCGTGAACTCCCGCCCGTGGAGGAGCTGGGCGACGAGCGCCACCGCGTCACGGCCCGCCTCGACATCACCGACCTCGGCGAGCTGTACGGGCTGGAGGAGTACGACGACGAGGACGTGGAGACGGTGGGCGGGCTGCTCGCGAAGGCGCTCGGCCGCGTACCGATCGCCGGTGCCTCGGCCGTCGTCGAACTGCCCGACGGGCGCGAACTGCGGCTCACGGCGGAGGCCGCGGCCGGGCGGCGGAACAAGATCGTGACGGTGCTCGTCGAGCCGGTCGACCACACCGGTTCACCGGAGGAGGAGAAGGCCGAGGAGGCCGAGGAGGACGGGAAGGAGCGGAGCGGCGCGTGACTCCGCAGGAACTGCGTGCTTTCTGTCTGTCCTTCAACTCCGCTGTGGAGGACTTCCCGTTCAGCCCGGGGATCTCCGTCTTCAAGGTGCTGGGCAAGATGTTCGCCCTGTCCTGGGTGGACGACCGGCCGCTGAAGGTCAACCTGAAGTGCGGCCCGGAGGACGCGGTCCGGCTGCGCGCCGAGCACCCGGGGCTGGTCATCCCCGGGTATCACATGAACAAACGGCACTGGAACACCGTGACGGTCGACGGGGAGTTGCCCGATCAGCTCGTGCGCGAGCTGATCGAGGACTCGTACGACCTGGTGGTGGCCGGCCTGCCGCGCGCGGAGCGGTTGCGGCTCGACCGGCCCTAGTACCGAACTAGCACTCGCCGCGCCAGGTCACCTTTGTAAAGACAAGCGGGTGGAAGCTGTTGAGGCCGTAGTCGCCCGGGCCGGGGTTGTAGTGCAGGCAGGTCGATTCGGCGTCGCCGTCAATCTCGAACTCGACCTGGATGTGGTCGAGGCCGGGAAGCGGTGTGCCGTTGTTGAAGATGGACCGGCCGGTCACTCTGCCCGACCAGTTGCCGCCCGACTTCAGGACGAGCTGGCCCGTCGAGTACTCACCCGCGTAGATGCAGAAGTTGCCCTTGCCGCAGCCCGCCGGGTTCGGCTCGGCCGAGGCCGTCGGCGCCGTCCCCAGCACTCCGGCGAACGCCGCCACCGCGGCCAGGGTTCCAAGTGCGCGCTTGTTCATCACAGTTCTCCGTTTTGTTCGAGGGTCGTCTTGCAACAGGGACGGTGGGTCAGCAGACCGGTACGCCCGGCACCTGGTTCTCCGGCACGCTGAGATAGATGTTGGTCATGTAGCCGCCGTACTGCGGCAGTTGGGCCCACCAGTCGTTGACGTAGGGCGGTTCGCTGACCTGCTGGCCGCGCTTCTGGCAGCCGACCAGGACCTCGACGCCGGCGGGCAGTGTCGTGACCGCGCCGGAGGTGGTCGTCGCCTGGGTGCGGACCCGGACCCCGCTGCCCCAGGTGCCGATCCACGTGCCGGCCGGGCGGGAGGCGCCGGGGACGTCCAGCGAACGGGTCAGCCGCCCGATGTCCGTGTAGGCCTTGCCGTAGGACGTTCCGCTGGGGTGCAGGGTGAAGACCGCCACGATGGAACGGTCGCCCGCGCCCACCACACCCGTCGTGTGCAGTGCCGGCCGGGAGAGGTCCACGGCGTCGGCGCCCGCCGGTGCCTGTGCGACCGTGCCGGCCGGTTCCTTCGCGGCCTTCGTGGCATTCGTGACCGTCGCGGCCGGCGCCGTGCATCCGCCCGAACTGAAGCCCGACCAGCCCTGCTTGACGGCCCAGGGGCGGTTGAAGGAGCCGGCGATGCCGAAGTGCTGGTCGTAGCCGTCGGTGGCGCAGCGGGTGGACTGCCGTAGGTCGCCGAGGACGTAGTCGCGGGTCGCCGCGGGAGCGGAGTCGAGCAGATGGCGGTAGATCTTCACGGTGTCACGGGCCGAGAGAGCCGTGTAGCCCCAGTAGCCGGGGTGGGTCGACGGTGGCCGGGCGGTGTCCGTCAGGCCGAGCCGTGTGACCATCCGGTCGACGATCGCCCCCGAGCCGTTGTTCGCCCAGAACGTGCTCGCGGCCCCGTCGTCGCTGCCGCGCAGCATGGTGTCGATCCGGGCCCGGTCGGCGGCCGACAGGGCGTCGGGGCTGCGGTTCCAGAGCACGTCCAGGGCGATCAGCAGCTTCACCACGGACGCGGACCGGAACTGCCCGGCGCTGTTCAGCTGCTCGGTGAACGTGCCGGTCTGGCGGTCGAAGACGGCGACGCCCGCCGTCACCCCGGCCGGCACATCGGCTTGCACCACTGCCGGGCTCGGCGAGGGGGACTCGACGGAGGCGACGGATACGGCGGTCGCGGTGGTGCACACGAGCGCGGCGAGGGCGGCGGCCAGCACGCCCGCCCGCATCGCGCCCCGTGCGCGGCTCAAGGTCATCATGGTCGTCCTCGGGATCTGTTGAGGTGGCTGAGGTGGTCGAGGTGGGTGTGCGTCGCTCGCACTACTGGTAGGACGGGGTCGCGACCCGTGCCGTATGAGGACCCGGGCGAGGGTCTGCATGAGAATCCGAACGCCGGATGCCCCCGGGACCACGAACAGGTCCCGGGGGCATCCGGTCGGTGCGGGCGGTCCGTTCAGCAGGTCGGCAGACCCGTGTCCGGCTCGTTGTCACCGCCTCCGACGAGGAAGATCTCGCTCATGTACGCGGACGGGGCCATGCCCACCGCCGGGGTCTTGACCCACCAGGTGTGCCAGTAGCCGCCGTAGGTCGCCCGGCCGCCCTGGGTCTGGCACAGCACCCTGAGCCAGCCCCCGTCGGGTGACGTCGCGATGACCGGGGCCTGCGAGTTGGGGGCGGACCGCAGATTGACGTTCGACCCCCAGATCGGGCACCGGTACGTTCCCGGGTAGTCCGGGTCGGGGGTGCAGGGCGCCGAGTCGGCGGCCCGCGCGGACGAGGTGAGGCCGGGTGAGAGGAGCAGCCCGGCGGCCAGCGCGACCGCCGCGACACCCCTCGTACCGACGCGGAACCGGCTCAGGGTGTCGGTCAGCATTCGCGCACCCCCGGCAGCCAGGCGGCGGGGTGGTCGATGTAGATGTTGGTGATGTAGCCGCCGAGCGCCGGGATGTAGGACCAGGCGTCGTTGGTGTAGCCCTCGGCGGTGACCGAGTCGCCGTGCTTCTGGCACTCCACGTAGACCGGCGTCGGCCCGGTCAGCGTGCGCACGACCGCCGCGTTCAGGCGGGCGTCGGCGCGGACCCGGACCGAGGTGCCCCAGGTGGTGAAGTTGGTGCCGGGCGTACCGCTGCCCGGGGTGCACGGCAGGCCCACACCGCGCGCCGACAGGTAGTCGACAGGGTTGATGCCCCGGCTGGCGGACGCCGAAGCGTACGTCCTGAGGTGCAGGTGGACGCCGGTGGAGTCCCCCTCGGAGCCCATGCGCGCGATGTGCTGACCGGCGCTCACCTGCTGGTTCACGGAGACGAGACGCTCGTACATGTGGCCGTACTCGGTGATGGTGCCGTCGTCGTGCCTGATGCGGATCCACTGGCCGTAGCCGCTTGCGGGGCCGGAGGCGATGACGGTGCCCGCCCCGGTGGCGTAGATCGCCGTACCGCGGCTGTTGGCGATGTCGACGCCGTCGTGACCGGAGTGCCACCCCTGGGTCACCGTGCCGGCGGCCGGGCAGGAACCGGTGGCCGCGGCTGCGGCGGGGGCGGCATCGGCCTGGCCGGCCGCGAGCGGGATCAGCCCGGCCGCGGCGACCGTGGCGACGAGCATGCCGATGGACTTGGAGCGCTTGAGTGCGCGCATGGCGGAGTCTCCTGTGTGAAGGATGAGAGGGATGAAAGGGGTGAGAGGGAAGCGGCTGACTAGCAGTTGGGCACACCGGGCAGCCAGGCCGCCGGGTCGTCGATGAAGATGTTCGAGATCCATGCCTTGTACTTCGGCAGGTAGGACCAGGCGTCGTTGACGTAGCCCTCGGCGCTGACCGTCTCCCCGTGCGCCTGGCAGAGCACGTCCACCGCCGTGGGGCGGGGCAGCCGGGTCACGGGAGGCTGGCGGGTGCTCGCATCCGGACGGAGGGCCACATCGGTGCCCCAGGTCATGAACCGCTTCGTGCCCGCGGGCGGCTGCTCGGTGCCGGCGATGCGCAGGGCACCCGCGTACTGGGAGTTCAGCCGTACGTCACTGACCATCACGAGCGTCCCGGACTCCCGGGCCTCGACCATCTTTCCGTTGCCGAGGTAGATGGCGATGTGGTGGACGCTGCCGAGGTTGGCCGGGTCCGACCCCCACAGCAGCAGATCGCCCGGCTGCAACGGAGCGATCCCCTGGTCGCGGGTGAACCGGGCGGTGGCGCCGCTCCACTGGGCCTGGTTCCACGACCCCTCGGGCAGGGCGATGCCCGCTCCCTGCCAGGCCGCGTACTGCACCAGGTGCGAGCAGTCGAAGCCCTTCACCTGGCTGTCGTGGGCGCCGGGGCCGCCGCCGGGGTAGTCCTGACCGAACGTCGGCCCGTGGATGGAGCCGCCGCCCCACGAGTACGGCACCCCGATCTGCGAGCACGCGGCGTTGACGATGGCCTGTGCCTGAGCGGACGCGTTCGCCAGGGGACGGCAGTCGGCGGCGGCCACGGTCTCCGAGGCGGCCGGCGACACGGCGGCCGTCGCCGTACCGGTACAGGCGAGCGCGGTGGCGAGCAGCAGTCCTCCCGCCATCGCGAGTGTGCGGTTGGTGCGGCGCATGTGGTTCCCCCTTGGGTGGTTGGCGCGATGTGCGCAAGTGCTGTACGGGTGATCGGCGTACGGCATCCGGCAGTTGGTCGGGCTGCCTCGTGTCGTCGTCGTGCGTGCTGTCGTCGTCCATGTCGGCCGAGTGGCGGGCCGCTCGGCCGACATCGTGGACGAGATCGGCGTGGAGGCCGGTTCCTACACGTCGAGGGCGGCGCGGATCTTGGCGAGGCCGCGCATCCGGTTGCGCTGCACCGTGCCGCGGTGCGCGCCGAGTTGCTCCCCCGCCATGTCGTGGGTCAGGCCCTCGATGTCGACCAGGATCACGGCCGCCGCCTCCTTGGGGGACAGCCCGCGCAGCAGCGCGGCCGTCACCGCCTCGGCCTCCCTGCTCGCGAAGCCGCCGTCCCAGCCGCGTTCCGGCAGCCGGTCGGTGCAGCGCTCCTGGCGCGAGGGATGCCGCCACAGGTCGCGCAGCAGGTTCAGGGCCGCCGCGCAGGTGTAGGCGTACGGCTGCTGCTGACGCGTCAGGGTGTGGGCACGGGCCCGGCGGGACAGTCTCAGGTACGTCTCCTGCAGCAGGTCGTCGGCGTCGTGCGGATTGCCGGTCAGGGCCAGCAGCCGGCGCCGCAGCCGCGGCATCACGGCGGTGAAGGCCTCGTCGAACTCGGCCGTGGTCATGTGGTCGGTGAAGACGGTCGTAGTCGTCGTTGCGGTCGTTGCGGCGGTCGCGGCGGTTTTGGACGACGTGGTCAGCGTCGTCTTTGCCGTCGTCTTCGACGTCGTGATGCAGGTGTTCTCCACGGTGTTCCCCCCGGGTCCGGCTGTCTCAGACTGTGGTTGGGCAGGTGCCTTCGGAGCTGCGGTGTTGCGGGTGGTTCGGAGCGGCGGGACCGTACTTGGCGGCCGGCGCCTCGGTCAGGAGCGCCCAGTACCGGTCTCCGTACGACCAGTGCCACCACTCGGTCGGGTAGTTGACGAACCCCGCCGCGGCCATGGCCCGGCCCATCGCCGCCCGGTTGGCCCGGGCCTCGGCGTCGATGTTGACCGCGGCGGTGCGGCAGCCGCCCTCGCTCTCCTCGGGGGTGGCGTTGACCTCCGTACCGAGAAATAGTTCGGCACCGTCGTCGGTGCACAGGGTCAGGTCCACCGCGCCGCCGCTGACGTGCGGGGCGACCTCCGGGGGCGAGATGTACGCGCTGGCCAGCTCGCGGATCCGGTCCGGGCCGGCGTCCGGATGTGCCGTGCGCAGCGTTGCCGCGTACTCGTCGAAGTAGCGGCGCTGCAGCGCGGGCGGCCGGAAGCCCTCCACCATCAGCAGGCGGATGCCCGGGGGCAGCGCGTCCTGCGCGAGCAGGAGCCGGCGCAGGACGTCGGCCCTCAGATGTGCGTAGGAGCCGTCGTCGTCGGCCTTCCGCGTGTCGACCCGCAGTGCGGCGACCTCCCGGGCGTCGACCAGGGGTTCACCGTTCTCCGTGACACGCGTGGCGGCGACCCGGGGGTCCGAAAGCAGGATGATGTCCGTCACGTTCACAGCGTGGAGGCGGGCTCTGCAGGATCGATGCAGATCCTCTGCAGGACGCATGCAGCGCCGGGAACGAGCCACCCGCACCGGCGACCCGGCGGGTTCCGGCCAACCCGCACTCCACACCGGTCTGCCGTGAAAAAGGGGAGGTCCGGTGTCGGGTATGACTGTCGGCGGGTGCCGGTAGGTTGTCCCCGACTGCGGGGACGTGAAAATCGGGGGACACGGTGGACGTCTGCCTTCTGGGTCCGGTCGAGGTGTCGAGCGGGGGACAGCGCATCGCGCTGAACGGCGCCAAACCGACGGCGATCCTCGCGGCTCTCGTCGTCCATCTCGGTGAGGTGCTGTCCGCCGAGCGGCTGGTCGATCTGACCTGGGAGGAGGAGCCGCCCGCCACCGCGCGGGCGCTCGTTGCCTCGCACGTCTCCGGACTGCGCCGGGCCCTGGCCGGTACGGAGGGCTGTGACGCCATCCGCACCCGCTCCCCGGGGTACGTCGCCGAGCTGCCGCCCTCCGCCGTGGACGCCCGGCGCTTCGAGGAGGCGTTCGCGGTCGGCCGGAGAGCGGCCGTCGAGGGGCGGGCCGAGGAAGCCGTCGACCTCCTGCGGGCGGCGTCGCGCCTGTGGCGTGGCCGGGACGCCCTGGAAGGGCTCGGTCAGTCCTTCGCCCGCGTCGAGGCCATGCGCCTGACGGAACTCCGGCTGGAGGCGAAGGAGTTCCGTTTCTCCGCCGAGCTGGACCTGGACCGTCGTACGGATCTCGTCTCCGAACTCGTCGCCCACGTCGCCGCCCACCCCCTCAGGGAGCGCCCGCGCGGTCAGCTGATGACCGCCCTGTTCCGCACCGGCCGGATGCCCGACGCGCTGCGCTGCTACGACGAGGGCCGCCGTCTGCTCCGTACGGAACTGGGCGTCGACCCCGGCCCGGAACTCCGTACGCTGCACCAGGCCCTGCTCCGGGCGGACACGACGGTGCTGGGAGCGCCGGCTCCCCGAAGAGCCACGCCCGCGGGGAAGGGACCCGTACCCGCGCGCGCGGAGGCTCCCTCGCGCCCGGACGAGGACACACCGTCGCACCACGGTCCTGAGCAGTCCCACCGGATCGAGCAGTCCCACCGTTCCGAGCGGTCCCACGACGGCACAGGCCGTCCGGTGCCCACCCAACTCCCTCCCGACGTGGCCGACTTCATAGGCCGCACCGAACAGACGGCCTGGGCGACCGCCCTGCTGGAGGAGGTGCGGAACCCGCTGCGCACCGCGCCGCCCATCGGGGTGATCTCCGGCCGTTCGGGCACCGGCAAGACCGCCCTGGCCGTCCACGTGGGCCACCGCACCGCCGAACTCTTCCCCGACGGACAGCTCTTCGTGGACCTGCGTGCCTCGGACTCCGAGCCGGTGCGGACCGCGGACGCCCTGGCCCGGCTGCTGCGCGCCCTCGGCGTGGACCCGGAGACCCCGGCGCACGACGAGGAGGACCTCCTCGGCCTGTACCGCACGCACATCGCGCGCCGCCGGGTCCTGCTCATCCTCGACAACGCCGTCAGCGAAGCACTGCTGCGCCCGCTGCTCCCACCGGGCGGCGGCTCGGCCGTGCTGATCACCGGCCGTCGTCGGCTCGTCGCCCTGGAGGGCGCCTCTCACCTCGATCTGGGTGTGCCCTCCGAAACGGAGGCAGTGGACCTGCTGGCCCGCGTGGCCGGCCCGACCCGGCCCGTCCTCGAGCCCGACCGGGCCGCCGAGATCGTCGCGCTGTGCGGTCGGCTCCCGCTGGCCGTCCGAATCGCCGGCGCCCGTCTCGCCGCCCGTCCCCACTGGACACCGGCGCGGCTCGCGTCACGCCTGAGGGACGAGCGGCGCCGCCTGGACGAACTGCAGGCAGGCGATCTGGAAGTGCGCGCGAGCCTCGGACTCGGCTACGCGGACCTGGACAAGCAGGAGCAGCGCGCCCTGCGCCGGCTGGCCCTGATGGATCTGCCCGACTTCGCCGCCTGGGTCGCCGGGCCGCTCCTCGACGTGAGCGAGGACGACGCGGAGGACGCGGTCGAACAACTCGTGGACTGCCACTTCGTGGAGGTCGTGGGCACCGACGAGACGGGCAGCACGCGCTATCGCATCCACGACCTGGCGCGCGAGTACGCCCGCGAACGCTGTCTGGCCGACGAGGCCCGGGAGGAACGGGAGACGGCGGTCCGAAGACTGGTCGACCGCTGGCTGGGCATGGCACGCAGCGCGGCGGCCTACGGGCCGGGCGGCGCGTCGCGGTTCCTCCCGATCACCACGACGGACGGGTCGGCACAGGCCTCGGCCTCGGCCGAGTCGGTGTCACCGACGGAACCGTTGACCTACCTGACGGGCGAGCCGGCCGCGTGGTTCGCCGCCGAGCAGCAGTGTCTGCTGGCCGCGGTCACCCACTGCGCGGAGCACGGCATGTTCGACGCCGCCCGCGAACTCGCCGCGACCCTCATGGCCGCCTCCGTGGCGCTCTACAACCAGTTCGACGCCTGGTCCCGCTCCCACGACGTGGCCCTGCAGGCGGTGCGCCGTGGCGGGGACGTCGAGGGCGAGGCCCGGCTGCTGAACGGTCTCGGCCAACTCCGCCTGGAGCAGGACCGCTTCGACGAGGCCCACGCGTTCTTCGCGGCGGCACTGCGCCTGTTCGAGGAGCGGTCCGTACGGACCGGGCGTGCGGACGCGTGGGCCGGCATGGGCGCGGCCCGCCGCGAACAGGCCCGCTTCGACGAGGCACTGACCCTGCTGACCTCGGCGCTCGGACAGTACGGGGAGCCGGAGGACAGCGCGGCCATGGCCCATGTGCTGTACGGCATCGGATCCGTCCACCGGGAACAGGGCCGCGACGACGACGCGTGGGAGGCCCTCTCCCGCGCACACCGCCTGTACGTGACCGCCCGGGACCGGCACGGCGAAGCGCTCGCGCTGCGCTCACTGGGCCTGTGCCTCCGCGCGCGGGGTGACCTGCCGGGTGCGGAGACCCTGCTGCGGCAGTCCCTCGGCATCTTCGAGGAGACGGACGACGTCTTCGGCGTCATGTACGCCAGTCAGTCCCTGGCCAAGGTCGAGATCCGGCAGGGCCGGCCGGCCGATGCCCGACAGCGCCTCGACCGGTGTCTGGAAACCACCCGCGAGCGCCAGGACATGTTCGGCGAGGCCCTCGTCCTGCGCACCCTCGGCGAGTGGTATCTCGCCGGGTCCGACTGGGAGACCGCGACCGAGACCCTGCGGCAGTCCCTCGCCCTGTGGGACAAGCTCCAACTGCCGCTGTGGCGCGCCCGCACCCTGCGGGACCTGGCCCGCGCCGCACTGGCCAGGGGCGAGGCTAGGACGGGGCGGGAGCTGGAGGAGGAGGCGTACGAGGCCTTCCACCGACTCGGCAGCCGTGAGGCGCTGGAGACGCCGGCCCGCACGACGAGCGATTCGGCCCGGTAGTCATACGAGGGGCGACCACCTCCCGTCTTCGGGGTGGACGGTGCGGCACCCGCTGCCCGCATGCCACCAGACAGTCCGAAGTGTCAGGAGGACACAGTGAACGCGAGCAGCACGCTCAGAGCGCTGACCACGGCCTTCCTCGTCGCCGCTGCGGCGCTGGCCGCTCCCGCGACGGCGAACGCGCAGCCCGTCCCGGCCGAGGCCGCCGCGATGGACTTCACGGAGGTCCACGTGTGGGCGACCGGCGTCAACGTCCGCAACGGCGTCTCGGAGTCCGCCTTCGAACAGTGCAAGAGCTTCCCCTCCCGCGCGAACTGCCAGGTCGTGGCGACGGTGTCCCAGACCACCGTGACCGCCTACTGCCAGAAGCAGGGAGAGCTCATCAGCGACGCGGGCTACAGCAGCCGGTGGTGGACGTACCTGGAGTCACCGAGCCGGCCGTGGGGCTGGGTGAACAACGTGTACATCACGGGAGACGAGCACCTGGCACACGTCAGTGACTGCGAGTTCTGACCGAGGAAATCTGCGAAGGCGGCCCGCGCCAGTGTCATACGGACACGCCTCCCCTTCCGTCGTAGAGCCGAACAGGAAGCATCCACGGCGAAGGGGAAAACAATGGCGAAGCAGACCAGCAGGCTGGCGGCGATGGGGCTGGCGCTCGGCGCGGCTCTCTCCCTCCTCGGTACGGCGGGCAGTGCGGAGGCCGCCGCGCAGGCCGTGAACACCACGGTCCAGGCCCACAGCAACATCCGTGAGGCCGCCACCACGAACAGCCGGCTGGTCGGCACCACCCAGTTCGAGAGCGTGGCGTACATCAGGTGCTACACGCGCGGCCAGTACGTGAAGGTCGGCAACTACGGCACCGACGTCTGGTACTTCGGCAACGCCTTCGACGACGACGCGACACCGGCGCACGCCTACCTCAACGTGTGGATGTGGGGCGGCAACGTCAACGTCGGCGCCGACCCGTCCCCCGAGGTCGAGCCCTGCTGATCCCGCTGATTCCGGAACCGAACCGAGGAGCACACCCATGTCCAAGCGAAGTGTGTCGACCGCGGCGGCCGGGCTCGCGCTCGGCACGGCCCTCTCCCTGCTCGGCACCGCCGGGACCGCGGAGGCCGCACCCACCGGCACCGCCGAGTACGCGACGACCGTGCAGGCGAACAGCAACCTGCGCGACGCCCCCAACACCAGCAGCCGGATCTGGGGCACCACGACGCGGGAGACCGAGGGCGGCGTCGAGTGCTACACGCGCGGCCAGTACGTGAAGGTCGGCAACTACGGGACCGACGTCTGGTACTTCGGCACGGTCATCGACTACGACATCGGCCACATCTACAGCAACGTGTGGATGTGGGGCGGCAACGTGAACGTGGGCGCCGACCCGGCCCCCGGCATCGACCTCTGCTGATTCCGGAACCGAACCGAGGAGTACACCCATGACCAGGCGAAGTGTGTCGACTGCGGCGGCCGGGCTGGCGCTCGGCGCGGCCCTCTCCCTGCTCGGCACCGCCGGTACGGCCGAGGCCGCGCCCACCGGTGCCAACGGCTATGCGACGACCGTGCAGGCGAACAGCAACGTGCGCAGCGGCCCTTTCCTCGCCGCCCAGATCTATGGCACCACGACGCAGGTGACCGGGGCCAGCATCGATTGCTGGCTCGATGGCGACAGAGTCACCGTGGGCGGATACACCACCAATGTCTGGTACCGCGGCACCGTCAACGGCTACGACTACAGCAACGCGTGGATATGGGGCGGCAACGTCAACGTGGGCGCCGACCCGGCCCCCGGCATCCGCGGCTGCTGACCGACTGCCCCCGCCCGTTCCCCCGACGCTGCTCGCCCCCGAGGCTTCCGTCCTGTGCGGAAGCTCGGGGGCGCGGTCGTGCCCGGGACGAGGGGCGGTATTGGCCCTGGTTCGGCCCTAGTACGGCAGGATGCGGCCCGAGGGGGTCCTGCGGTCGATGGGGAGGTCGCGGGGCGAAGGAGCGCTGGGCCGACGGGTGACGCGGATGCGGGTCTGGCGGTTCATAACGCCTCCTCATGGCTCGCGGTTCCTGGGTCATGCCCTGATCGCCCGTGCCTGATACCTCTTCTTGTGTGACTTCCTTGTTGCATGCACGCCCGGGTCGGGACAAACCCCTAAGTATGCTCGTGGCATGACCGACAGCAACGCGCCCGACCTCGACCCCGAGGACCGCAAGATCGTCACCCTCGCCCGCTCGGCCCGCGCCCGCAACGGCGTTCCCGAGGGGGCGGCCGTACGGGACGAGACCGGACGTACGTATGTCGCGGGCACGGTGGCCCTCGACTCGCTGAAGCTGAGCGCGCTGCGGACGGCCGTGGCCATGGCGGTGGCGTCGGGGGCGAAGTCCCTGGAGGCGGCGGCCGTTGTGAGCGTTGCCGACGGCGTTCCGGCGGAGGATCTGGCGGCTGTTCGGGATCTGGGCGGGCCCGCGACCCCGGTGCACTTGGCTGCGCCGGACGGGGTGGTTCGGGTGACGGTGTCCGCCGAGTGATGGTGTCCGGCGGGTGAATTGAGTCGGGTGGCCGGGCGAGGGTCTGTCTTCGGCCACTTTCGCGACCCCTTGGAAGAACCCGTACGGCATCTCTTGCAATCGCGAGCAACCCACGCATCAATGGAACCCGCTCTTCCGACGGACCGTCAGATTCCACCGCGCGGCGCCCCGCACCCGCCCCGCGGCTGACCGCACCCGCCCGTCGACCCCCCACATCGCAATTCCCCACATGGCAATTCCCGTACCAGGGAAGGGAATCCGATCGATGATCAGCAAGTCAGCACGCCCGTCTGTGCGCAGACGGTTCGGTATCGGTGCGGTACTCGCGGCGGGCTCGCTCGCCGCAGCCGGGCTGGCCTTCGCGCCCGCCGCCGCGGCAGTCGCCCCCACCACCGCGACGGTCACCTTCAACTGCGGTCTCTACGGCGGCGGTGCGGCCACCCTCACCACCGAACAGACCGGCACCTCCGCCACGATCACCGTCACCTCGGCGATCGCGGCCCCGCTCCCCCTCGCCGCCGACTCGATCAGCTCCACGCTGACCATGACGAAGGGCACCAGCACCACGGCCTTCACCGGGACCAGGAACCCGGCCATAGCCACCGGCGCCCCCGTCATCGTCGGCCCGCTGACCGGCACCGTCGCCTCCGGCGACAGCCTTGACGCGGGCGGCGGCAGTCTCGTGATGGTGATCTTCGGCATCAACGTGACCTGCACGCCGACCGGAAACCAGTCACCGGGACCGTTCGTCTACGAGTGACGGCCCGCCTCCCCGCACCGTTCCACACAGCGGCCGGCGTCGCTCGCTTCGCAGCGGCGCCGGCCGTTTCCGACTGGGAACGCACGGGCGCCCGACAGTGAACTGATGGTCCGTCAGTTCACTTTCCACGGCGCCCTGTTATTTGGTGAGATTGCATTGACTTCTCACACAACCTGCACATCAATGGCCCCCGGTCGGCGCAGACGAGCCGCTGCGCCCGCATCCCTCAGAGGGGGCAACCATGGCCACCATGGCAACCATGGGTTCGACCGGCCGAAGACGACGCTGGGCCGCGCTGCTCGGGGCGACCGCACTCGCGGTCACCACGGGCGGTGCGCTGGCCGTCCCGGCCGGCGCGCTCACCACGGCGTCCGCCGCCGTGGACTACGCCACGCACTGTGTACCGCCGCCGATCGCGGGCATCCCGCCGATCGACGGCACCACCACCGGACAGATCACGGTGGACAAGACCGCGCCCAAGGTCGGCGACACCGTCACCGTGAAGTACACGGTGGTCAAGCCGGCCGCCAGCAACCCCACCGATCTCCCGCTGCCCGCCGACATCATGACGCCCAGCGGAAAGGTCACCCTGGGCGGAGCGCAGACCGGCGACATCACTGTCGTGGGCCCCAAGAAGAACGACCCCGTGCCCGGCAGGGGAGCCTTCCCGTCCTTCGACATGACCGGCACCTTCACGGTCACCGCGCCCGGTGCGATCACCCTCTCGCCCGGCGACTACAACATCCACACCAGCTACATCCTTGAGCTGGACACCCCCTGCACCCTCATCACCCCGCCCGCACCCGTCTCCGAGACGATCACGGCGACGGACGGGACCCAGACCAACACCCGTGCCATCACGCTGGGTTCGGCCTCCGGGGCGCCGGGCGCCGGGGTCACCGTGAACGGCGCCAACTTCACCGCCGGTGCCACGGTCACCCTCGCCGGCCGGTCCGGGGCCACCCAGACCGCCGACACCGCGACCGTCACCGCCGACTCCCAGGGCGCCTTCAGCGGCACCCTCGCCGTCAACGACAAGACGACGACCGGGGTCGTGGCGTACGAGGGCAGCGCGTGGAGCGACACCAGGGGCTCCCCGCCCGCCGCCTACGTCGTCATCGACGACACGCCCGTTCCCGCCAACAGCCAGAAGCTCACGACCACCGTCCAGGCGGGCAAGCTGTCCATGACCCAGGCCGGGGACGCCGTCCAGCTGTCGGCGGTCGACTTCGGCAGCGGCGGGGCCTCGAACGGAGCCCTGCAGACGGTGACCGTCAAGGACTTCCGCGGCGGCCCCGCGGGCTGGTCCCTGACGGGCAAGGTCACCGACTTCACCGGTCCCGGCGCCAAGATCGAGGCGGGCAAGCTGAGTTGGACCCCGGCGTGTGCGACCAAGGCCGGAAGTCCCAGCACCTGCCAGGCCGGTTCCGCCGGTGCCGTGGGGAGTTCGGGAGCCACCCTGGCCTCCACGCCCGACGGCACGCTCACCGGCGGCGAGTTCACCGTCGACGCCGGACTGTCCCTGAACGTACCGGCGTTCACCCCGCCGGGCACGTACTCCGGCGTACTCACCCTCACCCTCTCCTGAACGGCCCTTCCTGAACGGTCCGTTCGTCATCCGGTGGCCGGGCGCGCACCCGCCCGACCGCTCCGGCCGTCCGTCCGTCCGTGGGGGGTCCGCGCCCATGTCGCTCCCGATGTCGCTCCCGATACGCAGCAAGCCGTACGCCCTTCTCGCACTCCTGATGGCGGTGCTCGGTACGTCACTCCTGACGCCCGCGCCCGCCCGCGCCGCCGACAACGGCAGCTGGTCGGTCTTCCCCTCGGCGTCGGCCGTGGCGCAGCGCCCGTACTTCTTTCTCTCCGCCGATCCCGGTACGGCCGTCGAGGACAAGGTCACCGTCGCCAACAAGACGGACAAGCCGCTCACCTTCCGGCTGTACGCCGCCGACGCCTACAACACCGCCCGCGACGGCGGGTTCGCGGTACGCACCCTCGAAGAGAAGCAGCGCGGCGTCGGCGCCTGGGCGCGGCCCGCGAAGTCCCGGGTCACCGTGCCCCCGCGCAAGTCGGTCACCGTGCCCTTCACCCTCCGGGTGCCCGAACGGGCCGAACCCGGCGACCACGTGGGCGCGTTGGTCGCCCTCGACGAACGGATCGACACGGGCGACGGCTCACTGGCACTCGGGGTGCGGCGGGCGGTCGGGGCACGGGTCTATCTGCGGGTGAGCGGGCCGGCCGTCTCCGCGCTCGCCGTCGAGAAGGTCCGGATCAGCCACGACCAGCCCCTCGTCCCGGGCCTCGGCGACAGCACGGCGACGATCTCGTACACCCTCCACAACACCGGGAACGTCACCCTCGACCCCCGGGTGGAGCTGCGGGCCCAGGGCCTGTTCGGCCGTACGCTGCTCACCCGCGACCTCACCAAGATCCCCTCCGAGCTGCTGCCCGGCCAACGGGTCCACCTCACCGAACCCTGGCACGACGCACCCCAACTCGACTGGGGCGACATCACGTTGACGGCATCCGCCAAGGACACCCGGGAGTCGGCGAGCGTGTCCTTCTTCGCCCTGCCGTGGCTGATGGCGGTGGTGTTGGTGGCGTTCGGGGTGGTGGCGACGGTGCTGGTAGTGAGGTCCCGCAGAAACACGCCCCGAGCGGGCCGCGCCCCAAAGGGGCGCGGGGAACTGCGCGACCAGCCACGACGGGGCAGTACCGAACCGACAACCTCTAGCGGCACTTCCGGTTGAGCGCTTGGCTCAAGACGACGCCCGCTCGCCTCAGAGCGCGTCCGGCCCGCGCTCACCCGTCCGCACCCGCACGACGGAGTCGACCGGCAACGCCCACACCTTGCCGTCCCCGATCTTCCCCGTCCGAGCCGCCTTGACGATCGCGTCGATGGCAGCATCGGCATCCCCGTCGTCGACGACGACCTCGATCCGGACCTTGGGCACGAGGTCGACCTGGTACTCGGCGCCGCGGTACACCTCGGTGTGCCCGCGCTGGCGCCCGTACCCACTGGCCTCGGTCACGGTCAGACCGTGCACCCCGAGTTCCTGGAGCGCGTTCTTGACCTCGTCGAGGCGGTACGGCTTGACGATCGCGGTGATGAGCTTCATGCCTGGCTCTTGACCTTCTGCGCGGAGGGACGCTGCTCGGGGGAGGGGACGGAGGACGGACAGGACCGGGGCGCCGTGGCCCGGGACGCCGTGATCGTATGCCGGTCCGGGCGTGCGCCGTAAGGCCGAGGCCGGTGTGTTCCCAGGCCGTCCCAGGGGCCGTGCGGGGGCTCGGCGTGCGGCGGGTCTCCGTGGATCAGGGACAATGGGCGCCATGAGTGTTCGTACCCCGTCATCCGAGCCGTCCGAGCCGTCCGTGCCGTCGAAGGCATCGGCCGCGCACCGCGCCGGCTTCGCCTGCTTCGTGGGCCGCCCCAACGCGGGCAAGTCCACCCTTACGAACGCTCTGGTCGGCCAGAAGGTGGCGATCACCGCGAACCAGCCGCAGACGACGCGGCACACGGTACGGGGCATCGTGCACCGTCCGGACGCGCAGCTGATCCTGGTGGACACCCCGGGGCTGCACAAGCCGCGCACGCTGCTGGGCGAACGCCTGAACGACGTGGTGCGGACGACGTGGGCGGAGGTCGACGTCATCGGGTTCTGTCTCCCGGCGAACGAGAAGCTCGGCCCCGGTGACCGTTTCATCGCGAAGGAACTGGCGGCGATCAAGAAGACGCCGAAGATCGCGATCGTGACGAAGACCGACCTGGTGGAGAGCAAGGCGCTGGCCGAGCAGCTCATCGCGATCGACCAGCTCGGCCGTGAGCTGGGGTTCGAGTGGGCGGAGATCGTGCCCGTGTCGGCGGTCGCCGACCAGCAGGTGGGCCTGCTGGCCGACCTGCTCGTCCCGCTGCTCCCCGAGGGGCCGGCGCTCTACCCGGAGGGTGACCTCACGGACGAGCCGGAGCAGGTCATGATCGCGGAGCTGATCCGGGAGGCTGCGCTGGAGGGCGTACGGGACGAGCTGCCCCACTCGATCGCGGTCGTGGTCGAGGAGATGCTCCCGCGCGAGGACCGCCCGGCGGACAAGCCCCTCCTCGACATCCACGCGTTCGTCTACATCGAGCGGCCCAGCCAGAAGGGCATCATCATCGGCCCGAAGGGCAAGCGGCTGAAGGAGGTCGGGATCAAGAGCCGGAAGCAGATCGAGGCGCTGCTGGGTACGCCGGTCTTCCTGGACCTCCATGTGAAGGTCGCGAAGGACTGGCAGCGGGATCCTCGGCAGCTGCGCAAGCTGGGCTTCTGAGGGCACGTTTGACTCGGCCGGAGTTTGATGGGCGAGGCCGACGCTGCCCAGGTCGTGTTCCCGCCCGCCCACCCACCCGTTTGCTGTCCGATGGACGGGCACCCGCCAAGACCTCCGTGGCTGGCTGGGTGCTGTCACAAACACGGGTCCGGTCCTGTCCTTACTCCGGACAGTCTCTGTTTGGAGGAACACACGAGTGCCGAGCACGCACACCTGCCCCCGGGCATCGACGTGATCACGTCGATGCCCGATGCGGCGGCCCTGATCCCGGCCGGCTCCGAGGCCAGGTCCGTCCGGGTCACCCTCGCCCCCCGCGACCCTGGCGCACCCCCGCACCGGCATCCCGGGCCGCTGTTCGGCTATGTGACCGAGGGCGAGGTCCTCTTCGAGCTGGAGGGGCAGCCGTCCCGGGTGCTGAAGGCGGGCGACGCGGTGATTCGAGCCCGGCGGCGACGTCATCCACTACCAAGGCGCGAACAACCTGGCGGAGGATAGCCGCCCTCCGCCGCCGACTCGGGGTATGGAGGCCGGCGGCGGGGGCTCAGAAGTCGTGCTGTCGAGCAGCCCAGATGCGGGTCATGATCCGCAGGGCGTCCGGGTCGATCCGGTCGATCAGGTCGGCGTGCTCGCGGTGGGCCCACACGGTGCGGCCGGGCCCGGAGTTGCCGTGCTCGTAGGCGACCTCGACCGCGTCGTCCGGGTCGGTGATCAGGCCGTCGCAGTAGCGGCACACATGCAGGGCTGCGGTCATGGCCGTACGCCACTCAGGTTCTCGTGGTGGTCGCACAGGGCGTTGACGACGCGGGCGAGCTTTCGCGCCACCGAGACCCGGATGGGCAGCGTGTCGCCGTCACCGAGGCGCAGCTTGTTGTGCGCCTCGCCGATGCAGGCCAGCGCGCAGTAGCGGGGGATGCTGTCCTTCGGCTCCCGCGCCGCCGCCGCTGCCACCTCGGGGATGAGCAGGTGGATGTGCCCGCGCAGCGCCACGGTGAGTATGTCCAGCTCGTCGGGCGCGGGCAGTTCGGCGCCCTCGACGAGGAGTGTGCGGGCGCTGTCGCGCATCGTCTCGATGTCCGGCGGCCGGTTGTCCTCCGCTTCGGTGCCAGCCTCTCGGGCCGTTGCGTTCTTCGTCATCCGTATGCCTCCTCGGCGCTCCCTCTCACCACGAGACAACCCCCAACGGCACGCCCTCGACGGACCAACGGCCGGACTTTCCGGCGGACTTTCCGCCGGACCGCGGACTTCCCGCCTCCGATACAGAAGCTACGGTCAGTACCAGTGGTCGTATCCGGGGGTACGAAATGGACGAGGACGAGGCGCAGACACCGTTCGCGCGCGAGTGCGCAGGGCGCCGATGGAGCCAACCTGCCGCGTTTCTGCGGGCATTCGAGGCGACCGCCGAACTGGTCGGTGAACAGGTGGTCATCACGGACAGGCAGTTCCGACGATGGCGTCAGCCCAACCCTCCCCGGCCGCGCGCCGGGTCCTGGCGAGTACTGCACGCGATGTTCGGCATGAGCCCGCTGGACATGGGCTTCCCCGGGCCGGAGCCGGGCACGGCGACGAGGACACTGACCGGCCACCCGGAGGGCACGGGCGTGGGGCGCCGCGACTTCGTGGCTGACTCCCTCGGGGCTGCCGCGGGTCTGGCACTTGGCTCCTCTGACGCCGTCGGCACCTCGCACATCGTCGAGCTACGTGAAGGCCTGCGCTCCCTCTACACCCTCGACGACGCGTACGGCGGCGGCGACGTCCGCTCCCTGGCTGTGCGCCACCTGCGCCGTGTCCGCCGAGTCATCAACACCGGCAGCTACCCCGACACCATCGGCCGCCAACTCCAGATGCTCGCCGGGGAAACCGCCGAGCAATGCGGGTGGCTGTACTACGACGCCGACGACCAGGACGCCGCGCGCCGCTACTGGGGCGAGGCCCTGACCACAGCAACCATGCTGCGCGACGACGGACTTGAGATCCTGGTGCTCGCCAGCCTGAGTATGCAGGCCAGCTACGAAGGCAGGCCGCGGGACGGCTACGACCTAGCCCGCGCCGCACATCAGAGAGCCGTGACCCTCGGCTCACCGGTGCTTGTGTCGCTGCTCGCCGCACGGGAGGCGCGCGCCCTGACGCTGATGTGCGATCTCAGCTTGGCACGCAAGCGGCTCGCGGAGTCCATGCGCATGGTCGACCGTTCCGACCGCGGACGGCCAGCGCCGGAGTGGGCGGCCTTCCACGGGCATGCGGAGCTCGAATACGCGCATGGCCTGCTCTACACCGAGACCGGGCACCATAAGGCTGCTGTGCCGTTCCTGCGTGCCGCATTGGCCCATCAGCATCGAACATACGGCCGGAACCGAGCCCTGTACCGGCTCACGCTCGCCCGTGGGCTGGTACAGGCCGGAGAGATCGACGAGGGCGCCGCCGAGGCCGTCGGCAGTCTTGAGCACCTCGCAGAGGTCGAGTCCGGGCGGGTGGGGCGGCGCCTGACCGAGGTCCGCGGACTCCTCGACGGCGTGGACGCTGTCAGTGCCCGTGACGCAGCTGAGGAACTGACCGAGTACGTGCAGCAGAAGGGAGACGGCTGATGGCCGAAGTGACGTACGAGCGGTACGAGGGAGCCGCAGCGGGCGGGCGGCTCGACGCGTTCCTCGCCACGTACGAGGAGGTCTACGTTGAGCCTCCGTACTGCGAAGGGCCGCGGGACGTCGCCGAGTTCATCGAGCGGTATCAGGTGCAGGCGCAGCGCCCCGGCTTCCGGCTCGTACTGGCCCGTGATGGCGTCGAGGTCGTCGGGTTCACCTTCGGCTACCGGTTGCCTGCGGATACGCGGTGGTGGAACAACTTGCTGGAGCCGATGCCGGAGGACTTTACGGAGGAGAGTGGTGAGCGGACGTTCGTCGTCATCGAACTCGCGGTGCGCAAACCGTGGCGGCGCCAAGGCATCGCGGCGGGGCTGCATGCTCGGCTGCTGGACGGCCTGTCGGTGGAGCGGGTCACGCTGACCATGCGGCCGGAGCCGGAGGCCGCACCGGCACAGTCCGCGTACGTGGCCTGGGGGTACCGGAAGGTCGGGCAGTCCCATCCGTGGGACGAGGCCCCGTTCTACGACGCGATGGTGCTGGAACTGCGCTGAGTCTTCCCACCCGACGGCACGCCCTGTAACAGCACAGGGACGCGATGCGTTGGCTTTGACCAGCGAGGTTACCGGGGCGACGGCACGCCTCTCGGGGGGTAGGCGCGCGTGTCCCACGCGTGGGAGAGGCTGACGGCATGGACTTCCGTGCTGCCTGTGGTCGTGTATTTGCCCGACGAGGTCGGCGGTCGGCGGGTGCGTGTCGACAGGCGAGATCCTCGGCCGGGTGTACGGGCTGTGAGACATCGCCGAGTTCCTGCGCCGCGCCGGGACTGAGGATGTGGATGAGACGTACGTCGCCGTCTCCAAGCTGATCGAGTGGTGTGGCGGCGGCCCGCAGATGTAGGAGCACTGAAAGGGCGCCCTCTGCGTTAGCCAGCTGCGTGCTGCCGATGCCAGGTCCGGCATGCGGCAAGGTTGAAGGGGCGGCCACGAGACGCCATCGACTCGACAGGCAGCCGGGCTTTTGCCCGTTCACTGCCCAGTTCGAGACCCGCAATGGGCTATGAGCGGCACGGTGGCCAGGAGCGGAGCGAGTGGCGGTAGGACGAAGGGCCTCGGCGTGCTCGGCAAGGCTGGACATGAGGCGTGAATGCCCGCACGGTGTCAGCACCGCTCCACCCGATCGCAGGGTTCAGCGCACGTCAGCCAGGACACCAAGGATCGGCTGCCCCTGCGATCGGCGCGGAGGGCC
The DNA here is from genome assembly GCF_053599695.1 of Streptomyces sp. NPDC000878. Taxonomy (NCBI): domain Bacteria; kingdom Bacillati; phylum Actinomycetota; class Actinomycetes; order Kitasatosporales; family Streptomycetaceae; genus Streptomyces; species Streptomyces sp. NPDC000878. Next base: position 156,551 of record NZ_JBSFMT010000002.1, on the reverse strand, counting down.
GGGGGACCACTCAGTCTGTTCTTGCTCTGCTGCTGTCGGTACCGTGCCACTCCTCGGGGTGAAGCATCACGTGGGCTGGGGGAGGATGGCCGTGAGCGACGGCATAGTGGCAGGCCACGAACGACATACGGTGAGGGGAAGGAGTTCCGTGGGATCTGAACTGGACGTGGAACTGCGGGGCCCTCACGCCGGTATGGATGCAGGCTCCACCCTCAAGGCGATGGAGTCGCTTCTACTCCTGCTCAAGGAGCTGGAAACCACAGAACTGCAGCGATCACCCCAACCGTGGGGCCACACCTCGCGCCGACGGCCAGCACATACACGGTGGACGTTTACCCGCCTCGGTCTCGGGAGCACCGTAGCCGCGCTAGCACCTCTGCACGTACCGGATGTGTCCAGCTACGAGCAGGTAGACCGGGTCCTGCATCAGACTGTCGAGGGGTTCGCGGCGGCCGAGGACAGGCCAGTGATCCCCGCGGATTGGACGATGCACGCGGCCAAATTCGGCAAGGCTGTGGCACGTACTCTCGGAGCATCCCGGGACGTCGGCATGCGGCTCGCGCTGCGGATCAACGGGGACGTCATCGCGGAAGCGGAAGTCACCGAACGGGCTCGGCGTCACCTTCAGGAAGCAGTCCGAGCCCGATACACCTCGCTGGGCTCGCGCCGAGGTCATCTGGGTGGACTGTCCGATGCGAAGGGAAGGCTCCGGGCGGTTCTGTGGTCCGAGGTGGGGCACGAGCGGATCCCGCTCGTCTGCGACAAGGAGCAGCGCGAGCAACTGCGCCAGGCGTGGGGGCACGACCGGGTGGAAGTGACAGGTCGGATCACAGAAAACGCGCAGGGGCAGGTCGTGAGCATCAGGGTCGATGAGATTGAGCTGCTACCCACCGAGCCGTCCCTGTCTGATGAGGAGCTACGCGGCGGGTTCTGGCCGGACATGACCGGCGGCCTTGGCGCACTCGACCACCTGGCGGTGATCCGTGGCGAGGCCTGACCGCCCACAGCGTGCGTACCTCGACGCGTGCTGTTACATCGACTGGGCTGAGGGCAAGATGAGCTGCTCCGAGGTCGAGACGTGGCTGCATGCAGCCAACAAACGGCAAGTGCAACTGATCGCATCCACTGTGATGTTCGCTGAAGCACGTGGGCACAACAACGGCCCGCACGACGCAGCAGCAGAGCAGAGGATCCGCACGCTGCTTCAAGAGCCCTACGTATCCTTGGTCGACACGACGCGGCGGATCGGCTTGCTGGCCAGAGACATCAGTGTCGATCGTCCACGGATCAAAGGGATGGATGCCATCCACATGGCCACGGCTATCTACGCTGAAGCTGACGTGTTCCTAAGCCGCGATCTGAAGGCGTTCAACGTCCCGGAGCAGTACCGGGGTGTCTGGGTGGAGGAGCCATACGAGTTCGGCGGTGATGGGCTGTTCCCGCTGCCTTCCGGTACTGGAAGCTGAGCACGGTGTCCCAAGTGTGGCCATGCCCCGTCGTCCGTGGTGGGCAACGGGGCGTTGGCCTGCGTCGTCAGTGCGAGTTGTTCGGCGAAGTGACGTAGGCGAAGGCCTCGGCAAGGTTCTTCAACGCCTCGGTGCGCGAGCTGGCGTTCAGCTTGTTCGTGTCCTCGGCAGCCTGCTCGATGTTCTTCAGTAGTGCCAGGGTCGCGGCGTTCGACGCGTCCTGATACTCCTCGTTGAAGCTCATGACTCTCCGTTGGTGGTCGTGATGATGGTGCCGATTGGGACGCATGGTGCAGGGCGGGCGGTTCCCGTCCTTTCAGTTCAACGAGCACCCGCTTCGAGTGTCCGCCTTCATGCGTTGTGCACCCGCCGACCGACGCGCAGCCGCAGCTTCCGGCCGTGACGACGTTGGCCCAGGGCCATTGGGCGGGCAGGCGGAGCCGGCGGCGGCCGGTGTTCACGAGCTGTGCGGCGGCGGAGAACAGTCGGAGGCGGAGCTTCTGGGATTCCCAGCGGCGGGCATCGCCGGTCAGCGCGAGCATCGGTATCCAGGCGAGGCGGTCGAGTGCGAGGGAGACGATCTCCAGCCAGATCCGGTTCTGTGCGGTGTCGTGCAGGAGCAGATTGCGCAGGCCGGTGGCGCGGGCGCCCCGGATGCGGTTCTCGCAACGGGCCCGCCTGCGGTGACGCAGATCGAGGTCGGCGAGCTGGCCGCCTTTGGTGTTGGTCGCGAAGCAGGTGAGCCGCCCCCGCCGATGCCCTCGGCAAAGACGAGCATCCTGCGGTGTTCGCGGGCCCACGCGGCAAGCTCGTGCATGTGCGCCATGGACCGGATGGCACGGTCGAAGCGCCACCACACGAGTGCATCGAAGTCGTCGGGACGGGCGGGCCACTCGCCGAGCTGGGGACGGTCGAAGGGGCCAACGCGGACGCGCTCACGTCCAGGTCGCGGCTTCGCTGAGCGCGTCACTGTCGCCGAAGCCGATTCTGAGGGCTGCTGCGATGTCGTCAGCTTCGCGCTGCCGCTCGGGGCTGGTGGTCTCGTCCGTCATCACGGACAGCCGGACACACCGCACACCCCTCAGAGTCTCGGTGTAGACCGTGCCCGCGAGCGGGTTCCGGGGTGTATCGGTCATGTCTCGTGTCTGGACGGACGCATCCCCGTCCGGGCGGGTGAGGGTGTGCACCTGGGGTCACTCCAGAGCGGTACGTCTGGAGTATCCGGACCGGCGTTTGAGGACGAGCACGTTCAGCGATACGGGGGTTCGGAAGCGGAGCCCCAGAAGGATGGGACGGGTAGGTGAGGAGGGGGCGGGCGAGAAACCCTTCGCCCGCCCCCTCCTCACCCCCCGCTCGGCGACAGATCCTGCACCCCCACCACCCGCAGCAACCGCAACCGCTCGTACGACTCCGTCCCCGGCCGAGCCGTATGCACGATCAGCAACTGCCGATGATCGTGCGCCAGCAGGATCTCGCAGTCCAGCTCCAGCAACCCCACCACCGGATGCACGAACCGCTTCGTCGCAGCCCGCCGCACCGCCACCTCGTGCGACTCCCACAGCCCCGCGAACTCCGCACTCCCCGCCCGCAGTTCGGCCACCAGCGCCGCCGGCACCGGATCGCCGGGCCGGGCCGCGGCGACCGCCCGCAGATTCGCCACGTGACTGCGCGCGTGCTCGGCGAAGTCCTCCGGCGGGACCAGCGCCCGGGCGGCCGGGTCCAGGAAGAACCGCCGTACGAGGTTCCGCTCCCGGGGCGGCCGGGCCGACACGTCCCCCGACAACGCGCTCGCCATCGCGTTCTGCGCCAGCACCTCCCCGCAGTCGGTGATCACCTGCGCCGGGGTGTCGTGCAGCCGGTCGAGGATCAGCAGCAGCCCCGGCCGTACGTGCTCGGACACGCTCTCGCGCCGGGGAGGTTCCTGGCCGGCCAGGTGGAACAGGTGGTCCCGTTCGTCGTCGGTGAGGCGCAGGGCCCGGGCCAGCGCGGCCAGCATCTGCCGGGACGGGCGCGGGCCCCGGGAGCGCTCCAGGCGGGTGTAGTAGTCCACCGACATCCCGGCCAGCGACGCCACCTCCTCGCGGCGCAGACCGGGCGTACGACGCCGGGCACCGGGCGCGAGGCCCACCGCCGAGGGCTCCAGCCGGGCCCGCCCACGGCGCAGGAAGTCGGCGAGTTCGCCCCGGTTCACCACGTCGGTCACCACGCAGGTCACTCCTCTCGAGCCTCTCCTCCCCACCCTGGCCGACCCCGCCCGACTTATCCAGGGCCTGCCGATCCCCTGAAAGACGGGTCTCTCCCGGTAGCCCCGACACCGTCCCAGAGTGATGGCACCGCAACGAGAACGAACGAAGCGAACGACGCGAACGAAGAGAACGCGAGGAGCAGAACATGCTGACTTTGGTGACAGGCACGACAGGACAGGTCGGCCGGCGCTTCGTGCCGAGGCTGCTGGCGCGGAGCCGGCCGGGGGAGCGGGTACGGATCCTGGTGCGCGACGAGGCCCGTGGGGAACCGTTCGCCGAGCTGGGCGCCGAGGTCGTCCTCGGGGACCTGCGCGACCCGGAGGCGCTCGGCAAGGCGGTGACCGGGGTGGACGCGGTCGTGAACGTCGCCGCCTCCTTCCGCGGGGTCCCGGACGAGGAGGCGTGGGCCGTCAACCGGGACGCGGCCGTGGAACTGGGCCGGGCGGCGCTGGCCTCCGGCGTACAGCGCTTCGTGCAGGTCAGCACGGGGATGGTGTACGGCACCGGAAGGGGCCGCCCGCTGGTCGAGGAGGACGAGATCCGGCCCGGCGGCATGATGTGGGGTGCGTACAACGAGTCGAAGGCGGCGGCCGAACAGGAACTGCTCGCCTTGGAGAGCGAGGGCATGGACGTGCGCGTCGGCCGGCTCCCCTTCGTCTACGGCGAGGGCGATCCGCATCTCGCCCAGTCCCTGAGGTGGGCCGCGAACTGGGCGCCGGCCCAGCGGCTCCAGATGGCCCACCACGCGGACGTCGCCCAGGGCCTCCTGCGTCTCCTGCACGCGCCCGGAGTGGCGGGCCGCATCTACAACATCGCCGACGACGCCCCCGTCACGGCGGTCGAACTGCACCAGCTCAACGGCGTCGAGATCCCCGCCGAGGCCCACCACCGCACGGACCCCGACCCGTGGTTCGGAATCATGTCCACCGAGCGCATCCGCCGGGACCTGGGCTACCGCCCGCTGTACCCGACCGTCTGGGCGGCCCGGGACGCGGGCGCCCTGTGAGCTACGCCTGCGCCCTGTGAGCGAGGGCCTGTCCGGCGGATCATGCCGCGGACGCGGGGTCTGGCACCCACTCCCCCAGAGGGGGACCCCCAGCGGCGTTGTCGTCGGTTGCCCGCGACCTGATCCGCCGGACAGGCGGCCCTAGTCGACCCCTCTGATCCGCCCCACCAGCACCGCCCCCGCCAGCCCGATCGCCGCCGCCACCAGATACAGCACCCGGTATCCGCCCAGGTAGGTGACGATCGGTGCGGCCAGGGCGGGGGCCGCCACCTGGGGCAGGGCGTTGGCCACGTTGATGACGCCCAGGTCCTTGCCCCGGTCCAGTGCCTTCGGCAGTACGTCGGTCATCAGGGCGAAGTCGACCGACGTGAACACCCCGAAGCCGACCCCGAGGACCGCCGCCGCGACGATCGCCCCCGGCCAGGTCTGCCAGCCCGCCAGCGCGGCCGTCGCCACCGCCATCAGCACCCCGGACCAGACCACGAACGGCTTGCGGCGGCCCACCCGGTCCGACCAGACCCCGCCGACGACGACCGTGGCGAGCAGGGTCACGCTGTTCACGGCCGTCAGGATCAGCACACCCGCCTCGGGGTCGGAGTAGTCGAGGCGGTCCCGCAGGTAGTACAGCAAATACAGCAGCACCAGCGCGTTGCTCAGATTGATCAGGAACCGGGTCAGCCAGGCCCAGCCCAGGTCCGGGTAGCGGCGCGGGCTCAGCCAGAACCCCGCCAGGAAGGTCCGCCAGGACCACACCGGCCGGTCCTCGGCCGCGAGCCGCAGATCCCCGTGCCGGAGCACATACGGCAGCACACCCAGCAGTGTGAACGCCGCGCACGCCGCATATCCCGCCCCCACGCCTCCGACCGCCGTCGCCAGGCCCGTACCGCCCACCACTCCCAGAATCTGCGCCGCGCCCAACCAGCCGCCCACAGAGCCCCGTTGGAGCCGGGGCACCCGGTCGGGGACGGCGGCCGTGACGGCGGCGAAGGCGGCGTTCAGGGTCAGCTGGACCAGGCACCAGCCGGCCACCATCGTCCACAGCCCACCCGCACCCGCCAGCAGCAGCAACGACACCGCCCCGCCCGCCGCCCCGGCCACGATCCACGGCGTACGGCGCCCCCACCGCGACGTCGTCCGGTCCGACAGCGCGCCGAAGATCGGGTTCGCCACCAGCGACACCAGGGCGCCCGCCCCCGCCACCCACGCCAGCAGGGTCTCCTTCGACATCCCGGCGCCGGGCGCGAAGTCCTCGGCCTGGGAGGCGAGCAGGATCTGCAGCGGTCCGAACCAGCCCACCCAGATCGCCCCGTTGGCGAGCGACAGCGAGGCGGTCCACCCCCGCCCGACCCGCTCGACGGGCTCGGCGAGCGCCCCCACCGAGCGGGACACCTCAGTCATCGTCAGTCTTTCTGCGCCCGGAGTAGGTCCCTGAACCAGCCGTACGAGGCCTTGGGTGTCCGTGTGAGAGCGACAGGGTCCTCGAAGTCCACGTGCACCAGCCCGAACCGCCGCGCATACCCCTCCGCCCACTCGAAGTTGTCCAGCAGCGACCACACGAAGTAGCCGCGCACATCCACGCCCGCCTCCACCGCCCGGTGCAGCGCCCGGACATGACCGTCCAGGTAGGCGATCCGGGCCTGGTCGTCGAGTCCCTCGTACGAGCAGCCGTTCTCGGTGATGACGACGGGCGGCAGCCGGTCGCCGTAACGGTCCCGGAAGGTGGTGAGCAGCTCGGTCAGCCCCTCGGGTACGACGGGCCAGCCGAAGTCCGTCACCGGCACACCCTCGATCTCCTGGACGGAGAAGGGGAGTTCGGCCGGGATCGTCAGCCCGCCGAACTCGATGTCGGCGCCCTGCGGCGCGCCCACCTTGGTCGGCGCGTAGTAGTTGACGCCGTAGAAGTCGAGCGGTTCCCCGATGATCTTGAGGTCCGACTCCACGTCGCCCGGCATCAAGTCCCCTATCCCGTCCGGGTATTGGCCCAGCAGGACCGGATCCGCAAACAGGCGGTTGAGCAGCAGGTCGTAGAACTCGGCCGCCTCCAGGTCCGGTTGCTCCTGCGTCGCCGGCCAGGTCGGCCCGTGCGAGTTGGCGATCCCGATGTCCGTCGCACCGGCGGCGCGCAGTGCCCGTACCGCCAGACCGTGGCCCAGGAGCTGGTGGTGGGCGGCCGGCAGGGCGTCGAACATCAGCTGCTTGCCGGGTGCGTGGGCGCCCAACGCATGCCCGAACAGGGTGTGTTCGGCGGGCTCGTTGATCGTGATCCACTTCTTCACACGGTCGCCGAGCCGTTCCGCGACGACGGACACGTACTCGCCGAACCGGGTCGCCGTGTCCCGCTCCAGCCAGTCCAGGCTCGTCGGCAGGTCCCAGTGGAAGAGGGTCGGGACGGGACGTACGCCCGCCGTGCACAGCTCGTCCACCAGCCGGTCGTAGAAGTCCAGGCCGCCGGGGGAGTTCACCCGCGGCCAGGAGATCGAGAAGCGGTACGCGTCCACGCCGAGGCCGGCCAGCAGGGCCACGTCCTCGGGGTAGCGGTGGAAGTGGTCGCAGGCCACCGCGGCCGTCGAGCCGTCCTTCACGCGCCCGGGCTCGGCCGTGAAGGCGTCCCACACGGACGGTTCGCGCTGGTCCACCGCCCCCTCGATCTGGTGCGCCGAGGTGGACACGCCCCACAGGAAGCCGGCCGGGAACTGGGGTATCGGGTTGGTCGCCATGCGCCGGATCATGGGTATCGGGGGTAAGGGGTGTCAACGGCCGGGAGTGAACAGGCGGTTACGCGCTGCCCTCCGGGGCCCTCGACACCCGATACACCCCTTACGCCCCCTCCTTCAACACCCTTGAGATCAGCTTCCGTTGCTCCTCCGTGAGCCGGGGGTCGGCGCAGTACACCGTCCTCCCGTCCACCGTGAGTTCGTAGCTGAAGCCGTCCGGCACCCCGGTCGGGCGGGTGTCCCGGCCGTCGGCGATCGCCTTCTCGGCCAGGGCGTGCCACTCGGGGGCGTCCGGCAGCCCCGAGGTGTCCACCTCGGCGCACCGCTCGATGCCCGCGAACCCGCCCGTACGCCTCACCTGAATACGCATGGAGCCTGTCTAGTACGGAACTAGAAGGTGCGCACCCCGACCTGCTCCCAGGCCTTGAGCACGGCCTGGAGCTCGTCGCCGCCGTCGCCGTACCGTGCCCTCGCGGCGGCGACGGTCAGCGTGGCGAAGTCGGTGAACTGAGCCTGCGCGTACAGCTCGCCGCCGGTCAGCACGTCGTACCAGATCTGTCCGGCCTTCTCCCAGGCGTAGCCGCCGAGGGCGGTGGCCGCCAGGTAGAAGGCGTGGTTGGGAATGCCGCTGTTGATGTGGACGCCGCCGTTGTCGCGGCCGGTGCGGACGTAGTCGTCCATCGTCGCGGGCTGCGGGTCCTTGCCGAGCACGTCGTCGTCGTACGCGGTGCCCGGGGCCCGCATCGAACGCAGGGCCGTGCCCGTGACGCGCGGGGCGAGCAGGCCCGCGCCGATCAGCCAGTCGGCCTCGGCGGCGGTCTGGCCGAGCGAGTACTGCTTGATGAGCGAGCCGAAGACGTCCGACATGGACTCGTTGAGCGCGCCCGGCTGACCGAAGTAGGTGAGGTTCGCCGTGTACTGCGTGACGCCGTGGGTCAGCTCGTGGCCGATGACGTCGATGGGCAGGGTGAAGTCGAGGAAGATCTCGCCGTCGCCGTCGCCGAACACCATCTGCTCGCCGTTCCAGAAGGCGTTGCCGTAGTCCTCGTCGAAGTGGACGGTGGCGTCCAGTGGCAGGCCCTCGCCGTTGATCGAGTTGCGTCCGTACACCTTCAGGAAGAGGTCGAAGGTGGCACCGAGACCGGCGTAGGCGCGGTTCACGGTGGCGTCCTGGCCCGGGTCGGACCCCTCGGAGCGGACCAGGATGCCGGGCAGGCTCTGGCGGTGCTCGGCGTCGTAGATGGACCGCAGCGGCTTCTCCTCGGGCGGTCCGGCGGGCAGGGCCACGCTCGGGGCGCCGAGGACCGTGGTCAGCCGGCGGTGGGTGCGCTGGTAGGCGTCGTGCTCCAGGGTGCGGCGGGCGGGACCGGCGAGCACCGGGTCGTCGGCCTGGGCCACCTTGTCGAGGACGTGCGGCGGGATGATCGTGCAGAAGACGGGCTCAAAGCCCCCGTTGGTCGTCATGCCCGGCACCTTTGCACCGCGTCATGGGGCTGTCACTACCCGCAACCATGATTGGTGAAAAACCGGGATAAGGAGCCCATCATTCAGTGACAGAGTGGTATGGCGCACTTTTTGCCCCTTTCATTCTTCCGCTCCCGCATACTGACAGTCCCGCATAGTGATACAGGCCCGCGCCCCCGGCGCGGCTCGGCTAGCATGCTTCGCATCATGCGTATCGGGCTGCTCCTCCTTAGCTGCCGCGGCGAGGGCCTGTAAGTCGAGGCCGACCCCCTCCCCGCGGAGTCTGGCGTTGCGCCGTCGGCCGTCCTTCAGGACACCACGAGGAGCCCACGCATCATGGCCCACAGCGCCAATCGCCAGCAGCCCAGTTCCATGCCGATCCACAAGTACGGCGAGTACGAGCAGGTCGACATCCCCGACCGCACCTGGCCGAACAACCGGATCACCGTCGCTCCTCGCTGGCTCTCCACCGACCTGCGCGACGGCAACCAGTCCCTGATCGACCCGATGTCGCCCGAGCGCAAGCGCCGGATGTTCGACCAGCTGGTCAAGATGGGCTACAAGGAGATCGAGGTCGGCTTCCCGGCCTCCGGCCAGACCGACTTCGACTTCGTCCGCTCCATCATCGAGGAGCCGGGGGTCATCCCCGACGACGTCACCATCTCCGTACTGACCCAGGCCCGCGAGGACCTGATCGAGCGGACCGTCGAGTCCCTGAAGGGCGCCAGGCGCGCCAACGTCCATCTGTACAACGCGACCGCGCCCGTCTTCCGCCGCGTCGTCTTCCGCGGCTCCAAGGACCAGATCAAGCAGATCGCCGTCGACGGCACCCGCCTGGTCATGGAGTACGCCGAGAAACTGCTGGGCCCCGAGACGGAGTTCGGCTACCAGTACAGCCCCGAGATCTTCACCGACACCGAGCTGGACTTCGCACTGGAGGTCTGCGAGGCGGTCATGGACGTCTGGCAGCCCGGCCCGGGCCGCGAGATCATCCTCAACCTGCCCGCCACGGTGGAGCGTTCGACCCCGTCCACGCACGCGGACCGCTTCGAGTGGATGGGCCGCAACCTGACCCGCCGCGAGCACGCCGTTCTGTCGATCCACCCGCACAACGACCGCGGGACCGCCGTCGCCGCCGCCGAACTGGCGCTGATGGCCGGCGCCGACCGCGTCGAGGGCTGTCTGTTCGGCCAGGGCGAGCGCACCGGCAACGTCGACCTGGTCACTCTGGGCATGAACCTGTTCTCGCAGGGCGTCGACCCGCAGATCGACTTCTCCGACATCGACGAGATCCGTCGTACGTGGGAGTACTGCAACCAGATGGAGGTCCACCCGCGCCACCCGTACGTGGGCGACCTGGTCTACACGTCCTTCTCCGGCTCCCACCAGGACGCCATCAAGAAGGGCTTCGACGCCATGGAGGCCGACGCGAAGGCCAAGGGTGTCACCGTCGACGATATCGAGTGGGCGGTCCCGTACCTGCCGATCGACCCGAAGGACGTCGGCCGGTCCTACGAGGCCGTGATCCGGGTCAACTCCCAGTCGGGCAAGGGCGGAATCGCGTACGTCCTGAAGAACGACCACAAGCTGGACCTGCCGCGCCGGATGCAGATCGAGTTCTCGAGGCTCATCCAGGCCAAGACGGACGCCGAGGGCGGCGAGATCACGCCGAAGGACATCTGGACGGTCTTCCGGGACGAGTACCTGCCCAACCCCGAGAACCCCTGGGGCCGGATCCAGGTCAGCACCGGCCAGTCGACCACCGACAAGGACGGCGTGGACACCCTCACCGTCGAGGCCGAGGTCGACGGCGTCGAGACCACCCTGGTGGGCACGGGCAACGGCCCGATCTCGGCCTTCTTCCACGCGCTGCAGGGCCTGGACATCGACGCGCGGCTCCTGGACTACACCGAGCACACGATGAGCGAGGGCGCCTCCGCGCAGGCCGCCTCCTACATCGAGGTCGCCATCGGCGACAAGGTCCTGTGGGGCATCGGCATCGACGCCAACACGACCCGCGCCTCCCTGAAGGCGGTCGTCTCCGCCGTCAACCGCGCGGGCCGCTGACTCACCTGACCGGTTGGTTTCACGCCCCGTCCGCCCTCAGTGGCGGGCGGGGCGTCCGTCGTTTACCGGCCAAACCACGGGTGGGTCATGGGCAGGTCTGGTCCTGGGTACTGACTCCGCATCAACAATGTGGCTAACATCACGCCTGCGCGGCAGTGTTGCCGGTGGGGGTACCTCCCGCGCCCTGCAACAGGCAGTGGGGGGTTACCGGAGGTGCGAAGTGCTCCCAGGACGGGGACGATACGGCCGAGACCGCCGAGTCGTGCGCGGAGGCCGGACAGCACGAGTCCTGGGCTCCCGTACGGTCTGGACGGGCGTCGGTGACGGCGAGTTCTTCTGCCCCGGCTGCGGCGGAGACCGCAACTACCAGCGTCTGACCGGCCGCCGCCGCTTCACACTCCTCGGCGTACCAGTCCTCCCGCGCGGCGAGACCGGCCCGGTCGTCGAATGCGGGGCCTGTCAGCGCCACTTCGGCACGGACGTCCTCGACCACCCCACCACCACCCGCTTCTCCGCGATGCTCCGCGACGCGGTCCACACGGTCGCCCTCGCGGTCCTCGCCGCCGGCGGCACCCACGCCCGCCACACCCTGGAGACAGCGGTGACGGGCGTCCGTGCGGCTGGCTTCGACGACTGTACGGAGGACCAGCTCGCGGCCCTGGTGGAAGCCCTCGCCGCCGACACGGGCCGTCTCTTCGGCCCCCCGTGCGGCCCCGGCCTCGCCATAGAACTGCACGAGGCCCTGGACCCCCTGGCCCCTCACCTCGCCGCCCCCGGCCGCGAATCGATCCTGCTCCAGGGCGCCCGCATCGCCCTGGCCGACGGCCCGTACACCCCGGCGGAGCGCGACGTCCTGACGACGGTCGGCGCGGCGCTGACGATCTGCGGGGACGATGTGACCCGGCTGCTGGCGGCGGCGCGTACGCCGTCCTGAAGCGGGTCGCGCAGAGCCGACTCCGTCAGCGCCTGCGGCTGGACCGGCCGGACCAGCCGGTCCCGATTCCCGCCACGTGCAGGGCCAGGAGCATCAGGCCGAGCAGCATGACGTTCGTGGAGGTGAAGACGTCGTTCGTCGAGATCTCGGCCGCGTTGATCAGGAACGCGATGAAGAACAGTACTGCTGCGCCTATACCAAGCATGGGACGGTTCCTCTCAAAGGGTAGGACCCGGGTGCCCCATCGCTCGGTTCGTACTCCCGGGGGAGTAGTCCGGCCCCCGTGTCACCCCCGGTAGTAGCCCCGAACTCGCCCTCCCGCGCGACGAATCGGCCCCCGGGCGACGGAATTCTGGAGAGCGTCATCAAGAAATGGCGTCAGCCGGAAGTCCGGACGAGGGGAGGGCCTCGACATGGGGGCCAAGGGGTCCATGGGGACCGCAAGGACAGTGACAGGCGCCGCACGGCGCCGCCGAGCCGTGCCCTGGCTCGTGCTCGGGCTGTGGGTCGGGGTGCTCGCGATCGTCGGGCCGTTCGCGGCGAAGCTCTCCGAGGTGCAGCACGACCGGATCACCGACTATCTGCCCGCGAACGCCGACTCGACCCAAGTCACCCGTATCCAGGACCAGTTGCCTGGCGGCGAGACCACCCAGCTGGTCCTCGTCTACCACCGCGACGGCGGACTCACCGCCGCGGACGAGGCGACGGCCGCCGAACAGGTCGACAGGATCGCCGGCGAGCACGTCCTGACGGCCACCCCGCAGGGCGTACCGTCCGCCGACGGCACCACCCTCATGTACCCGGTGAGCAGCAACGAGCCCGGCACCGACGAGGACAAGCGGGACGCCCTCGTGAACGACGTGCGCCAAGTCGCCCATACCGAGGGCGGGTTGGACGTCGAGGTCGGCGGACCGGGAGCGCTCGCCACCGATGCCGCCGAGGTCTACGACTCGCTCGGCGGACCGCTGCTCTACACCACCGTCGGCGTGGTCGCCGTCCTGCTGATCCTCATCTACCGCAGCCCGGTGCTGTGGCTGGTGCCGCTGGTCGTCGCGGGCATCGCCGACTTCCTGTCGATGGGCGTCGCCTACGGCCTCCACCAGGCCTTCGGCACCACGGTTTCGGGCCAGAGCTCGGGCATCATGACGATCCTCGTCTTCGGCGCGGGCACGGACTACGCCCTCCTCCTCGTCTCCCGCTACCGCGAGGAACTACGCCAGATCGAGCGGCCGTACGACGCGATGCTCGCCGCCCTGCGCGGCTGCGGGCCCGCCGTCCTCGCCTCCTCCGGCACGGTCGCCGCCGGGGTGCTGTGCCTGCTCGCCGCCGACCTCAACTCCAGCCGCAGCATGGGCCCGTTGGGCACGGTCGGCGTCCTGTGCGCACTGGTCGCGATGCTCACCCTGCTCCCCGCGATCCTCGTCCTGCTCGGCCGCCGGGTGTTCTGGCCCCTCGTCCCCGCGTACGGCAGCACGCCCAGGACGCGCCGGCTGTCGCTCTTCGCCGCGATGGGCAGCTCCGCCGGACGCCGGCCCCTGGTGGTCCTCGCGAGCGGGGCCGTACTGCTCGGCGCGCTCGCCCTGGGCGCGCTGAACCTGCCCGGACCGGTCAAGCAGGAGGACGCCTTCGTCGACAAACCGGAGGCCGTCGCCGCGATGCAGACCCTGGCCAAGGCCTACCCGGACCGGGGCACCCAGCCCATCAGCGTCATCACCCCGGCCGGACGCGCGGACCGGACTCTCACGACGATCCGGGCCGCCGACGGGATCAGCGACGCGCAGAAGGGACGTACGGGAGACGGCTGGACCGAGATCACCGTCTTCGCGAAGGACGCGCCCCAGTCGGCTGCCGAGACGACCACCATCAAGGAGCTGCGGGACGAGCTGAAGGGCTCGTACGTCGGCGGACCGAGCGCCCAGCAGATCGACCTGGTCGACACCAACGCGCGGGACCGGTGGGTCGTCGTACCGATCGTGCTCGCGTCCGTGCTGCTGATCCTGGTCGCGCTGCTGCGGTCGCTCGTCGCGCCGTTGATGCTGGTGGCCGCCGTGGTCGCGGTGTGGGGGGCCTCGCTCGGTATCGGCGGACTGGTGTTCGGGCCGCTGCTCGGCTTCGAGGGCACCGATCCCGGGCTCGGGCTGCTGTCCTTCGTGTTCCTGGTCGCGCTGGGCGTCGACTACGGCATCTTCCTCATGCACCGGATGCGCGAGGAGGCGCTGCGGGGCGCGGAACCGGTGGCGGCGGCGCTCACCGCACTGCGGACGACGGGCGGGGTCATCGCCTCCGCCGGGCTGGTCCTCGCCGCGACCTTCGCGGTGCTGACGAACATGGGCCTCGTCCAACTCGTCGAACTGGGCTTCGTGATCGCGGTCGGGGTGCTCCTCGACACGTTCCTCGTCCGGACGTACCTGGTGACGAGCGCGAGCGTGGCGCTGGGGAGGAGGGTGTGGTGGCCGGGCGCCCTGTCCCGGAAGCCGGACCCGGACGCCGTACGACAGGAACGCCAGCCGGAACCCGTGTGAGAACTGTCGTAAGTGTGCGTGGGCGCCCCTCCCTGCCGGAGGGGCGCCCGCTGACGGAGGATGAACCCGTGCAGCCGACTACCGGAAGAGCGGCCCGTGTTGGATGGGGCGAGCGGATCATGGCCGCGATCATCCGCGACCCGCGCAGCGCCCCGCACGCGACCCGCAACGACGCGCTGCTGGCCCTGACGACCGCCGTCGCCGGTACGGCCATGGCCCTGCTCGTCGACGACGGTCGCCGCCCCGACGCACTCGGCTGGACGCTGCTGCTCGCCCTCCAGGTGCCGCTGGTGTGGCGCAGGCGCCGTCCGATGCTGGTCCTCGCGGTGGTGGTGGCGCTGGTGGTGCCGTACCACGCCCTCGACAACAACCACTCGGCGCCGACCCCGGCGGCATTCGTGGCCCTGTACACGGTCGCGGTCACCGGCCGCCCCCTGCGCACGCTGCTGACGGGCACGACGGTTCTCGCCATCTCCATGACGGTCATGCTGACCGTGGACACCAAACAGGCGGTCGAACTCCTGCGCATCTTCGGCTGGATCATCGCCGTCCTGTTCGTCGGCATCGACCTCCGCTTCTACCGCCAGTACATGTCCGCCATCGTCGAGCGCGCCGAGCGGGCCGAACGCACCCGCGAGGAGGAGGCCCGCCGCCGGGTCGCGGAGGAACGCCTGCGCGTGGCCCGTGACCTGCACGACCTGCTGGCCCACACCATCACCCTCGTGGGCGTCCAGACCTCGGTGGCCGCCCATGTCCTGGCCGCCGACCCGGACCGCCTGGACCGGACGGCGGTCGCGAAGGCCCTGGACGACATCGCCGAGACCTGCCGAACGGCACGCGGTGAGCTGCGTACGACGCTGGAGGTACTGCGGGAGGGCCAGGGCGGCGGAGACGGGCGCGGCCCGCTGCCGGGCCTGGCCGGCCTGCCCGACCTCGCGGAGACCGCGCGGCTGGCGGGCGCGAAGGTCGAACTGGCGGTACGGGCGGACGCCGTACCCCCGGCGGTGGGCGCGGCGGCCTACCGCATCGTCCAGGAGGCCCTCACGAACGCCGTACGGCACGGGGGACGGGAGGATCTGACGGTACGGGTGCGGCTGTACGGGGGTGAGGGCGCCCTGCGGGTGGAGGTGACGGACGACGGGGCGGGGATGGGTATGCCTGGGGACGGCAGCGGGTTCGGGCTGGTGGGGATGCGGGAACGGGCGCGGAGTGTGGGCGGCACGCTTGATGCCGGCCCGGGGGCGGACGGGGGGTTCAGGGTGAGTGCGGTACTGCCGTTGCCGGTGAACAGGGAAGACCGGGAGGGGGCCGGATGACCGCGATCCGCGTACTGCTCGCCGACGACCAGACTCTCGTACGGGCGGCCTTCGCGATGCTCGTCGAGTCGGCGCCGGGCATGGAGGTCGTAGGACAGGCGGGTACGGGCCGTCAGGCCGTCGAACTGGCCCGCAGCGCCCGCGCCGACCTGGTCGTCATGGACATCCGGATGCCCGACCTGGACGGTATCGAGGCGACCCGGCTGATCGCCGCCGACGAGGACCTGGCGGGCGTGAAGGTGCTGGTCCTGACGACGTACGACACGGACGAGCACGTGGTGGAGGCGCTGCGCGCGGGCGCGTCCGGCTTCCTGGTCAAGGACACGAAACCGGCGGAACTCCTGGACGCGATCCGCACGGTGGCGGCAGGCGAGGCGCTCCTGTCTCCGGGCCCGACGGCGAGCCTGATAGCCCGCCTGCTGCGCAGCGCCGAGGCGCCGACGCCGACGGGCGGCCCCGAATGCCTCACGGAACGGGAACGCGGGGTGCTGAGGCTGGTCGCCCGGGGCCTGAACAACACGGAGATCGCGGAGACCCTGGGCCTGAGCCCGCTGACCGCGAAGACCCACGTCAGCCGGATCATGGGGAAGCTGGGCGCGCGGGACCGGGCGCAGCTGGTGATCGTGGCGTACGAGTCGGGGTTGGTGACGCCGGGGGCGGGGTGAGGTCGGCGGGGAGTGGCGCAAAGGGGTGCGGTGGGTGGGCGGGTACGTATGTTCCGTACGCGCTACGAGTGGTGACGGTCCGTCAGCGGAGTTACTGTCGCATCGAGTTGCACGGGCACACCCCCCCACTCCACTCCGCAAGGGAGAGCGATGACGCCCCTGAGCCCCCTGAGCCCCTTGAGTCGTACGCTGCTGGCCGCCACCGCGGGCGCGGCGCTGATCACCGCCACCGGCCTCACCACGGCACCGGCCCAGGCGGCGGCCACCCGCTCGTACTGCACGTCGTCGGTCCCCTACACCGCGGGCCAGGGCGGCTACGACACCTACCGCATCCCCGCCACGGTCACGACCCGCAAGGGCACCCTTCTGGCCTTCGCCGAGGGCAGACACGACGGCGCGGGAGACAGCGGAAACATCGACGTGGTCCTGCGCCGCTCCACCGACGGCGGCTGCACCTGGGGTCCGCTGTCGGTGGTCGCGGCCGGGGGCGGTGACACGCGGGGCAATCCGGCGCCGGTGGTGGACCGGCGGACGGGCCGGATCGTGCTGGTGACGTCGTACAACTCCGGCGCGGTGACGGAGGCCCAGATCATGCGGGGCGAGGCGACGCCGGAACAGAGCCGCAGGGTCTTCGTCCAGACCAGCACCGGCGCGAGCGACGGCCGCCGCTTCACGCGCCCGCGCGACATCACGGCCCAGACGAAGCTGCCGAACTGGCGCTGGTACGCGACGGGTCCAGGACATGCTGTTTATTTGGAGAGGGGTCCGCACGCAGGCCGGATCGTCATCCCGTCCAACCACTCGGCGGCCCCGCCGACGGGTTCGTCGGACACGGGCCAGGAGTCCAAGTACTACGGCGGCCACGCGATCTACAGCGACAACGCGGGCCGCACCTGGCACTTGGGCTTCGTGGACGACTCGTACGACGGCATCGTGAACGCCAACGAGACGACCGCGGCCCAACTCCCGGACGGCAGGCTGTACTTCTCGTCGAGGGACCAGAACGGGTCGATGCCCGGGAACCGGCTGGACTCCTACTCAAGCGACGGCGCGAAGTCCTTGGACCGCCCGTACACGGTCCAGCCGACGCTGAACGACGTCCCGATCGTGCAGGGGAGTGTGCTCCAACTCCGGGGCGGTTCGGGTGCGTTGCTGTTCTCGGGACCGTCGGAACCCACGGCGCGGCGGTCGTTGGCGATCTGGCGGAGCGGGGACGGGGGAGAGACGTTCACGAAGGTGCTGACGTTGTCGAACCGTCGGGCGGCCTACTCGGACCTGGTGCCGGTGGACCGGCGGGTGGTGGGGGTGCTGTACGAGACGGGGGATGCCGGGACCTACGAGTCGATCGAGTTCCGGCGGGTGGGTGTGGGGACGGTGTCGTCAGGAATCGGAATCCCCGCGCCGTAACGCGTACAGCGTGGGGACTTGTCGGTTTTCCGACGTCTCTCCGGGGGGCGTCGGGAACGGCATGGCCATGACGTAGAGCGTGCGGCCGTCCGGGCACGCCGTGGCGCCACCGCCGGCGGACAGGGGCTGCTGCCAGCGGGTGGTGCCGGACGCGAGGTCCAGGAAGGTGAGCGTGCCCCGGTCGGTGTACTTCGCGGCGCGGGTGGGGACACAGACCGTGCCGTCGGTCAGGACGGGGCCCTTCGAGCCGACGCGGGTTCCCATGTCGCGGCTCCAGCGGCGGCGGCCGGTGGCGGTGTCGAAGACCTGGACGAGATAGGAACCGGTCGTTTCCGGGGGCTCGTTGCCCCCGGCCAGGACCGTGTCGCCGGAGACGCGGAAGGTCCGCACGATGTCGATGCCCGTGTCCGCCTGCCAGCGCACCCGGCCGGTCGACACGTCGACGGCGACGAGGGTGGTGCGGTACTGGTCGCCGTAACGGCGGACCGCCGCGTACAGCGTGCCGCCCACCCGCTGGACGCTCAGCTCGGTGCCGACCGGCAGGTTCCCCGCCCGCCGCAGCTCCTTCCCCGAAACGGCGTCGAGCGTGACGAACGCGTTGTGCCGCTGGTCAGCACTGCCGCTGCTCGGGCTGGCGGTCATGTGGAGTTCGCGTCCGGCCAGGACCGGGGCGCCCAGGAAGCCTTCCGAAGGGAACTTCCAGCGCAGCGCGCCCGTCGCCAGATCCAGTGCCCAGGCCATCGACCCCTCGGTGAACACCCCGGAGGTCAGATACACCAGACCGTGCCCGGACACCGGCGCCGACGGATCCACTGTCCTCGCGGGCAGCTCGGTGCTCCACCTGATCTGGCCGGACTGGGTGTCGAACGCGTGGACGACGGTCGGCGAGGCCACGACGGCGTCCCCGATCACCACGAGCATGACGTCCCCGGCCGGTGTCGGGGCGTAATCGGTCAGACCGTCGACCTCGCGTTCCCAGAGCACACGGCCCGAGGACGCCTCAAGACCGTTCACCACCGTCCGCCCACCCGTGCGGACGCCGGTGATACAGACAACACCCGCGCCGAACACCGGGACGGACTGGCTGTCGAGGTCCGACAGCGCCTGCCACCGCTTGCCGCCGCGGGACTGGTCCACCGCCATGACCCCGCCGAAACCGGACAGGTACAGGACACCGGCGTGCGCGTTGAGCGCCGAGGGATACACCCCGTCCAGCGGCTCGGCCCAGACCTGCTGCCACGGCCACTGCTCCGCACCGCCGCCGAGAAGCCGCCAGGTCCCGACCCCGCCGGCCACGGCCGCGAGTCCCCCGGCCCCGAGCACCATGAACCGCCGCCGCCCACCGAACCGCCCCGGCACCACGCCATCCGTCGCCGCACCATCCGTTGCCGCACCGTCAGCCGCCGCACCATCAGTCGCCGTCATCCCGCCAGCCGCCCCCGCCCTGCCCCGCCGCACGTGACCCGTTCCGGGGCAGCATTCTCGCGCGGCGGAGGGTGCTTGAAGAAGGACTTCAGCCAACCTGGTTGTCGTACCGTCAGCCCAGCTGCATGACCGTGCTGTAGCCGCTGGTACGGAGTGTGCTGGCGCTGCCGATGGCGGTGGCACCGCCGTGGTACAGCAGCAGTGCCCCGGCGGAGTTGGTCGCCCAGATGTCGGGGTTGCCGTCGCCGGTGTTGTCCGGGCTGCCGTAGAGCTGGGGGAAGAGGGCGGGCGTCATGCCGGTGGCGTAGACGTCGTCCCCGTCCAGGCTGGCGCCGGACGTGCCCAGGCTGGTGAGGACCGTACCCGTGCCGTCGCTCTCCAGGATGCCCTTGCGGAGGTAGAGGGTGCCGCCCGCGATGCGGTAGATCATGTCGGCGGCACCGTCGTTGTTGTAGTCGGCGATCGTGACGAAGTCCCGCGTGCCCCAGTCGGCGGTGGTCATCCGGGTCGCGGTGGTGAAGTAGCCGCCGCTGTAGCCGGAGAAGACCCAGAGTTCGGCGCCGCCCGTGCCACCGGCGACGAAGAGTTCGGGCTGACCGTCGCCGGTGATGTCGCCCGCCGACTTGATCTCGGAGAAGGTGGTGGGGGAGGGGGCGTTGGAGGGCAGTCGTACCTCGATGCGTCGACTGACGTCGAGGCCGCCGTATCCGTCGCCGGGGTAGATGAAGAGCCCGCCGTCGGGGGTGCGCATCACCCAGTCGGTCGCGCCGTCGGCGGGGGCGAAGTCGCCGTTGTGGGTGATCAGGGAGTACTGGGGGTTGGTGGCGGCGCCGTCCCAGAGGTGGGGCGCGGTGTTCCCGTCCATCAGCAGGTTCCAGCGCTCATGGATGCCCCAGGAACCGGAGATCCACGTACCGCTCTTGGAGACCGAGGTGATCAGCAGGTTTCCGGCGGCGGAGAGGGAGGCGAAGTCGGGGGCCCCGTCGCCGCTGAGGTCGCCGGCGGCGTCTGCCTTGGTGCGTGGGGTGACGTAGAAGCTGTATTTGAACTCGGGGGAGATGTTGCCCGCCGCGTCTACGGCCTTGACGTGGAGGAGGTTGGGGCCGGCGGAAGGCGGCTTGACACCCGTGACGGTCAGCGAGGTGACGGGAGTACTGGTGGCGCTGCAGGACTTGGCGAGGCCGTCTGTCGTTCCGCTGGTGCCATTGGCGCAGATCCAACTGGCCGTGTTCGTCGAGTTGATGGAGTAGACGAACTTCACGATGTCCGTTTCCTGTGGGTCACCGACTGTGAAGGTGAAGGCGCCGGCGGTGCCGAACGGCTCCTTTGACCAGACCTCGCTGTCGCCGTTGATGTCGGTGTCCCGGGGGAAGTCCACCGAGCTGGCCGTGGGTGAGGAGGGGAGGGTCGTGTCGTACGTGAACCGGCACCACCTGGTACCGCCGCTGGGCCCCCAACTGCTGCTGGACTGGTCGTCCCAGGCACGTACCCGCCACTGGTAGGTGACGCCGTTGACCAGGCTGTCAAGGCGGGCCGAGCCGGTCTCGCCGTTGCTGATCGTGCTGAAGATGCTTCTCTTGGTGTTGTTGTAGTTGTCGGGGACGTGGGTGCCGTCACGCCCGATCTCGAACTCCAGCTTGGTGAGGACCCCGTCGGGGTCGGTCGCCTTGGCGCTGATGTAGGGCGTGGTCTTGCCGAGCCGGATATAGGGCTCGGTGCTGGTGTCGCACGAACCGGGCTGCATGTCGATCGCGGTCGGGGCGTTGGGCTTGCGGTTGTAGTTGATGTACAGCTGGGGGGCGCCGTCCTCCTCGGCCTTGAACTTCTTCCAGGAGTAGGAGTCCGTTTCCAGGCTGGTCGCGTTGGAGGTGGGGGCGGCGGAGGAGTTGGAGGCCACCAGACCGATGTTGAGGGTGGACCAGCCGTTGTCGGCGGCGTCCTGTGAAGTGGACGTTCGTGTCGGGGCAGGAGCTGTTGGACTTCCAGCCGTAGGCGAACGACTTGGAGGTGATCTTCCGGCTCCAGGTGGGCTGTTTGTTCCAGGTGGTGCCGGAGGAGAACGGGCCGGTGTGCCACACCTGCATGGTGCGCTTGCTGCACGACCAGGAGTGGGTCTCCAGGATTTCCATCCGGGCGCTGGTGACGGTCGCATCCTTGATCGACTTCTGGAACTTGAACTTGAAGAGGGACCGGGCGGTGCCCCAGGTGTCCTTCTCGAAGCCGACCCGGGCTTCCTTGGTGTCTTCGTTGTAGTTGGCGCCGTCGTAGAAGCTGGAGTTGGGGTACTTCTTGTAGACGGTGGTCCAGTTGGCCCTGATACCGACGGTGGAGGGGTCGAGGAAGACCGGGTAGACCGGGGCCTCGGCGGCCGTCAGGTAGGCGTCGGGCGGGGTGATGGTCAGGACGCCGTCGTTGTCCATCGATGCCTTGGCGGTGGTGGCGTGCGCGCCCTCGCCGGGGCCGTGCGCGGCGGGCAGCGCGAGCGTGTCGGTCGCGGCGGCCGGGACGGCGTACGCGGCGGGGTCGGCGTCGGAGGCGACGGGGCTGTTGTTCCAGGGGGCCATCGGGTCGTCCGTGCCCCCGTCCTCCGAGGCGTCACTGTCCGAGGAGTCGCCGTTCCCGGACCACTCCTCGACAACTTCCGGGTTCTCGTTGGTGCCGGTGGAGGCGTCCGGGTCGGTGGCCGGGGTGTCCGTGTCGTGGGTGCCCGCCGAGTCCCACAGGAACGGGGTGGGCGAGACGGTGATCTCGTTGCCGTCCTTGTCCTTGCCGCGCAGGACGTCGGTGGCGGAGTCGAGGGAGAAGGCGAGGGTGGGTGAGGTGAAGCGGTAGCGGGGCGGGGCGGCGGCCAGTGCGGCGGCGGCTTCCGGGGTGTGGACGACCAGGACGTGGGTGTAGCCGGTGTCGCGTGCGGTGAGCATCAGGTCGACGTTCGGGAACACGCCTTCGTACAGCGCCTTGTTGTCCTCGACGACCGGCTCGGGCAGCGTGCCGGGCCACTCGACCTGCACCTCGTGGCCTTCGGCGGTCATCGTCAGCAACGGGGTCCAGGCGGTGTCGGCGACCTGGTCGGCGGCCTGTACCGCGCGCTTGCTCGCCGTGCCGGTCGTCGTGCGGTAGACGGCCGTACGGGCACTGGCGACGGCGGAACTCGCCCCGCTGGCCCGGGCCTTGGAGGCCGGAGCGCGGTCGGGGGCGCCCGTTGCGAAAGTGACCGGGTAAAGGCTGTTCACGGTGGACCAGCCGTCGTCGCCCTGCCGCAGCGAGGTGTCGATCGGAGCCCATTCCCCCTTGGCGTTCTTCGCCCGCTGCGCCTGCGCGGAAACCGCATAGGTGAAGGTGCCGTCGGGGTTGGCGTACGTGATGGAGAACTCGTCGGTCAGTGAGGCGACTTGGACCTTCTGGCCGGTCTTGCGGGCCTGCCGCTGGGCCGTGTCCTCGTCGATCGGTTCGCTTTTGCGCTTGGTCCGGGCGTCGGCCTCGGACGACGTGTTGGACGTGCTGTCGTCGCGCAGGGCCATGACCGTGGCACCGCCTGCCAGCAGCGCGAGCGCAAGTGCGCCGGCGAGGACCGTCCGCCCTCTCCGACTGCCGGTCGTTGCGCTCGGGGGTATTGCCGCGGGGGCCGCCTCGCTCGGTTCGGCGGCGCTGTCGAGGTCGCTCAAGGGGCCCTTCTCCAACACTGATTCGGGGTTGCCCTCGGGTCCGGTGACAGACCGTGCGAACGCGCGACGCGCTGTGCTCGGGCGGTTGGAGTATGAGCAGGCGACCCCTACGAGATCAACACCCTTGTGGAGAGGGGAAACAGGCGGAGCGGAACGATGGGCGGCCAGATACGTTTTTTTGCCATTCTTTGTTCAGATTTGGAAAGTGGCATAGCTAACACACCTTTATCTCGCCTTGACGTGGATCTTCACAAACCCGCAAGTTCGTCCTCATCGTTGATCGCCGTGTGCCAACGGCCTGAACGTTTCTGATGGTTGTGGATCGGGCTGGGGAAGGTCGGTTGGCCGTGGGTGGGGGTTTGTCGTGGTGCGGCAGAGGTTCGCTGGCGCGCAGGTCGTCTCGTGAGCGGTTGATACGCCGAAGAGCGCGGTTCGGTGTCGTCGCCGCCCTGTTCCTCGCCCTCAACATCGCGGTCCTGCCGGGCGCGGTGGCCCTGGGCCCCGACAACAACAACCCCCGTACGACAGAGGTCGAGCTCGACGAGTTGCAGGAGACGGACGCCCTCGTCCTGGACGAGACCGCTACCGGCAAGCTCGATGAACTCGACGGCGTCCCCTCGACCGAGCCGGCCCAGCCGTACGAACCGGCGGCGGTGGTACCGGTGCCGGCGGTGACCGGCACCGATGTGCCGGTCGTCGGCCTGGCCCCGGGCACCACCGAGCAGGTCGCGGCCTCCACCGACGGCACGGTGACCGTCGGCGTCGGAGCACCCGAGGACGCGACGGCCGCCGAGGCCGACGCCCTTGAGGGCGAGTGGACTGTCGAGGTCAAGCCCGAGGCCGAGGCGGTGGCGGCCGGCGCGCAGGGGCTCCTTCTTGAGGTCGACCCGCCGGACACGGCCACGGGCGAGGCGGTCATCCAGATCGACGCGACCCGCTTCGCCGAGGCGTACAGCGCGCAATGGCTGGACCGGCTGTCCTTCGCCCTGATGCCCGCCTGCTACCTCACCACCCCCGACGAGGAAGGGTGTTCGACGGGTATCCCGTTGACCACCGAGGTCGAGCGCACCGCCGACGAGGTGACCGTGCCGGTCGGTGAGACGGGCGACGACACCGGGTCGGAGACGGACCCGGGCGAGGACACGGCGACCGACGAGCCCGCCGAGGACGCCGAGACCGAGAAGCAGGTACAGGAGACGCTCCTCAACCTGACCGTGGACACGGCTGACCTGGCGTCGGTGTCCACGGCCACGTCCACCAGCGTCTCCACGGCCGCGAGCACCGACGAGGGCTCGGTCGACTCGGCCGTGTGGCGCGGCGGCGACCAGGCCGGAAGCGTGCGGCAGGTCGACTCTTCCGTCAACGGTGCGTTGGTGATGGGCACCTCCTACGGGGCGGGCTCGGGCGGCGACTTCGGCGCGACCCCGATCTCCTCGGCCGGTTCCTGGTCGCAGGGCGGCTCGTCCGGAGCCTTCACGTACGCGTACACCATGGCGGGCCCACAGGTCCCGGCCGGTCCCTCCCCGAACGTGACCCTGAGCTACAACTCGCAGTCCTCGGACGGCCGTACGTCCTCCACCAACAACCAGGTCTCGTGGATCGGTGAGGGCTGGGACTACAACCCGGGTGCGATCACCCGCACGTTCGTGGGCTGCGCGGCCGACACGGCGAACGCGAACAACGCGGGCAAGTTCACGGGCGACCAGTGCTGGGGCTCGTACAACGCGGTGCTGTCCCTGAACGGCACCACCACCGAGCTGGTGTTGGACGACGACACCGGTGAATGGAAGAGCGCCCGCGGCGACAACACTCGCGTCGAGCTGCTCACCAGCGACGACTACAAGCGCATCCTCGACGTCACCCACACGTCCAACAACGGTGACAACAACGGGGAGTTCTGGCGGGTCACCACCAGCGACGGCACCCAGTACTACTTCGGCCTGAACCGTCTGCCCGGCTGGGCCTCCGGCAAGGAGGAGACCGAGTCGGTCCTGAACGTGCCGGTGGCGGGCAACCACAGCAGCGACCCGTGCCACGCCACGAAGTTCGAGGACTCCTTCTGCGACCAGGGCTGGCGCTTCCAGCTCGACTACGTCGTCGACCTCAACGGCAACGCGATGTCGCTGTGGTGGGACAAGGAGACCAACGCCTACGCCAAGAACAACAATGTGGCCGAGGCGGTCGAGTACGACCGGGGCGGCTACCTCTCCCGCATCGACTACGGCCAGCGCTCGAACACCCTCTACTCCGCCGAGCCGCTGGGCCGCGTGAACTTCACCGAGGAGGAGCGCTGCTTCAAGGACCCCGGTGTCGGCACGCCGGAGTGCTCCGAAACCAACTTCGACTCCAAGCAGTCGTACCTGACCCGCCCCTGGTACGACACCCCCGCCGACCTCGCCTGCGAGACGGGCGCGAAGTGCTCGACGTACGGCCCGACGTTCTGGTCGCGCAAGCGCCTCGCGACGGTCACCGCATGCGCCCAGCGTCAGCAGGGCGTGACGCTGACCGAGTACAACCCGGCCGACGACTCGGGTTCCCGCTACGCCTGCGGCATCGCGGACACCACGTACGGCACGACCCTCCTCTCGAAGGTGGACTCCTGGAGCCTCGCCCAGTCGTTCCCCTGGGGGCTGACCGGTGAGTACACCGCACTGTGGCTGGAGTCCATCACGCGTACCGGTTACGGGGTGGACGGTGACACCAAGCCCCTCAACCCGGTCCGTTTCGGCGCCAATATGGAGGCGCTGCCCAACCGCGTCAAGGAGGGCTCGGGCGACACGGACCCGCTGTTCGGCCGGCTGCGCATCCAGACAGTTGTCTCCGAGTACGGCGGCAGCACACGCGTCACGTACAAGGCACCCGAAGACGCCTGCGCCACCGGTACGAACCTCCCCGCACCGGACAAGAACACGCTGCGCTGCTATCCGGTCTTCTGGCACGCCGACGGCGAGCTGATCGACAAGCACACGTCCTGGTTCCACAAATACGTGGTCGAGAAGATCACCGAGGACGCGCAGTTGGCGGACGCGGTGAACGACGTGACGACGACGTACGAGTACGAGACCGACGAGAGCGACCTCGTCGCCGGTGCGCTCTGGGCCAAGAACCAGGCGGAGTTCTCCCGCCCGAAGACCCGGACCTGGGACGACTGGCGCGGCTACCCGGTCACCATCACGGTCACCGGTAACAAGGGTGCCCCTTCGGACACCGTCGCTTCCAAGTCGGTCACCCGCTACTTCCGGGGCATGAGCGACGACGTCCTCGCGGACGGCACCAAGCGGACCCTGAAGGCCAAGGACATCACCGGCGCGGTCATCGCGGACGACCTCAAGGCCTACGCGGGCATGGTCGCCGAGTCCCTGACCTACCCCGACTATGACTCGGACACCACAGCCGAGTGGATATCCCGCACGGTCAACTACCCCAACCCCCCGGTGCGGTTGGCCACCCGAGACCGCACCGACGGCCCGGACGTGGTCTCCGAACGCGTCACCCTGGCCAAGGTCAAGACGGTCACCAAGTCCTCGGGCACCCGCCCGGGCGACGACGAGGAACTGCGCACGGTACTGACGGAGACCGACTACGACTCGACGTACGGTCTACCGACCTTGGTCCGCGAGTACGGCGACGAGGCGCAGCCCAACGACGAGTCGTGCACCTACACCTCGTACGTCAACAACGACACCAAGGAAACCACCGCCGTCAGGGGCGTCTACCTGATCGGCCTGGTCAGTCAGACGATCACCACGACGGGTACGTCGACCTGCTCCACGGCGCTGTCGGCGGCGACGGGT
This sequence comes from Streptomyces sp. NPDC000878, assembly GCF_053599695.1. Classification (NCBI taxonomy): domain Bacteria; kingdom Bacillati; phylum Actinomycetota; class Actinomycetes; order Kitasatosporales; family Streptomycetaceae; genus Streptomyces; species Streptomyces sp. NPDC000878. Next base: position 129,860 of record NZ_JBSFMT010000002.1, on the reverse strand, counting down.
TCGACACTGGTCACCGGCTCGCGCGTCTTCTACGACGACGCCACCTCGCTGACCGCCACGCCCACCAAGGGCCAGGCGACCCGCACGGTGGTGCCGACGGAGGCGGGTACGGGCTGGAACTCCTCCTACCCCGAGTCGCGGACGACGTACGACGGCTTCGGCCGGGTCACGAAGGTCACCGGCCCCACCGGGCTGGCCAACACCACGGCCTACGGGCCGTCCTCCGGCCAGGTCTACGAGATCACGACGGTCCAGGGCACGAATGTCGTCGAGGGCGCGGAGACCGGACTGATCTCGGTCACCACGGTGGAACCCGGCCGCGGCGCCACCCTGACCTCGACCGACCCCAACGGCCGCTCCACGTCGTACGAGTACGACGCGCTGGGCCGTACGACGGCAGCCTGGGACCCCACCCAACCTGCCACGGACGACCCCACGGCGCGCTACACGTACAACACTGTTGAGAACGAGCCGGTGTCCGTCGTCACCGAGTCCCTGGAGCGGAACCCCACCTCGGCGGCCGACGGCACCAAGGCCGTCTACACGGCCTCCACCGCGATCTACGACGGTCTGGGCCGCGAACGGCAGTCCCAGACCCCGGCGGTGGGCGGCGGAAAACTGGTCACCGACACCTTCCACAACTCCTCCGGCCAGGTCAGCAAGACCAACAACGCCTACTACATGGCGGGCGAGCCGAGCACCAAGCTGGTCGTTCCCGACTCCGACTCGCTCGTCCCCAACGAGACGAGATACACGTACGACGGCCTGGGTCGCGTGCTGACGGTCACGCCGTACCACAGCTCGTACGCACAGGACGGCACGACGCACGACAATGGCGGGACGGCCGTGCCCAGCACGGACCGCACCACCCGCTACGAGTACGGCCTCGACTACACGATCGTCCGTCAGCCGAAGGGCACGCCCGGCTCCCGGGTGTGGACGGACGCGCTGGGCCGTACGGTGCAGCAGGACACGTACAGCGACACGGCGCTGACCGATGCCAACGCGATCTCCACTACGTACGAGTACGACCTGCGCGGCGACATGGTCACCTCCACGGACGAGGTGGGCCACACCCGCACCTGGAAGTACGACGCACTCGGCCGGGTCACCGACACCACCGACCCCGACTCCGGCGCCACGAACACCGACTACGACGCGGCGGGCCGCGTGGCCTCGGCGACCGATGCCCTCGGCGGGAAGCTGGCGTACAGCTATGAGCGCTACCTTCGGGTGTCGGAGGTCAACTTCACCCCGGCGGGCGCGACTTCGGGCACCATGGTCCAGTCGTACGCCTACGACTCCGCCCCTGGCGGCAAGGGCCAGCTGGCCTCGGCGATCCGCTACGAGGACGGCAGCAAGGCGTACAAGACGTCGATCGCCGGGTACACGGCGGACTACCAGCCGACGTCGATGACGCTGACCATGCCCTCGGGCACGACGGTGGGCACGACCGCGGACGGCTTCAAGACCGAGTACACGTACAACTACACGTACAACGAAGACGGTCAGCTGGAGAAGTACACCACCCCCGAGGTGGGCGGCCTGACCGCCGAGTCCGTCATCACCCGCTACAACCAGGCCGGGCTCCCGGTCACGGTCTCCGGCGACGACTGGTACGTCACCGAGACCGACTACTCGCCCTACGGGCAGGTGCTGCGCTCGACGGTCGGCGAGATCGGCCACCGCCTGTGGCAGGACAACTCGTTCAACGAGTCCACGGGCGAACTGCTCACCAGCGCGCTGGTCCGGGAGAACGCGACCGACACGTCGGTCGTGGCCGCCCATGAGGTGAGCGAGCGCGCCTACGCCTACGACGCCTCGGGCAACATCCTGTCGGTCTCGGACAACCTCGGCTCGGGCCCCACGTCCACCACCGACCAGCAGTGCTTCACGTACGACACGCTCGGACAGCTGAAGACGGCATGGACGACACCGAGCGGCAAGGCATGCAAGGCGGACGGTAAGAGCACGGCCGAGCCGGTGTACTCCGACGGAACGGTCAACGTCTCCTCGAACAACGCGGGTTACTGGCAGTCGTACACCTACGACGTGCTGGGCAACCGGGAGTCGAAGACGGTCCACAAGGCGGACCCGACAGTCACCTCCGGGACGGTGGCCACCAACAACGACGTGACGACCGACTACAACTTCGGCGAGAACGACGTCGCCACGGTCAAGAACGACCAGCCGCACACCCTGACCTCGTACGACACCACGACCCACACGGCGGCCGGAGCCGAGGTCAAGACCCGCTCCACACAGACGTACGACGACGCGGGCAACCTCATCAACCGCACCACGGGCGGTGACACGTCCCAGGGCCTGACCTGGACGTGGGACGGCCAGGTCGAGTCGGTGACGGGCTTCGGGCCGGAGGGTTCCGGGGCCTGGGTGGGCGCGTCGGAGATGTGCCTGGACCTCACGGGTTCCAGCACCACGGCGGGCACGGCCCTCCAGTTGTACGTGTGCAACGGCACCAAGGCGCAGAACTTCCGCCTTGAGGCGTTGGACACCGACAACAACGGCACGGTCGAGAACGCGGCCGTCGGCCAGTTCGTGGTCGGCGGGAGCTGCGCCCAGCCCAACGGCACGGCGGCGGGCGCGGCGGTCCAGATCCAGCCCTGCAACAAGGCCACGGCGGCACAGCGCTGGGAGGTCCTGGACACGGGCCTGATCAAGCTCGTGGGCACGAGCCTGTGCATGAACGCCGCGTTGCTGACGAACGGCGTGGACCTGGTCCTGGCGACCTGCTCGGCGTCGGCGACGGGCCAGGTGTTCAAGCCGGCCTCGAAGACGACGTACGTGTACGACGCCATGGGCAACCGTGTACTGGAGCGCTCGGCCGCCGGCGCGGTCCTGCACCTGCCGGACACGACGGTCGCCCTGACACCGACGGGCAAGCTCCGCTCGGCGGAGCGTTCCTACGGCCACGGCGGCGCCCCGACCGTGACGCGCTACCGCGAGGCGTCCTCGACGTCCGGCGTGGACGAGCAGGTGTTCGCGAACGCGGTGGACCACAACGGCACCCCGCTGGCCGAGGTGCAGCTGGACGGCGACCAGTCGGTACGGGTGAGCAAGAAGGACCCGTGGGGCGAGGACCGCACGTCGAACGTGGCGACACGCTCGCGCACGGCGTACGCGACGGGCGACGACGACGCGGGCTCGGGCCTGGTGCACCTGGGAGCAAGGGAGTACGACCCCGCGACCGGCCGCTTCATCTCGGTGGACCCGGTCCTGGACCAGAGCGACCCGCTCCAGGCGAACGGCTACTCGTACGCGAACAACAACCCGGTCACACACTCGGACCCGAGCGGCCTCACCTCATCGGCGTCGAGCTTCGACGCGTCGATGGCGGCACTGGACGCGAAGATCGCGGAGTACCAGCGGACGCTGTCGGTCTCGATCGGCGATGTGATCCTGTCGGTCGGCTGGGCGGTGTTCAAGGAGTTCGTCGGCTGGAACGACATCGTGGGCTGCTTCTCGCAGGGTGACCTGTGGGCGTGTGGCAGCCTGCTGATGGACGCGATTCCGTGGACGAGCGTCTTCTCCAAGGGCAAGAAGATGTGGAAGGCCTTCAAGGCCACGCTGGGCGCGGTGAAGGCCTGGCGGGCGGCGAAGGTGGTCGCGGAGGCGGGCCTGAAGGCGGCGAAGGCGGCCAAGGCGGCGCTGATCAAGGCGAAGAAGGCGGCGGAGGCCGCGGCGGCCGAGGCGAAACGCAAGGCGAGAGCAGCGGCCAAGGCCGCAGCCGAAGCCGCGAAGAAGAAGTCGCATACAGGGTCCAAGGGCGCCCGGGGCAACGCCCCACAGGTCCAGGCACGCAAGACGGCTCAGTCCAAGGGCTCGGACGGTGGCGGCAAGGCGGAGTCCAAGTCCGGTGGCTCACGCGGGGGTTCGGGACGCGACGACTCCGGCGGTGACAGCGGATCGAGCGGTGGAAGTCCCGGCTGCACGAACAACAGTTTTACCCCGGAGACCAGGGTTCTGATGGCCGACGGCTCGACCAAGGCGATCAAGGACGTCAAGGTCGGTGACAAGGTCATGGCCACCGACCCGGAGACCGGTGTGACCCGGGTGGAGACGGTCACCTCCGAAATCAAGGGCACGAGCCTCAAACACCTCGTCAAGGTCACCATCGACACCGACGGCGCAAAGGGCACGAAGACCGCCGAGATCACCGCGACCGACCGTCACCCCTTCTGGGTCCCCGAACTCGGCAAGTGGACCGACGCCACCGACCTCCAGCCCGGCCAGTGGCTCCAGACCGGAGCCGGCACCCGCATCCAGATCACCGCCATCAAGCGCTGGACCACCCAGGACGTTACCGTCCATAACCTCTCCGTCAGCAACATCCACACGTACTATGTGCTCGCAGAGGCCGCACCGGTACTGGTACACAACTGCAGCAGCGTTGTCTTGGGTGTTGAGGAACACTCAGATGCTCTTGCGGCGAAATTGCGAGCAGCAGGTGACGCGAACGCACAAACATTCAATGGACCAGCCTATGGTGGCGTGAATTCAGCAGGAGTTCCACAGTGGATGTCCGGCGTCATGTCCGGCGTGGCAGACGAGAATGTCACTCTCTCAATTACGCTTGATGGGATGCCAGGAGCAGGTGGGACACCCGCTGCAATATCTGATGCCTTTGGGGTGGCAGTGCGGCGCGGCCGGCAGTTCGGGATCGGTCCTGGTCAGGAACTCCCCGGTCCTGGTGCAGGAACGGCATGGGAGATGAGCGTGGTAGAGAGGCAGGTGAGAATGGGTAATCGCTCGTGGGACTCCATAGAGTGGTACTCCGGAGGGGAGAGGGTGCTGGATGTAATGAATCCATTCGCGTGACTAAAGCCAACGCGGATGGGTTGAATGGAGAATCCCTGAAGGGGTGAAATGGAATTTAGTGAGCCTAATAGAATCTTTAAGGTGTGGGAATATTCGGTCACGCATCGATCCCTGCTCCTGCGTAGTGATTCTGATCTCGGTCTTGCATCTAAGCCTCGAATTGAAGTGCATGCAGGGAATGTTCAGGTCATGTTTCTGAGGTCATCGATGAAGGGACTCGTTATTCGGAAAGTATCGGGTAGCGAAGCCGACGCTTTGGCTAGAAAGTACGGAATTGTTGAATATTTGGACTACATTTTCCTTCTGGAGTCCATGGGTGGGGAGGGTCTCATTGTTTCGGGTAATCCATCGTGGGCGATGGCTGATTGTCCAGTCGATGCGCCGTCGTTCTTCTCTAGGAGCAACGAGATTGATCGATACCCCGGTGCCGCCATCAGTCAAATCGCGTAGTTAGCCTCGATTCGCCAGCGGTCGTGAGTGTGTTACCGGGCTGCTGGTTCACCCCGTTTGTCCCGCGTGATCGCGGGCGAGGTTGTGGCGTGTCGCTGCGCCGGGGTGCCACGGCACGCGGAGGCGGTGCGGGCGTACTCCTTCCGCAGTGTCGCGGGCTGGTGGGTGAGGCGTCAGGTGACGATCGGCAGGGCGGTCCGGGCCAGGTGTTCAGGCCAGCCTTGAAGACGACGCATGTGTACGAGGGGATGGGCAACCGTGTGCTGGAGCTCTGCGGCGGGCGCGGTGCTGCACCTGTCGGACGCGAGCGTGTCGGTTATGGGCACGGGTGGCGGGATCATCGGGCAGGCCCCGGAAACGCCGTGGCGATCTCGGCCCAGACGGTGACGCCGCTGGTGGTTTGCCGTCTTCCCCAACGGGCTGCCAGTGCGTCGGTGATCAGCAGTCCGCGTCCGCGCTCTTCCTCGGGACTCGGCCCCGTCGGCGTGTGTACCACCGGCGCGTACCCCTTGCCCTCGTCGGTCACACTGACCGTGGCCGTTTCAGCGGCCAGGGTCAGCGCGACCGTGATGGTTCGACTGTCGGTGTGTTCCAGGGCGTTGGCCGCCAACTCCCCGGTGATCGTTTCCAGATCGTCCACCACGCTGGAAGGCAGATCCCGCAACTCGGCCATGCTCCGCACGCAGCGCCGGGCGGCGCGAGCCGAGGTGAGGTCTGTACCCGGGAACGAGAACTCGGCGAACGTTTGAGGGCCGGCTGCGGTGTGTGTGAGTACGTCATGGACGTTCTCACCGAGCTGAGGAGCGCCGTACCCCACTGCTCCGAGCCGGTCACCTCGGCACTCGGCAATGAGTAGTGCGTCCCGGAGTGCGTCGGTCAACTGGGCTACCAGCGAGCCCAGTTCACTGATCGACAACTCTGGGGCTGCGATTAACTCCTGCGCGCGGCCGAGGAGCCTGTCCGCGAGGCCGAGTTGTACGGCCTCAACCCGGTCGGCGATCCGCGAGACGGGGCCGTCGCCGTCCGAGATGAGGAGGCAGGGCTGTCCCTCGCTTCCGGTCCAGGGCAGAAGCCGTACCGCTTGCTTCACTGCGCTGTCGCTCACGTCCATCACGCAACCTCCAGTTGGCGGTGAACGTCGAGCGCGTCGAGGTCGACACCGTAGGCGGCGAACCACGGGGTGTCGCGACGCAGTCGCTGAAGCCGGGCCGTCTCCTCATGCTCGTACGCGGCGAGGTAGGGGCGGACGAGCACGGTGGTGGTGCCGTCGATGGGCTCGTACCAAGGGCGGACTGTGGGAGCGACAGCGATGCCGGGCGGCTTGAACCGTGTGTACACAGGGGTGCGCCGGTGCGGCACCGGCAAGGACTGGCCGATTCGATGGCAGTGGCCGGAGGGGGCCGTGAACCCGCGTAGCAGGCGGGCGAAAGATGCAATGAGTCCGCTCACGTCCTGAACTCCTCAAAGGTCGAAGGGCGGTGGTCGATCCGACCGTTGCGGGAAGCCTGCCATGGGAATCCCATGGCAGAAATGTGCATGGAGGGAGTTCGCTGATGTGGGTGACAGGCATCGGATTCATGTCCGAAGCGCTCAAGTAGTCCATAAAGTCGGCGCTGTTGGCCGAAGGAACCGGGGCAGGCCGGCCAGCTCCCTGACAGGAAGGCATACTGGATCATGACCGCCACACAGACGGGCCCGGCCGGCCGCATGCAGATCGCACGCGGTCTGGTCTCGCTTCGGGAGCGATGCGGGCTCACACAGACGCAGGTGGCCGAACGGGCGGGCGTCAGTACGACGACTGTGAGCCGCTACGAAACCTGGCAGGACCGGGCCCGCATCCGATGGGCCACGGTCAAAGCCCTGGCCGACGCCTGTGACGCCACGACGCAGGAGTGCGAAGCCCTCGTGGGCATCGCCAAGTCACAGACCGACGGTTGGTGGGTCGGGAACAGCGCGGTGCCGGAATGGCTGGACCCGCTGGTCTCCTTCGAGCACGAAGCGGCGTACGAGCACGTCTACGCGAACAGTGTTGTCCCTGGCCTGCTCCAGACGAAGGAGTACGCCCTCGCCATCCATCAGGCCCGTGAAATGCGCAGCTCGAACGATGAGATCGAGCGGATGGTGGAGGCGCGCATCAAACGCCAGGGCATCTTGCGACGGGACCCGGAACTGCACCTGTGGGTGATCCTGGACGAGGCCGTCCTGCGCAGAACGGTCGGCGATTCCAAGGTCATGGCCCAACAGCTTGAGCACCTTCAAGAGGAGGCCAAGAGCCCCAACATCGAGGTTCAGATCCTGCCGTTCAGCGCGGGGGCACATGCTGCGGGAGCCGGGCACTTCGTGATCCTCGGACGGGACGACGAGCGGCAACCGCTCAACTCCATGGCGGTTGTGTACATCGAGATGCGCCGACGTGGGCTGTATCTCGATGACGCGGAGGACGTGGGTGCCTATAAGTTGACCTTCGACTACCTTCGTTCGCAAGCCGCCAACACCAGAGCCTCGTCGCGGCTGATCGCCGGAGCACGACAGGAGCTGTCCTCGTGACTGATATAGCAAATGCCCCTGCGGACGCGATAGTTGCGACGTGGTTCAAGAGCAGCTACAGCGGCGGCGAAGGCAACGAGTGCGTCGAGATCGCCGACCTCCGCACTCAAGTGGCCGTACGGGATTCAAAAGTCCCCCATGGGTACGTACTCACCCTGTCCGCCGTTGCCTTCGCCACCTTCGTTGGAGGCATCGCGAAGGCGGCGGAGATCTTCGGCACCACAACGCAGGCTGCCACGGTGAACGCTGCCCTGGAGGACGTGATCAAGGGTGGGAAGCGTGCGTCGTTTCTGGGCTGGCTTGCCGAAGGCGGTCTGCCGGACCTCACCGGACCGCTCCGCCCTCGCGGCCGGTAACCCGGTGCACCCGTCCTCCTACAACAACCCCGCCCCCGCCAAAAACTTCCCCACCCGCTCCACCTCGTCCTCCGACAACGGAATCTGCGGATCAGCGGTAACCGGGCAGTCAATAACCCCCCGCAAGTACAGCGCCGCCTTGAACGCCCCCAGCCCCGCCGAGCTGCCCCCCATCCGCACCGGATCCCCCGCCCCCACCATCCCGAACAGCACGCACAACCGTTCCTGCTCGGCCCGGGCCCGGTCCCAGTCGCCCGCCCGGCAGAACCGGTACAGGCGTACGTAACCCCCCGGGTCGACGTTCGCGAGACCCGGGACCGCCCCGTCCGCCCCCATCGCCAGCGCCGAGTCCACCAGCAGTTCGCTGCCCGTCAGGACGCTGAAGCCGGTGATCCCGGGGTGTTCCCGCCTGCCCGTCACCACGGACCGGAACGACGCCAGGTCCCCGCTGGAGTCCTTCAACCCAGCCAGTACGCCGTCCGCCGCCAGTTCCAGGACCAGGCCCGGAGGCAGTTTGCTGTGGACCGATGCCGGGAGGTCGTACGCCACCACCGGGACCGGGCTGCCCGATGCCACCAGGCGGAAGTGGCGGGCGATCTCCGAGGGGTGTGTGCGGGTGTAGAAGGGGGCCGTCACCACCACCGCGTCCGCGCCCGCCGCCGAGACCGACCGTACGTGGTCCAGTACCCGGGGTGTCGTCATGTCGATCGCGCCCGCCAGGACCGGGAGCGCGCCGGCGACATGGCCCACCACCGTCTCCACCACCAGCCTGCGCTGATCGTCCGTCAGATACGCCGCCTCGGACGACGAACCGAGCACGAACAGGCCGTCCACGCCCGCTTCCACCAGGTGGTCGACCAGCCTGACGAGTGAGCGTACGTCCACCCCGCGGTCCGGTGTCAGGGGAGTGCAGACAGGAGGGACGACACCGGTCAGGGGGGTGGGGAAGGTCATCAGGGCTCCCTGGGGTCTTTCGGGGTGGGCGGTGGTGCTGCGGAGGTGTTCCGCAGGTCAGAGGCCATGTCGGGCACGGCGGCTACCGCCTGGGCGACCAGGTCCCGCGTCGCCCGGCCCTCCTCCACAGGGTGATGGCAACGGAAACGGTGTCCCGGGATTGACGCGGCCGTGAACTCCGGCATCCCCTCCGCGCACACCTCGCTCGCCTTCCAGCAGCGGGTGCGGAACGGGCAGCCGGACGGGGGGTGGGTCGCTGAGGGGACCGGGCCGACCAGCGGGATCGGGTCGATCGGGTCCAGCAGGCCCGGCGTCGCCGAGAACAGGGCCCGGGTGTACGGGTGACGCGCTCCGTCCGTCACCTCGTCCGCCGGGGACTCCTCCACGATCCGGCCCAGGTACATCGTGATCACCCGGTCGCTCATCCGCCGTACCGTCTGGATGTCGTGCGAGACGAAGACGAGCGCCAGACCCAGCCGCTCCTTCAGGTCCAGGAGGAGGTTCAGGATCTGGGCTCGGACCGATACGTCCAGGGCGCTGGTCGGTTCGTCCGCCACCACCAGGTCCGGGTTCAGTGCCAACGCCCTTGCGATCGCGACTCGTTGGCGTTGGCCGCCCGAGAGTTGGCCCGGCAAGCCGTCCGCCAGTGCCCGCGGTAGGCCTACCAGGCCCATCAACTCCCTTACTCTCTCCTCCCGTTCCTTCTGCGTGCCTCGCCTGTGCACGTCCAGCGGGTCGCGGAGGATCTGGCGGATCGTCAGGCGGCGGTTCAGGGCCGTCGACGGGTCCTGGAAGATCATGCCGGTGCCTGTGCCGATGGCCGATCTGCGTTCCGCCGGCTTCATTGTCCACAAGTCGGCGCCACGGAAGGAGACTTGGCCGTACGTCGGTGGCTGTACGCCCACCAGTACCTTCGCCAGCGTCGACTTCCCGCACCCCGACTCGCCCACCACGCCCACCGTCTCGCCGGGCGCGACCCTGAAGTCGGCGCCTGTCAGGGCGTACACGCGGTCCCGGGTGAACAGGCCGCCGCTGCGGGCCTTGTGGACCACGTGCGTGTCCGACAGTTCCACCAACGGAGTCGACATGGACGTATCAGGCGTAGCTGTACTGGTGCTCACTTCACGCTCTCGCTTCCCGTCGGCTCCGGCGTCGTCAGGTCGATCGCCGGGTGGTGGCAGGCCGCCAAGTGCGTTGATGCGCCCAGGAGATCGGGGGGCGTCGTGCGGCACACCTCCGTCGCCATCGGGCAACGGTCCGCGAAACGGCAGCCCTTGGGGAAGTCGGCGGGGGAGGGGACCGTGCCCTTGATCTGGGTCATGCGGACCGCCGCCGACTCCAGTGACAGCACGCTGCCCAGCAGGCCCCGGGTGTAGTGGTGGGACGGGGAGCCGACCAGGTCCGCCGTCACGCCCGTTTCGACGATCTGGCCGCCGTACATCACGACCACCCGGTCCGTCACGTCCGCCACCAGCGCCAGGTCGTGCGAGACCAGGATCAGGGCGAAGTCCAGTTCCTCGCGCAGGCGGAGCAGCAGCTCGATGATCTGCGCTTGGACCGTTACGTCCAAGGCTGTGGTCGGCTCGTCCGCCACGATCAGCTTCGGGTCCCGGGACAGGGCCATCGCGATCAGGACCCGCTGGCGCTGGCCGCCCGACAGCTCGTGCGGGTAGCTGCGGAGGGTGCGGTCGGGGTCCAGGCCCACCAGGCCCAGGAGTTCCTGCGGTGTGCGGTGGCCTCCCCGTCGTACCACCTGCTTCAGCTGCGAACGGATCGTCATCGCCGGGTTCAGGGACGACAACGCGTCCTGGTAGATCATCGCCATCTCGTGGCCGAGCAGCTTGCGGCGTACCCGCATCGGTTCCGCCAGCAAGTCCCGCTGGTTGAAGCGGACTTGGCCGTGTACGCGGGCACCCTTCGGTTCCAGGCCCATCACCGTCAGTGCCGTCAGTGACTTTCCGCAGCCCGACTCGCCCACCAGGCCCAGGACTTCGCCCGGGTGGACCTCGAAGCTGATGCCGTCGACGATGTCCACGCCCGCGTGACGGGCGTCGAAACCGATGGCCAGGTTCTCAACCGCCAGTATCGGTAGGCCGGTTGGGACCGGGCGGGCTCGTGAGCGAAGGCGTTGCGCCGCCTGCGTCAGGCCAGGGAGGGCCAGGACCTTGCCTGTTCCCGGCTCGGGAGCCTCCAGGGGGTCCTCCTCCTCGCGGACCTCCACGTCCCTCGCCGCCGGTGCCGCCCACGCATCCGACACGCCTTCGGACAGGACGTTCAGGGACAGGACCGTGATCAGCATCAGCAAGCCCGGGAACACCGTCGCCCACCAACCGCCCGTCAGGACCATGTTCTTGCCGTCCGCGATGACGCTTCCCCAGGACGGGTCCGGCGGCCGTACGCCCGCGCCGATGAACGACAGCGACGCCTCGAAGACGATCGCCTCCGCCACCTGCACCGTGCAGAACACCAGCACCGGCGCCGCGCAGTTGATCGCCACGTGCTTCAAGACGATGTGCGGCGTTCTGGCTCCGATCACCCGTTCCGCCGTCACGTAGTCCTCGCCGTACTGGTCCAGGACGTTCGCCCGGACCACCCGCGCCACCGGCGGCGTGAACAGGAACGCGATCGCGCAGATCAGGACCGTGATGCCACCGCCGAAGACCGCGACGAGTACGGCGGCCAGCGCGATGCCCGGGAACGCCATCACCACGTCCAGGCAGCGCATCAGCGTCTCGTCGACCGCCTTGCGGGACGTCGCCGCGATCGCGCCGATCAGCGCGCCCACCGTCAGGGCCAGTGCGGTGGCGCCGAGGCCGATCGCCAGGGACCAGCGGGCGCCGTACATCAGCCGGCTCATGATGTCGCGGCCCAGGCTGTCCTGGCCCATCCAGTGCTCGGCGGAGGGCGCTCCCGTGCCGCCGATCAGGGGCTGTTGGTCCAGCGGGTCGTCGGGGGCGACGTACGGGGCGAAGACCGCCACGAACACCACCAGCGCCAGGAAGCAGACCGCGATCCGGGAGAGGACCGGGAGGCGGCGCCAGCCGCGCAGCCGGATGCCGGGGCGGGAGAGGAGGGCGGCCAGGCGCCCCCGTTCGAACATCATGAACATCCGGCCGCACCCCTCGTTCGCGTGAACGGCATGAACATCAGGCACAACATGGTCATCAGGCCGCATCCCTCAATCGCGGGTTGACCAGGAGATAGAGGATGTCGATGACCAGGTTCACGACCACGAAACCGGTCGCCGTCGTCAGGACCACTCCCTGGACGACCGCCGGGTCGCCGTTCTTCACGGCGTCGATCATCAGCTTGCCCATCCCGGGGAGCGAGAAGATCGTCTCGATGACGACCGCGCCGCCGAGCAGGTAACCGACGCGCAGGCCCAGCACCGTGAGCGGGTTGATCAGCGCGTTGCGCAGCACGTTGCGGCCCACCACCACCCTCGGTGGCAGGCCGCTGCCGATCGCCGTACGGACGTAGTCCTTGTCCAACTCCTCGACCACCGCCGTACGGACGATGCGCGTGAGCTGCGCCGCGACCGGGAGGGAGAGCGCGAGGGCCGGGAGGGTCATCGTCTTCAGCCAGCCGGTGAAGGAGTCGGCCGGGTTGATGTAGCCGCCGGTCGGGAACCAGCCCAGGTCGACGGCCAGGTACTGGATCATCAGCAGCGCCAGCCAGAAGCCCGGCGCCGCGACACCCGTCAGTGACACGACGCGAATGATCTGGTCGGGGAGGCGGTCGCGGTAGATGGCCGCCGTGATTCCGCCCAGCAGGGACAGGACCACCGCGATGGTCAGGCCCATGAAGGTGAGCTGGATGGTGAGCGGCAGGGCGGTGGTGACCTGCTCGATCACGGGCGCGCGGGTCAGCGCGCTGGTGCCCATGTCGCCCTGGAGCAGGTCGCCGATGAAGTGGAAGTAGCGGACGAGGAACGGATCGAGCAGGCCGTTCTGTTCGCGGAAGTCGTGCAGTTGCTGCGGGGTCGGGTTGGCGCCCTGGAAGAACGCGGAGGCCGGGTCGACGTCCGAGAACCGCATGACGAGGAACACGAACAGCACGATGCCGAGCATCAGCGGGACGAGCAGGACGATCCTGCGGGCCAGGATTCTGGCGATGGCGACCACGTACGAACTCCCGTACAGCTAGCGGTGTTTGGTGGCAGCTATGGCTAGACCCACTTGGCCTGGAGGAGGTTGATGCCCGGATACGGCTGTGCCCTTATCCCCGCGAGCTTCTTCGGGTCCCAGGCCGTCATCAGCTCGTTGTGGACGACCGGATAGAGCACGGCCTCCTCGGCGACGACGTCGATGTAGTCCTGGATCATCGCCTTCTTCTTGTCCGGGTCCGGCTCCTGCGTCGCCTGGTCCATGTCCTTGAAGAGCTGCTTGGCCACGGAGTTGTCGGCCCAACGGGCGTAGCCCATCCAGAGGTTCTGCGGGCCGTAGTTGTAGTGCATGATCAGGTCTGCGTCGAGGCCGAACTGGTTGGGGTTCGAGGCGGCCGACACGACCTGGTAGTCCTGCTTCTGGTCCATCTTCGTGAACACCGCAGTGGTCTCCTGCGGGTTGAGGGTCGTCTCGACGCCGATCGCGTCCCAGGACGCCTTGATGGTGGGCAGGCAGTCGACGATCCAGCTGACGTTCACGGACAGGATCTCGATCTTCAGCCCGCTGACCCCGGCCTCCTCCAGGAGCGCCTTCGCTTTCTCCGGGTCGTAGTCGTAGACCGCCTTTGCCGCCCGGTAGCTGGGGTTGGCCTCGTTGAGGAAGGACGACGACGGCTTGCCGTGGCCCTTGAGCGCCACCTCCACCATCTTCTCCGTGTCGATGGCGTAGTGCAGCGCCTGCCGGACCCGTACGTCGTCGAAGGGCTTGCGCTTGGTGTTGAACATCAGGAACAGGTTGTTCATCCCCGCCCCGCCCTGGACGTCCATCCCCCCGCTCTTGAGCTGCTGGATGTTGGCGTACGGGATGTTGTCGGCGATCTGCGCGCCGGCACTGGACCCCGAGATCTTGGCGACGCGGGGCGCGGCATCCACTATCGTCATCCAGTTCATCTTCTTGAACGCCGCTTTGCGCGGACCGTTGTAGGCCGCGAACGCCTCGAACGTCGTGTTCGACTTCGGGTGGTGCGCGGTCTGCCGGTACGGCCCCGAGCCGATCGCCTTTCCCTTGATCGCGTCGTCCCAGCCGCCCGGCTGGGAGAAGACGTGCTTCGGCATGATCTTCGCCAGGGTGAGCCGGGAAACCCCTTCAGGGAAGGGGAACTTCAGCACCAGCTCGACATTCTGCGCGTCGACCTTTTTCACTTCTTTCAGCCAACTGGCGAAAAACCCCTTGGCGAGTGTCTGCGTGTTCGGATCAAGGATTCGATCGAATACGAAGACCACGTCGTCGGCGGTGACCGGCTTTCCGTCGTGGAAGGTCGCCCCGGCCCGCAGCGTGAACTTCCAGGAGGTGCTGTTGAGATCCCCGGGGACCGCTGTGGCGAGCGCTGCGTACGGCTCGCGGGAGATGGGATCGGTGTCGAGCAGACCCTCGTAGATGTGGTTGTTGGCGGCCATGGAGAAGGCGGAGGCCGTCTGTGTGGGGTCCCAGCTGCCGTCGTTGCCGTAGCCGATCACGGCCGTGAGCGTGCTGTTCGCGCCCCCGGTGCCGCCCCCGGTGTCGTTGGTGGACTCCGGCCCGGACGAACAGGCCGACAGCGAGGAGGAAATGGCGGCGGCACCCAGCGCGCCGGTGTACTTCAGGAACGACCGGCGGTGCGGGGCGGTCGATACGTCGGGGGTTGTGCCGCGGGTCACGTCGCGCACGATTCCTCCAGCGGGGTGGGGTCCGAAAAGGTGAGGAGATACGACGTCCTACGTCATAGGGGGCAGCGTGACCATAAGAGGGGCGGTGGGGCCGGTCAAGAGATCGCACACGAATGGCGTATCTGCCAAAGGTGCGACCAATGACGATATGAAATTCAGCCGACGGTACGTCAAGGGAGCTGCGAATTCCGGGTAGTTCCAGGTAGTTGGATTTTGATATGCCTGGAGGTGGGACGTGGGATGTCCGGCGAGCGTACGATGCGCCGCATGTCTCAGGAGTCCGGGAAGCGGCGCCGGCCCGAGCGGCGGGTGAGCGGCCAGGTCCAGCGCGAGGTCATGCAGTTGATTCTCGACCGCAAACTCCGGGCGGGCGCACCGCTGCCCACCGAGGTCGAGCTGATGGAGACCCTCGGGGTCAGCCGCAACTCCGTCCGCGAGGCCCTCAAGGCGCTCCAGGCCCTCGACATCGTCGAGATCAGACACGGTTACGGGACGTACGTCGGCCAGGCCTCGTTGACCCCGCTGGTTGACGGACTGACGTTCCGTACGCTCGCCCGGCACGACGGGGACGGCGCCGCTCTCGCCGAGATACTCCAGGTCAGGGAGGTGCTGGAGGACGGGATGATCCGGCGGGTCGCGGCCGTCCTCTCCGACGCGGAACTGGACCGGCTGGATTCGGTCGTCACCCGGATGGAGGAGGCGGGCCGCGCGGGCCGGCGCTTCCCCGAACTCGACCGCGAGTTCCACGAGGCGCTGTACGGCCCTCTCGGCAACGCCCTCGTGCCGCAGCTGCTCGGCGCCTTCTGGACGGTGTTCCGCCGTGTCTCGGGCGCCCGGGGCTGGCACGACGACCCGGCACCGGAACTGACGGCCCGCCGGCACCGGGACATCGTCACGGCGTTGCGCGCCCATGACGTGGAGGGCGCGCAGCGGGCACTGGCGGTGCACTTCCGGGGGATCGAGGCGCGGGCGGCACAGGAGTCGCGGGGGGTGGGCTGAGGGCGGGTGTGCCGGTACGTGAATGGGGGCGCCGTCCCCTGTGCGGCGCCCCCACTCACCTTCCCGTCGCGCCCCGGCCTACGGCAGCGTCTTCTCGTACTCCGAGTCGTCGTCCGAGTCGTAGACGACCGCGCCCGTGCTGTCGTACCCCTTGACGTGCGGAGCCTGGGTGACCTGCTGGTTCAGGGTGCCGGAGGCCACGAACCAGCCGTGGTCCAGGGCGGCTTCGCTGGTGTCGCCGCCGTACGAGACGGTCACCCGGGTCACGTTCGACTCGATCCGGCCGATGGAGCCCCAGCGGAACGGCAGTTTCCAGTTGCCCTTGTCGATGAACGACTGCTGGTAGAGCTTGCCGCCGTTGATGTCGGGCATGACCGGGCCGCCGTTGTCCAACTCCAGGCCGCCGGTGCCGCTTTGCAAGCCGCTCGCCTCGCCGTCCTTGATGTTGCAGATCACCTGGGTCAGCTGCGGCTGCTCCGTCTGCTGCTTCACGGCGACGACGAAGAAGCCGTCGCCGGGCGAGTTGGAGTCGCCGGTGCTGTTCAGGGCCAGGATGATCCGGTAGTCGGCGGAGTCGCCCAGATCGCTCGGTGCCGCCGCCGACCCGCCCTGCCGGCTCTCACGGTTCCAGTCGAAGCACTTCTCCAGACCGTCCGAGGCCTGCGCCAGCGTGATCCCGTCGAGCAGCTGCCCGGGTGTCGCCGGTCCGGCCGGACCAACGGGCGTCGACTGGACGGGAGTTGGCGTAGCAGACGGCTGCGAGGCGCTGACGGAGGGCAGCGGCGCCGCCAGACGCGTGCCCCCCTCGCCGCTCCCGCCCAGCGCATACGCCCCAACAGGCGCCGCCGCCAGCGCGACCAGGACCGCGCCCGCTGCCGCCACCCGCCGCCGTCGCTCCATCGCGCCTCGACGGCGGATCGTCGGATACGGCGCCGCCGAGGGCCGGATCGTGTAGGCGTCCTCCGCCATCAACTCGCGCACCTGTGCTTCGAAGTCCTTCCCGGGTTCGCTTCCCATGTGCTGCTGCCCTGCTACTTGTGCCTGTTCCGACTGTTCCGACTGATCCGGCTGCTCAGGCCGCTCTTCCCCGCTCACCGGACGCCTTCCCGAACGTGAGACGTGTGACTGGGCTCGGGCCCGGGTCGGCCCACGACCTGCGCCAGCCCCGGATACGTTCGCAACTTCGCCAGCCCCTTGGACGCCTGGCTCTTGACCGTGCCCTGGGAGCAGCCGAGCGTGTCGGCGACCTCTCCCTCGGACAGGTCCTCCCAGTAGCGCAGGACCACCACCGCCCGCTGCTTGGGCGGCAGTTGGGCGAGCGCGCCGAGCAGCGCACTGCGCTCGTCGGCCCAGGAGACGGCCTCGTCGCGGCCCGCCGTCTCGGGCGGTGCGTCGGTGAGCGACTCCCGTACGCGCCGCTTGCGGAACCGGTCGCTGTTGCAACTGACCAGCATCCGGCGGACGTACGCCTCCGGATTGTCGCTCCGCGAGACCCGCCGCCAGGAGCGGTACGCCTTCGCCAGCGCCGTCTGCGTCAGATCCTCGGCGTGATGGGCGTCGCCGGTCAGCAGATACGCGGTGCGCACCAGATGGGACCACCGCGCTCTGACGAAATCATGGAACTGGGCCTCTAGTTCGGCCTGCATCAAGCACCCCCTCGCCCACCAGACCACCGTTTCTCCGGAATCGGTTGCCCGGGAGTCGGAGCCGGGTTCGAATGTACGGACGGGCGAGCAGGGGGACATGCGCATGGGTGAGCGGGCCGACGGCCGATGGGACGAGGGGGACGCGGGTGTGCTGCGGCTGCCCTCCGGGCGCCTGATCAGGGGACGCGGCCTGCGCCGGCCCCTCGATCCGACGGCGCCGGTCCCCTCGTACGCCGTCTATCTCCTCGGCAGCCAACCCCCCGAAGTTCCCTGGGAGTTCCGGTGGCTCCCCTGGCCCGA
Source organism: Streptomyces sp. NPDC000878 (assembly GCF_053599695.1). NCBI lineage: Bacteria > Bacillati > Actinomycetota > Actinomycetes > Kitasatosporales > Streptomycetaceae > Streptomyces > Streptomyces sp. NPDC000878. The sequence goes on along the minus strand of NZ_JBSFMT010000002.1, from coordinate 111,957 downwards.
CTTCCGCCTCCCCAAGGACCGCGTGGAGGCCCGCGCGGTCCTGGGCGAGGTGTGGGAGCGGGCGGCGGGGGAGCGGGTCGAGGTCGCGTGCGAGGGTGGGCGGGGGCGTACGGGGACGGCTTTGGCGTGTCTCGCGGTGCTGGACGGGGTGCCGGCGGGGGAGGCCGTGGCGTTCGTGCGGGCGGGGTACGACCGGTGGGCGGTGGAGACGCCTTGGCAGCGGCGGTATGTGCGGCGGTTCGGGTGAGGCAGCCCGGAGGCTGGGGATCAGAGCTGCAGGGTCATGACCAGGCGGTCGGCGTCTGGCCCGAAGTAGCCCTTGCGCGGGGCCGGTTCGGCCTCGAAGCCGAGTGATCTGTACAGCTCTATCGCGGCCGTGTTGGCCGGTTCGATCGTCAGCAGCACCTCGCGCACGGCGTCCTTGCGCAGTCGGCGGAGTACCTCCTCCATCAACTGTCGGCCGTGTCCGCGCCTGCGCTGGTCACGGGGGACCCCGAGGCCCAGTATCCAGCCGCAGCCGACGTCCCGGGGCATGCCGGCCAGGACGTAGCCCTGGAGGCCGCTCTCGCCGCCGTCGAGGACGAGCAGGTGGTCCGGGTACAGGTCGAAGAGCTGGCGGAGCATGAAGAAGGAGTACGGGCTTTCGGGGAACGCCTCCTTGTCCAGCCGGGCCAGCTCGGGCAGGTCGGCCTCCTGGATCTGGCGGATGAATGGTGGTTGAGCCGTGGTCGGCAGGGGCGACGGCAGGGAGGCGAGTGACGGGAATCGATCCTCGGGAAAAGTGCTCATTCATCCCCCTGTTGTGACGAGTTCCGCAGTTCTGTCAGGAGGCTCCCTAGCGCCGTGATGTTGATCCCGTAAATCATGGACTTGGGATCTCCCGGGGAAAAGTACAGGCTGGCCGTACTCAACACAGAGGCATCTTGGGCGGCATTTGACCCGCGTGCATACGTCGATGCCAACTATCGTGTATTGCAACACGAGGACGCCGAGATCATTTCGATCATGCGAGATCACTTCGGTGACTGCTTCCGCGAGCACTACCAGGACCATGACCCGGTTGTCGGGATAGATGTGGCCGCGGGTGCCAACCTCTACCCCGCGCTGGCCATGCTCCCGTGGTGCAAGGAGATCACGCTCGTCGAGCGCTCGCCGGCGAACCTGGCCTACCTGGAAAGCCAGTTGGAATCCTACGACGAGAACTGGGACCAGTTCTGGGCGGCCCTGTGTCAGAACGCCGAGTACCGGGCGTACGACGGGGATCCGCGGGAGATGTCCCGCGAGGTCGTGCGCGTCGAATCCGGCAACCTCCTCGACGTCGACCTCGGCGGACAGCAGGGCCCATGGTCAGTCGGGACCATGTTCTTCGTCGCCGAGTCGATGACGACCTCGTACGAGGAGTTCGGCCGCGTGGTGGCGTTCTTCATGCGCGCGCTGGCTCCCGGGGCGCCCTTCTTCGCGGCGTTCATGGAACACTCGAAGGGCTATCACGTAGGTGATCAATTCTTCCCCGCCTGTGACGTGGGGGAGCTGGAGATCCGCCAAAGCCTGGAGCCATTCGCTGGAAGGGAAGAAAAGCTGCGAATCCGGCGGCTGCCTCATCCGATGAATCTGCGGGAGGGCTATTCGGGAATGATCGTCGCCTACGGGTGCCGGAATTAAACATTCGGGACAGTGCGGCCTGTGTGAGGGGGGCATGGCATGCAGATCAAGCCACGCCAGCATCTGCTGGACGTCTGGCAGGCGGTGGGCCGTCACTCGTTCGACAGTGGCGGCTGGGCCTGGGGCAAGTGGGGTGGGCAGAGCAGTGTGGCCGATACCGAACGGCTGCTGTGCCTGCTCTACCCGGCCACCGAGATTCCCGCGTTCCGGCTCGACGATCCGGACACCACACAGGAAGACGTCCAGAAGGCGCTCCGGAAGGCCGGCGGCCGGCTGGAGATCCCGGTCAACGTGCTGACGGCCACCGCCGAGTTCATGCGCAACCACACCGGCGACGACAAGAGTCCGACCTTCGCGGGCGGTTACTACTTCCACTCCCGGGACAGCGCCCAGGACCTTACCCCCGAACAGCGTGAACTCGGCGTGGTCGACAGCTATTCGATGTCGGTCACCCTCTGTCTCGCCACGCTCGGCTTCCTCAAGGTCTACGAGACCAAGACGCGTCGCACCGAGGTGCTGGAACTCATCCGGGAACTCCGGACGGCCACCAGCACCAGGCTCACCGCGGCCATGGTCAGTCTGCTGCGCTCGTTCACCGTCAACGTCTTCGACATGGACTCCTCGCAGGGCCGGACGCTCTCCGAACTCCTCGGCCAGGGACGGCTGTCCCAGCGGATGGTCATGCAGAGGTTCCAGCGCCGCTTCGCGGCCCTGCGCGCCATCGTCGGCGAGAGCCTCGTCCTCGGAGTCGACGTCGCGGAAGGCCTCGCGGACCCCAACCAGCTTTTCGAATGCGGCTGGGCCTGGAGCCTCGTCGAGGACGCGCCCGAGGTGGAGACCGACGAACCGATCGGCTCCCAGCCGCCCGGCGTGGCCAACGCAGTGCCCTACCTCTACTTCACCGTCGTCGCCCTCGACGGCATCGCGGACCTGTTCTCCGACCGCACCCTCACCCTGGGCCTGCTCAACGCCGAACAGCAGAAGCTCGCCGAGGCGTTACGACTGCGCTGGGAGATCACCCAGCAGTACTGGTCGGCGATCGCCCGCTTCGACTCCGACTGCTGGCCCCTGGAGGACATCCCCTGGCGTACGACAGGACAGCAACTGGAGTCCGAGTACTTCTCCCTCTCCGTCGCCGCCATCCTCGTACACGACTTGGTACGCCGCCGGGCCACCGACGACGACCTGACCCGCACGGTCGGCATCATGGAGCGGCTTGCCGAGCGTGGGCGCATCACCAGCAGGATGACCGGCACCGACAAGGTCGTCGAGCTGCACAACCCGGGGATCATTCTGCCGCTCCAGGGCAGTGAACGCACAGGGCCGCCCATGCAGTGGCGGATGAACGACTTCTCCGCCCAACTCCTCAAGCGGACCATCCAGTTGTGCACGCTCTCCCGCAACCCCGTCTCCCACGACCGGCTGCTGCGGCTGGCCGAGGACATCTTCGGGCACATGTGGAGGCGCCGGATCGGGGGCGGTGACGGCGTCGATCTGTGGGACAACGTGCACGCCGTCTACCCCGAGTCGCCGGCCACCGACCACCCGGTGTCCTGGACCATCACCGAACGCGTCACCGAATGCCTGGTCAGCGCCCACCAGTTGTACTCGCAGTCACCGATCCGCAGCCCTGAACTGGGCGTTCTGGCAAGGGCATTGCTCAGCGAGTCGGCCCATCTGCTGGGCAACGAGCAGATGGAGTCGGCGCCTGCCGCCGACGGCAGGCGCGGTATGGACCTCAGGGGCATCGAGGTCAAACTGCGACGCGCCCGGCAGCTCGTCGACGAACAGCCGGGCACCGCCTGCGCGTTGACCCTCGATGTGCTCGGACAGCTCGACGCCCTTGCCCGCGCCCGCGACGCGGCGACCCAGGGGGAGTGAACCATGCTTGTCCTCGCAGCCTCCGACAAGGGAGGCACGGGCCGCTCGGTCACCAGTGCCAACCTCGCCTACCACCGGGCGATCGCCGGTGACGACGTCTGCTACCTCGACTTCGACTTCGGCTCGCCCACCGCCGCTGCCGTCTTCGACGTGGACATAGCGCAGCGCGAGGCCGGCAGCCGGGGCCTGTACTCCTATCTGGAGGGCGAGGTCGGCGAGCCGGCCCGCGTCGACGTCTGGGCGGAGACCGAACACCGGGTGCTCATCAACCGGCCGGCCGGTTCTGGACATCTCGTGCTCATGCCCGGCGACCTGGGCGGCGGAGAGTTCGCCACCACCGGCGAGAACCTGCGACGCTGCGTCGACCTGCTGCTGCGCCTCAACGCCGAGTTCGACCTGATCATCGTCGACCTGAGCGCCGGACGCAGCTACGCCGTCGACATGGCCCTCAACGCCACTGCGGAACGGCAGTTACGAGGTATCGAGGCCCGCTGGCTGATCTTCCACCGCTGGACCCGCCAGCATGTGATGGCCGCCGCCGGGCTGGTCTTCGGCCCGCGTGGAATCATGGCCGGCGGTGTGGCCCGGGGCCACACGGAGGAGGCGCTGCGCGGCGCCATCCGCTTTGTACGGACCGCCGTACCCGACCTCGAGTCCTCCCTGTGGTCGCAGGTGGCGCCCACCCAGTCGGCGTGGATGCGCGAGTGCGACGCCGGCCTCCAGGCGCTCGCCTCCAACAGGGGCATCGGATACACGCAGGTGCTCGGCTCGGTACCGCTGGATCCCGTCCTCCAATGGCGAGAGCAGCTCATCACCGACGAGGACGTCCTCGACAGCCAGATCGCCAACGTGGAGACCTGGCAGGCGATGAGCGACCTCGCCGGACGGCTCACCGACGACAAGTACTGGGGGCAGTCGTGACCGGCCCGGTGTTCCGCGAGACCGCGGCCGACCCCCGTACCCAGTCCGTACCACTGTCCCATCTCTCCCTGGAACTGGGCCACTTGTACATGGAGGACTTCGAGGCCGGCCCCGGGCGGCTGCGTGAGCACTTCGCGGAGGTACGGGTCTGGGTGGACGCCGCGAAGGCATCCGCCGCCCGGCGGCTGGGCGGCAGACGGCCCCGGATCAGCACCTGCTTCCTCATCGACGACTACTTCAGCCGCTTCTCCACCCCCGCCGAACTGATCCCGCTGGTCCTCGCTGAGGCCGACCGGGCCGGACTCACCATCGACTACCTGGCGCGCGAATCGGGCTGCGCCGTCGCCGACCAGGTCGAACTGGCCGAGTCCGTGATGCACCGCCTCGTCGAGTCCCCGCCGCCGGGCACCTACGGCTCCCGCCCGCCCGTCGGCGACACCGGCTGGCTCGCCAACGGTCGGCGCACCCCGGCCTCGCGCACCGCCATGGCCGACGTCGCCGAGTGGCAGCCACCGCACGAGACCGCGGCCCGGATCCACTCCGTCTTCATGGACGTCGAGCTGTGGTCGGAGAAGGACGGCGGGCGCCTGTGGTCCTGCCCGTTCCTCGCCCCCGTCTGGCAACTGGCCCGCCTCGGCCTGCTGCGTCACTGCGGGGAACCCGTGTTGGTCCCGGGCGCCCGGCCCACCGGGGGCTTCCCTCACGATTGGGACGAACTGCCCCCGCTGCTCCAACTCGCCGACTCCGCACCGCCGTTCTTCGCCTACCGCACCTGCACTCTGGCGGCGAACCGGTTCCTGGCCGTCAAGGACGCAGTCCGGCTCCTCCTCGACCAGGTCGACGTGGACGCCGGTGCGCTCGCCCAGGTCGACGAGTGCTCCGCCCGCGAGGGCGCGCCGGTGCCGGAGGCGGTCGCGCAGCGCGTCGCGTACGTCTTCTACGAGGAGCCCTGAGATGAGGCCCCGGGAAGAGACCGGGCCTCCCGTCCTCGCCTGCGGCGAGGTGCGCACCTGTCTGCTGCCCGCCTTCCAGGCGTTGGACAGCCGCACCGCCGTCCAACTGCTCAGGCTGCGTGCCGACGACCGGGTCCGGGTGTCCGAACGCCCCAACGCGTACGTGCTCTCCCCGGACGTGCTCACCGGCGTCGACTGCCCGCTGCCCACCGCCAACGGTGCCAAGGTCCGCGCCGTCGGTACGGTGGCTACCCGCGCCGCGCTCACCGAGGGGCGCGTCCTGCAGACCACGGCCTACTTCCGTATCCCGGCCACCGGAACCGACGTACGCCGTCCGTGGGGGCACTACCTCGTACGGCCCGGAATGCTGGAAACCTTCGGGAAGCTGCCCGAACAGGCCGTCGTGGAAGGAATTCTGAGGGGCAGTCAGCGAGGGTCGCTGGATCTCGGGATGATCGCCGAGAACCTTCTCGCCCGACTGCTGAGGTATCCGCTGCTCGACCACAAGGTTCCCTTCAAGTCCCGGCACACACACCTGCGTTGGGCGGCACTGCGGGCTGCGGACGGCGCGGGGGCGTCGATCGAGAGCTTCATGGTGTCCGAAGAGGGCCTCAGGACCGTGCGGTTGCGGGTGCCGGAGGGTACGGAGACAGTCGCCGTGGCGGGGCTCTGCGAGGACTTCGCGCTGCACGACTGGCTGCTCACGACCGTGCTCCGCATGCTCGACGGCAGTCGGACCGGGCCGGAGGCGATGCTGGTCCTTCGCCCCGCCGTCGACCATCTGCTGCACGTGTGGATGCCGCGCGCCCGAGTGGACCGGGAACTCGGCCACCTGTGGGACGTGCTTGAACAGGAACCGGGCTTCACCCGCCAGTGGCGGAACCTGGTGCATCGTATCCGGGACCAACTGGCCCTCCAGGCCATTCCGTTACTAACAGAACGCTGGCCTTGAGCTGACTCGGGGACAACGAAACGCCTCACGGGGGAGGCTGAAGTGAACAGAGCAGAACGGGCGCGACCGGCCGCAGCAGGAGCAGTTGTGTGACTCACGCCAGGGAACCCGTGGATCCGCCATCACAGAAACGACAGAGCGTGCTGGGGCCCAGTGACGCCACCGATCGCGTCGCGGCCCCTTCCGCTGGTTCACCAAGATCAGTGAATTGAAGGTGCGGACGGAGGGTATGACTTCCCCGCTCGAACTCGATTCCAGCTCCAGGGGGCGCGGTGGATTCCGAGTCGAATCCGGCGGAGGCAGCCGTCGGCTTGACGATCAGAGAGTTGACAACGGTCGCGGAGTTCGAAGCGGGGGATCGACTGCAGCGGCGGGTGTGGCGTATTGACAGGGGGTCCACGCCCGTCCCCGCCGAAGTACTCAACGCGGTCTCGCACAGCGGCGGATACGTCGCCGGGGCCTTCACCGACGACTGTCTCGTCGGCATCTCGGCGGCGCTCGTCGGCCGGCAGGACACCCGTCGAGTCTTCCTTCTGGAACACATCCTCGCTGCCGAGTACAGGGACGCGGGCATCGGCCATGCGCTCAAGGCCGACCAGCGCTCCTGGTGCCGAGCACGCGGTATCGACTCGGTCCGCTGGACCTTCGATCCGCTGGTGAGTCGCAACGCCTATATCGCCCTGGCCAAGCTCAGGGCCGATGTCCTCAGGTACGTACCCGACTTTTACGGACCGATGGACGACGGAGTCAATCTCTGCGACGAGTCGGACCGGCTGTTGGTGACCTGGCCGCTGGACCGGTCTCACGACCAGGAGCAGACCGGTCGTTCCGGAGACGCCGAGTGCGATCCCCACGAGTGGCGCCCGTTGCTGTCGATCGACGGACGCGGCCGGCCGAAGATACACCCGTGCACCGATGACGTCCGGATGACCTGCGCCGTGCCTGCGGACATCGAAGCCGTACGGCGGCAAGATCCGGTCCTTGCCGGCTTGTGGCGCCGGGCCTTGAGGGAATGTCTCTTCGGAGTCCTGGACAGTGGCGGCCGGATTGCCGGTTTCACCCGCCGCGGACAGTACCTCGTGACCACGAGGGGCACGGAGGCATGACCGTTCCCGTCGTCGCACCGTCCGAGGACGGCACCCCCTGGCTCGATCCGCAGCCCGGCGGCGTTGGGGTGCTTGTGAGCTGGCGCGAGCCCGGCGGAGCCATACGTCTGGCCTCCGCAGGCGCGGACCGCACGGTCCGCGTCTGGGACATGCGCTCCGGCACACCTCTCGGCCCCCCGCTCGTCGGACACACCGCTTGCGTCGGCGCTCTCACTCACTGGACGGACGACACAGGGGCGGCCCGTCTCGCTTCCTCGGGCGAGGACCATACGGTTTGGATTTGGGACCCGGCTCGCGGCACCGCCGTCGCCGGGCCTCTGACCGGACACACCGAGTGGGTCATGGGCCTGACGAACTGGACTGCGGCCGACGGTTCGGTCCGGCTTGCCTCGGCCAGCGCGGATCGTACCGTTCGAATTTGGGAAGCTCGGACCGGAGAGCCCCTCGGAGAGCCGTTGGTTGTCGGCTCGGGCGGCTTGTGGGCGGTGGCCACGCTCACCCTGCCGGACGGCACGGTGCGACTGGCCGCCGGAGGGGACGGCGGCGTCGTCCACTTCTGGGACACACAGACCGGCGAACCTGTAGGCGAGATACCCCAGGCATGTCCCGCGGGCGTGTACTCGCTCTCGGCTTGGCGAAGCGCCGACGGCTCTGCCCGGCTCGCCGTCGGCGGTATGGACGGCACCGTGCAGGTCTGGGACGCCGAGGGCCACTCCGTCTGCGGGCCGATGACAGGTCACACGGCGGCGGTGCGCGCGATCGCGGTGTGGACCGCGTCCGACGGCCGCATACTGCTTGCTTCGGCCGCCGCGGACGGCACGGTTCGAATCTGGGACGCTGCGACCGGTTCCGCCGAGGGCGAGCCCTCCACCGGCCATCTCGGCTGGATGCCCGCAGTGGCCGCATGGTCTGACGATCACCGCACCCCGCGACTGGTCACGGCAGGAGACGGCGGGACGATACGGCTGTGGGATCCCGAGACCGGCGATGACGTGATGCAGCCTTTGATCGGCCACGTCGCCGGTCAATGGGCGTTGACAAGCTGGACATGCGCGGACGGAGCCGTGCGCCTGGCCTCGGCAGGGGACGACGCCGTCATCCGCATCTGGGATCCCGAGTCCGGAACGCCTGTAGGGGCGCCCCTGGTCGGGCACACCGCCGGAATCTGGGCCCTGACGAGCTGGACTCGAGCGGACGGGCGATCGCGGCTCGCCTCAGCCGGGGACGACGGCACCGTCAGGGTGTGGGACCCCGACACGGGCGCCGCGCTGCATGCGCCGCTGCCCGGGCAGGCGGCTTGGCTGCCGGCGCTGGCATCCTGGGCGGGCCCAGACGGCGAATGGTGTCTGGCCTCGGGAGGTACCGACGGGATCGTGCGCGTCTGGAACCCGGAGACGGGCGCGCCAGTGCGCGAGTGGGCATCCGGTGCGCCGTGGATTTTGGCCCTGTCAGCGTGGACGAGCGCCGACGGGGCGCCGCAGCTGGCCTCGGCAGGGGACGACGGTCACGTGCGTGTCTGGGACCCCGCAACGGGGGCGGCAGTTGGTGCGTCGATGGCCGGCCACACCGCTTGGGCGCGAGCGCTGGCGGTATGGACAAGATCCGACGGACGACCCGCGCTCGCATCGGCCGGTTTCGATGCCACTGTCCGCACCTGGGACCCGGAGGCCGGTGTCGCGGTGGGCGGCGCGCTCACCGGTCACACAGCACGGATCGGAGCGCTCACAGGCTGGCAAGGCGCAGACGGCGGCATCCGCCTGGCTTCCGGTAGCGACGACGACACCATCAGGCTCTGGGACCCGCGTACGGGGACTGCGGACGGTGAGCCCTTGGTGGGACACACCTCGGGTGTCTGGGCCCTGACGAGCTGGACCACGGCCTCCGGGGACGCGCGGATTGCGTCGGCCGGATACGACGGCACGGTGCGTCTGTGGAATCCGCGGACGGGTGAAGCCGTGCGGACGATCGAGACAGGTCCGGTGACGCTCTGGGGTATGTCCGACGCCCCGGCTCGAACGGATCTGCTCGGCCGCAGTACTCTCGCCGAAGCCGTGGCGCACCAGGCATTCCGGTCCGGCGACACGGAGATGGACACGGCCGGTCCCACCGTGATCAGTGTGGAGGGCCCGTGGGGAAGCGGGAAGAGCACCCTCATGACCTTGGTGCGCGACCTGGCGCCTGGCCCGAATAGCCCCGCCGCGGCCCCGCTCACCCGTCCGATGACCGTTCGCGAGGCACTGAGGCTGATCCGCGGGTACGGTCGGCCCCGACCGTCACAGCACGCGGACGCCGACAGGACGGGGATCGTCACCGCCTGGTTCAACCCGTGGTTCTACCAGTCGGGGCAGCAGGTATGGGCGGGACTGGCCAGTGAGATCATCGAGGCCGTGGCGCCCGTGCTCTACCCCAGTGACAACGAACGCGAGCGCTACTGGCTCATCCGCAACCTGGACCGCATCGACCGCTTCGCACTGCGGAGGCTGCTGCATCGGCGCACCGTATCGCCGCTGCTCGGGATCGGCTTCGCCGCCGTACTGCTGCCCTTTCTCCTCGGCCTGGCCGCGCTGAATGGGCCCTTGAGCATCCTGGACACCGGCTGGACGGCCGTCGGCCTGCCGTTCGTGGTCGCTGTCACCTTCGTGCTCGTGGCCCTGATCCATTCGCTCTTCCTGTACTGCTTCGGCCGCGCCTCCCGCTACATCCCCGGCGCCATGCTCCGCCTGCCGATACTCGACGGCAGCGACCCCGCCAATGTCCTCGAACGCCCTGATCAGCCGGCCGACCCTCTCCGCCAGGCCACGGCCGGCTCCCTCTACCTGCTTCAGCACGACATCGGTGGACTGCTGGCCGACCTGGCCGCCACGAGGAACGAACTCGTGGTGTTCATCGACGACCTTGACCGCTGCCGCAGCGACACCGCCGCAGAGGTGTTCGAGGCGGTCAATCTTTTCCTGAGCGGCGTCGCGACGAGCCACGGGCTGCGTGCCCGCTTCGTCCTTGGCCTTGATCCGTCGGTGGTGGCCACCCATTTGGACGCTTACACGGAAGCGACCAGGGCCGATTCGGGCGTCTACGAGCAGGACCCGAGTCCTGGCTGGGCGTTCCTGCGCAAGCTTGTGCAACTGCCGGTTGTGCTGCCTCAGGTTTCTGAACAGGGAGTGGCGCGATTCGTGGAGGCTGTGACTCGTCTGTCCCCGGCCCGCCCGGCTCGGGAGCCGGCGACCGCTCCGGGCACGCAGAGCCTCGCGGTCGGGGAGCGGACCGCTGCTGCCGTGCGTGCCGCACAGGGGTCAGGGTCTACCGGCACGACGGCTCGCGGCCCTGGAACGATACACAGGCCCACCCGGACCTCAGTACTGGCCGTTCGTACCCTCGAACAGCACCCCAGGATCCAGCAGTTGCTCAAGGAACGGATCGCAGACCTGGACGAGCCGTCGATCCGCGAGGCGAAACGGTTGCTGAACGTCTGGCAGCTCTACGAGCGAGCGCTGATGGTGGACGAGCCGCTTGCCCGTTCCGAAGAGGCGGTGGAGCGGGCATGCCTGTTGGCGTACGTCGCTGAGATCGTCGTCCGGTGGCCCGCGTTGCAGCGGCGGTTGCACCGCCGGGTGGACGGCAGCCATGGCCTTGGTCTGCTCGCGGCGGCAGCCGAGAACGATGAACTGTGGGCCGTCGGAGTGGAGCGGCTGGGGCTTGGCCAACCCGCACTGGCGCCCGCGTTGAGCGGTCTCAGGCACCTGCTGCGCGAGCACGACGGGGTTGCGATCGCACGGCTGGCGAGCCGGGTCCTGTGAGCCGGCCTCACGTCTATGACCCGAGCAGCCGGTTGCTTGCGAGCCTGGCCTCGCGGTACCCGGGATTCTCGACGGAGGAGCCCGTATCTCTCCCCTCCAAGACGTCGCAGACTGCTCCAACGGCTCGCATGGAAGAACGCAGGTCGGCTGCTGTGGTGTGAAAGCCGGTCTGTGGCAGGCAGAGAAACCGCTCGGGACCGAGTGAGACCAGGCGCTGCCACGGCGGCGTGCGCCGCAGCCCGTCACTTGCCGCCCGGATCCCCCGACGTTCGATGGCATGGTGCAGGGCCACCGGGTCGACGAGATCGGGGTGCCCGGTGTTGATCAACAATGCGCCCTCCCGCATCTGACAGAGCTGGACCTCACCAATCTCCGGTGGCTCCCCACGTGCCGGACCGGGGCGGTGCAGGGTCACCACGTCCGAGGCGGCGAGTAGCTGCGGCTTTTCCAGATAATGTGCGGAAACGGCTGCTTCGAACTCCTTGTTGCGGCGTGGCCCCGTGTAGATGACGCGCATACCCAGCCCTGCCGACGCAATCGCGGCCACCCGGGTGCCGATGCGGCCTGGCCCGATGACACCGAGGGTCAGGCCACGCAGTTCCAGGGCAGCCGGCCCCATGGTTTCGGGAGCTTCGAGCCCGTCCGGTCCTGGCCGCGCCACCGAACCGAGAAATGGCCGCGCCAGTGTCAGCATCAGCAGCGTTGCGAACTCCGCCACGGAGTCGGCGTTCGCACCCGGTGTGCAGGAGAATGCGATGCCGAGTTCGAAAGCACGCCGCCAGCCGGGGATGAAGCCACGGAAGTCGGAGCCGACGAAAGCCACTGCCTCAAGCAGTTCGGCGTTCTCGAAATGCTCTGCCTCGGGCTCTTCGTACCCGCCGACGACGTACCCCGAGACACCACGGAGCGCCGTATGCAGCTCAGCGTTCGTGATCTCGTCCTGACTGAGCTTCCGCAGGGTGAATCCACGCGCCTCCACCTGCTGGAGAGCCTCGAAGGCGACCAGCGAAGTGCCAGTCACCAACACGGTCCGACCGGCGCTGCTCATACTGCTTCTCCTTGGACCTCCATGGACCGCGCGGCGCTGTCCAGGAGGTCCAAGCCTCGGTTGAACAGCTCTTCGTCTCGCAGCAACGGTATTCGTATCCACTCCGCGCCGGGATTGTCCCCGTCATTGAAGGCACGGTCCCAATGGAACCGGTCGCCGGGAAGAACCTCGACCGCCCGGCTCCGGCAGGCCTGGATGATGGCGTCGCGCCGCGGCCCCCAATGCAACCAGCCGACGCTGGGCTGAAAGCCGCGTGGGCCGGGCACTGAGTGCTTGAGACCGTACTGATGCTCCAGACGCGCCAGATTCGCCGCCGCGATGCGTCGGGCGCGGCCGACCTCCCCCTGAGGTCCGTCGTCCTCCAGCAAAGCTGCGAGCATTCTGAGGTTCAGCTCCGAAACATTGAGGAGTATGTCCGAGCAGATCGAGCCGATTCTGTGGGCGAGGCCGCGGGAGGCGGCAAGGATCCCGACTTTGGTGTCGTGCAAGGGGATGGTCTTGCCGGTGTCGTCGACCGTCACCGCGTCCGCGCCGATACCGTCCGCCATCTCGATCAAATCCAGCCGCAGGCCCGGGTCGAACATGCGGAACGACGTATCGAGGACGAGCGTCGTCCCGTGCCGCGCCGCCCACTCCAGCAGGGCAAGTACCTGATCGGGCGGTAGTAATGCGCCGGTCGGATTGTTCGGCGCGACGACAATGAGTGCTCTCAACCGCAGCGAGTCGAGGTAGTCGAGGTCGCACACGGGCAGGACGCGGTGCTCCGAAATCGGGGAGAGCTCCAACCCGCTCCTGGCGAAGAGGGCGGGGACGCTGTCGAAGGTCGGCGTGATCATTCCGATGGGGCCCTGCTGCGGTCGCAGGTGCTTGGCGACCACGTCCAGGGCGACGGAAGCCGAGTAGGTGAGGTGAGAGGAGCCCTCACGGTAGTACTGGCCCGTGTGCTGTGTGAGAGCCTCGCGGAACGTGGCCTCTGCCTCGAAGTAGTCGGATCCGCTGTCGGAGAGGAGGCCGTCGATCGTCTCCGACACGCGGCGGACGGAGGCGGGAGACAGGGACTGGCGTGCGTGCGCGTCGGCCAGATTGAGGGTGCCTCTGGTCAGTGCGGGCCACTCGTGTTCGGTAAGCGTGTGCCGGGGCCGGTGCGTGCTCAAGGACCCACCTCGCAGACGACCAAGGAGAACTGGCCGCGTCGTGAGTAGGCGCCGCACTCGAGGATTTGGAGGCTCTCCACACGACTGCCTAGGTGGTCGAGGAGCATCCGGGCCGTCGCTTCGCGGGCATCGGACCCGTCATCGGCCGGCTCGTGTTCGAGGATCACGGTGACGTTCCTGTGCTTGCGCGCCGCATGGATGGCGACGCTGGTCGCGACGTCCTGGTACGAGGCGAACTTTGTCAGACCGGACGAGGCCCGGGCGGCTTCAGCCGACTTGAGGATCGTCATGGCGTCGGCGTACAACTCGGGAGATGCCTGCGGGCGAGGAGAGCTAAGGCCAAACGGTGGGGAGGTGTACAGGACGGCGTGCCGTGCCTCGACGTGTAGTTCGTCCCAGACGGCCGTCTGCGTCGAATCGGCCCACAGCACGAGCGGGAGGCTGGGCGCCGGGGCGTGGCGTTCCAAGTCATCGAGCATATCGGCGCGGGAGACTGGCCGGTCTGTGTCCGCGTTCAGCCTGTGAGTCACAGCCAGACACGAGACCACCGCCTTGTCCTGGTCGGGTGTTTCGTGACTGACCAGGACCTCTCGCGCGTGCTCCGCAGTGGCTGTGGACTTGGCCAAACAGACGCAGGCCAATACGGGGTCCAGTTCGAGGCCGAAGAACGGCATGCCGAGCAGCCGTGCGGCGTAAGCCGAGCTCCCGCCACCCGCCAGCGGGTCGATGAACAGATCAGCCTCCGGACACAGATCCCGGACGATCCTCATGGTCGTGCGGACATTGGAGGCGTTGCGGGCCTGAAACCATCGATCCACCGGTTCGTGCGGATCAGGAAGATAGTTGATCAGACTCCCAGGTAAACCGTACGGCTTCGGCACGGGTATCACAGAGTCAGCGCCCCTTCCCGAGCCAAGATTCGGGTGCCCACCCCGGTGTAGATACCCATTGGGCCGATGGAATAAGACTACAAATAAGATGTTGAAGGAGACCCGCTCTCGGTGGCGCTGTGTTCGGCCTCCAAGGCGCGGAGGCGGTCGGTGACTTGGGGTCTGTGGCAGGTGTCTCTGTTGCCTGTGCCGGTGCGTTCGCCAGCAGGGTTGCGGCGCCGTAGGCCTTCAGGGAGTGGCGGGGAGCTCCCAACCTTCTGTCCTTCCGCGTCTTCGTGCGACGGTATGGCCCGGTCTGCGACGCCCTGTGCGCGTGCTCGTGGTCGCGTTCCGGGAATCGCGGGGATCATTTCCAACCCGCCGGCCACACCCCCCGCCCACGCCCCCGGCACCACCCAGCTTCTCGTCACCGTTTCCGGATAGAGGCCCTGGTGGACGACGTGCGGGAAGGCGGGTAGGAGCAGCAGTAGCGCGCAGACCGGCGCCAGCAGGTCTGACGCCATGACCACTCCGCCTACGAGGCGGGCCTGGTGTCCGCCACCGAGCGCAGATAGGCGCCGAGTCGAGCGATCGCCGACGGGTTGCGGGGGCTTTCGACGAGGTCCACGTAGTCGAGGACGAAGATGTGCTTGTTCTTGACGGCCGACACGTTCTTCAACGGGGCGTACGACAGGAGGAACTTGCGTTTCTGTTCCGCGCCGACGTCCCCGTAGTTGCAGATGACGATGACGTCGGGGTCGCGCTCGACCACAGTCTCCCAGCCGACCGTCGTCCAGGAGTCGTCGAGGTCGTTCATGACGTTGACGCCGCCGGCCTTGCTGATGACCTCCTCGGGCGCGGCGTACCGGCCGGAGGTGAAGGGCGAGTCCGTGCCGCTGTCGTAGAGGAACACCTTCGGACGCGCGCTGCCGGTCGGCGCCTTCGC
Source organism: Streptomyces sp. NPDC000878 (assembly GCF_053599695.1). Taxonomy (NCBI): domain Bacteria; kingdom Bacillati; phylum Actinomycetota; class Actinomycetes; order Kitasatosporales; family Streptomycetaceae; genus Streptomyces; species Streptomyces sp. NPDC000878. The sequence continues at coordinate 96,671 of NZ_JBSFMT010000002.1, read as the reverse complement.
CGCCACCGCCGCGACCTGCTTCCTGAAGTCCGCGATCAGCGTGGCCGCGCGCTGCTCGACACCGAAGAGCTTTCCGAGGTTGGTGAGGTCGGTGTAGAGGGCGTCCAGCGGCGGCATGATGCCCCGCGAGGTCTTCGTACGGCCGTTGCGGCAGGACTCGGTGAGGACGTACGAGGGGATGCCGAGCTTCTTCAACGTGTCCGGGGTGAAGCCGTTGTCGTCGCGGAAGCCGTAGTTCCAGCCGGCGAAGACCCAGTCGCCGCGGACGTCCAGGACGTTCTCCTTGGTGAGCTGGTCCTTGGACAGCCACTTGACCTTGGAGTAGCCGTCCTTCCAGGGCACGTCGGTCAGGTCGCCCTTGTCGTCGGGCATGGCGAACCCGGCCATCCGGTCCTCCAGACCGAGCGCGAACATCAGCTCGGTGATCCCGACGTCGTTCGTGACGACCCGCTCGGGCACCTTGTCGTACGTCACCTGCTGGCCGCAGTTGGTGAGGGTGACGGCGGCGGAGGAAGTGGACGCGGAGGCCTTCGCCGAGGGCTTCTCCACGGTCGCACCGCATCCGGCGGTGAGGAGAGAGGTGGTCGCGAGCAGGGCGGCAGCTACAACTGGCTTGCGCATAAGGGAGGTTCCTTACCGGGAAGGCTCTTACAGGGAAGGCTGGCTCTTACAGGGACGACTTGGGGAGCAGATCGAAGAGCAGCTGCACTGCACCCGTCTCCGGATGCCGCACCGGATGCGCGCGCACCCCGAACACCTCGGCCAGCAGCGCCGGTTGGAGTACGTCGTGCGGCGGGCCCGACGCGACGAGGCGGCCCCCGGCGACGACGTACAGCAGATCGCAGTGGGCGGCGGCGAGGTTGAGGTCGTGCAGGGCGGCCAGGACGGTCAGGCCGCTCGTCCGTACCAGGGACAGGACGTCCAACTGGTGGGCGATGTCGAGGTGGTTGGTGGGTTCGTCGAGGACGAGGACCTTCGGCTGCTGGGCCAACGCCCGTGCGATGAGCACGCGTTGCTTCTCGCCGCCGGAGAGGGCGAGGAACCCGCGGTCGGCGAGATGCGCGATGCCGGTCCGTTCCAGGGCCGTGTCGCAGATGTCGCGGTCCCCGGCCGCCGTGCGCCCCTGATGCGGCAGCCGCCCCATCGCGACCACCTCCGCGACGGTGAAGTCGAACTCGGAGGACGACTCCTGGGGCAGCGCGGCCAACACCCGGGCGGTGGCCCGCGGTTCCATGCCGTGCACGTCGACGTCGTCCAGCCGTACCGCACCGCCCGCCGGCCGCAGCGCCCGGTACACGCACCGCAACAGGGTCGACTTCCCGCTCCCGTTGGGCCCGACGAGCCCCACGAAGGCCCCGCTGTCCACCCGCATCGTGATGTCCTCGACGAGCCGGACCGCCCCCGCGTCGACCGACACACCCTCCACATCGAGCCGCATGCCGTCACCGCCCCCCGAACGCGTAGCCGCCGCGCCGCATCAGCAGCAGGAACGCCGGTACGCCGACCACGGCGGTGATCACCCCGACGGGCAGTTCGGCCGGCGCGAGCAGCAGCCGGGACAGTACGTCGGCCCACACCAGCAGTACGGCCCCGGCGAGCGGCGCGACCGCCAGCACCCGCCGGTGATCGGCGCCGACGAGCATCCGTACGACATGCGGGACCATGAGACCGACGAAGCCGATGGCCCCGCTGACGGCGACGACCGTGCCGGTCACGGCGGCGGTGACGAGGAACAACTCCCGCCGGAGTCTGGTGGGTTGGACCCCCAGGGCGGCGGCGGTCTCGTCCCCCATGGCGAGCGCGTTGAGGGACTCGGCGCGCCGGGCGAGCCACGCCCACCCGGCGAGGACGGTCACGGCGGCGATCGGCACCTGCGCCCAGGTCGCCCCGCCCAGGCTCCCGAGCAGCCACATCATCGCCGAGCGCGCCGCCTCGCCCCGGGCGGCCCCGAACACCATCACGGTGGTCACGGCCTCGAAGCCGTACGCCAGTGCCGTACCGGTGAGGATCAGCCGCAGCGGCGTGAGGCCGTGAGTGGCGGAGTGGGCCACGGCGTACACGAGGACCATGGCGGCGAGCGCGGAGGCGAAGGCGGACACGGACAGTGCCCACACGCCGAGTCCGGCGAAGGCCCCCAGCAGGATCACGGCGTTGGCGCCGACGGCCGCGCCGGACGAGATGCCGAGGACGAACGGATCGGCGAGCGCGTTGCGGACCATGGCCTGTACGGCCACCCCGACGGCCGCGAGCCCGGCGCCGACCACGGCGGCGAGCACCACCCGGGGCAGCCGCAGCTCCCAGACGATGGTGTACGAGGCGACGTCCTCGGCGCGGATCGTGCCCCCGGTGAGCCCGTCGCCGAGGAACCGGAAGACCTGCCCCCAGCCGATGCCGGACGCGCCAAGACCGACCCCGCAGAGCAGGGAGAGCAACAGGAGCAGTACCAGCCCAACGGCCAACGGCACGACGGGTGTTCGGCGCACGGGCGGCGTCCTTCGCCTCGGCTCGCAGTCCGCGGCGAGCAGTCACATGGGCACGCGCACCTTGGGTAATCGGGCTCGCACGCCCACCTGCCGGGGGCGTGCATACCGTTGCGGGTCAGCGCCGGAGTCTCACCGGACTTCCCCCACGGGACGCGTCGGCGAGCGTAGCAAACACGCCGGACCGGCCAGTTCTCGCGGGTCCTCCGCTGCTCACGGGCCTCTCTCGCGGACGGCGGGGAAACTTCTGGTGACCGGATGGTGCGGGCCACAACCGTTCGAGCGGGCCGACCGTCTCTGATGGGCGTGAAGACGCGAACCTCCGGACGACCGACCGAAATCCCCGGACGACCGACCGAAATTCCTGGACGACCGACCGAAATTCCTGGACTGCGGCTCGACATCCAAGGGCTGCGAGCCGTGGCCGTGTCGCTCGTCGTTCTCGGCCACGCGGGGGTGGGCGGGTTCGGCGGTGGCTATGTCGGCGTCGACGTCTTCTTCGTCGTCTCGGGCTTCCTCATCACCTCGTTGCTGGTACGTGAGTTGGCCACGGGCGGAAGCGGAATAAAGGGATCAAGCGGCGCGATATCGATCCGCAGGTTCTACGCCCGCCGCGCGCTCCGTCTCCTCCCCGCGTCGACGCTCGTCGTCATCGCCACCCTCGCCGGTTCCTGGCTGTTCCTGTCGAGGGTCCGCTTCGAGGAGTACGCCGGGGACGCGCTGAGCAGCGCGCTCTACGCGGTGAACCTCCGGCTGGCGGCGGGCGGTACGGACTACTTGGCGGAGGGGAGTCCACCGTCCCCGTTCCAGCACTTCTGGTCGCTGGCCGTGGAGGAGCAGTTCTACCTTCTCTGGCCGGTACTGCTCCTGCTCAGCTGGCGGCTCGCGGGCCGGCGGCGCGGACTGGTGGCGGTGCCGCTCGCGGTGCTGTGCCTGCTGTCGTTCGGGCTGAGTGTCACCGTGACGGAGAGCGCCCCGTCGTGGGCGTACTTCGGTTCGCACACCCGCTTCTGGGAACTGGGCGCGGGAGCCCTGCTGGCCCTGTCCGTCGAGCAACTGCGCGACCTGCCACCCAAGTTGGCGGCACCGATGACCTGGACAGGCCTGGCCTGCATCCTCGTGGCGGCGACGCTCTACGGCAACTCCACCCCGTTCCCCGGCTATTACGCGCTCCTGCCGGTGCTCGGGTCAGTCCTGGTCCTGGCGGGCGGCTGCGCCCCGTCGCGCTGGGACGCCCAACTACTCCTCACCAGGCGGCCGTTGGTCCGGCTGGGCGGCCTGTCGTACGGCTGGTACCTGTGGCACTGGCCGCTGCTGCTCATCGGTCCCGTGGCGTTGGGCAGACTCCCGGAGAGTACGGACGTCTGGCTCGCGCTGCTGCTCTGCGCGCTCGCCCTGCCGCTGGCCTGGGCGACCCTGCGCCTGGTCGAGAACCCGGTCCGCTTCCACTCGGCGTTCCGTGGCCGCCCGGGCCGCGCCCTGCGGCTCGGGGCGACTCTGTCGGCGGGCGCGGCACTGATCGCCGTAACGACGGCGTACGCGTTCCCGCCGCCGGTCGACTCGGGCAGACCGGCAGTCCGGCTGAGCCAGGAGATAGCCAAGGCACCGGACCCCCAACTGCGCCTGCGTCAACTCCTGGAGGCGCGGTCGATCCGCCTGCCGAGCAACCTCTCCCCGCCCCTTACCGAGATCAAGTCGGCACGGTCGGCGGTCTACCGGGACGGCTGCCATGTGGCGTACGACAGCACGAGCACCCCGCCGTGCGAGTACGGCGACCCGGCCTCCGACAAGGTCGTGGTCCTGTTCGGCGACTCCCACGCGGCCCAGTGGTTTCCGGCGCTCAACCGCCTTGCCGGGGAACGTGGTTGGAAGCTGGTGTCGTGGACGAAGGCGTCGTGCAAGGCGGCGAAGGTCACGTTGCGGCGGTTCGAGGGTCCGTACGCGGAGTGCGATGTCTGGCGGGCGCGGGCGATCGAGAGGATCGTCGCGCTACGGCCCGACCTGGTGATCGTCTCGTCCTCGGACGCGGGTGAGCCGCTGAACCCGGAGCGCGACCTCGGGGGGCAGTGGACGAACGGCCTCCGTACGACGTACGAGGCGCTCGGGGCTTCGGGGGCGAAGGTTGTTGCGCTGCTGGACACTCCGTGGCCGAGGACGGACGCGGTGGATTGTGCGGCGCTGTACTCCCTCCGCCTGGACCGCTGTACGAACCGGCTGCCCGGGGCGATCAGGGACGGGGCACGGAGGGTGGCGACGCTTGCCGCGGCGAGGTTGTCCGGCGCGACGGTGATCGATCCCGTGCCGTGGCTGTGCACGGGGAGGGGCGACTGCCCTGTCCTGGTGGGCGACACGGTCGTGTACCGCGACGACAGCCATATCGCGGACGCGTATGCGGAGGCGGTGGCGCCGGTCCTGGGCGCCCGGCTGACCGAGGTGGTCGGTACCGGGTGAGTTCTCGCCCCCGCCGCCCTTACCCGTCCCATCCTTCTGGGGGCTGCGCCCCCAGGCCCCCGCTCCGGCCCTGAACGGGCCTTGTCCTCAAGCGCCGGACGGGCTGGGAGTGCGGGCCGGTGCCGAGAGGCCAAGCCCGACTGCCACCATCAGGCCCCGGTCGGCGTTCCAAGCGCCGACCGGAGTTCGGGGACAACCGCGCTCAGCCCACCTTTTCCCCGCCGACCCGCCCCCACCGCACTTCAGCACCGGCCCGCACCACTCAGCCTGTCCGGCGTTTGAGGACAAGCGCGTTCAGCGCGAGCTTTTTCCCACCCACCCCGCCGCACTTCACCACTGGCCGGCACCCTCCACTCAGCCTGTCCGGCGATTGAGGACGAGCGCGTTCAGCGCGACAGGGGAGCTGGGGGCGCAGCCCCCAGAAGGATGGGACGGGTAAGGGCGGCGGGGGCGAGAAAGAGTCAGGAAGCCCCCGTGCCTCCCCCGGCCGAGTCGAAGTAGTGGCCCGCCGCCAAGTCCGCCAGCAGACCCGTCTCCACCGGCTCCCACCCCAACCCCTCCCGCGTCACCGCGCTCGACGCCGGGAGGTCGAGGGCGAAGAAGTTGCCCAGCCAGCCGAAGTGGTTGTTCGTCTCCTCCGCCGGCACCGAAACCACCGGCAGCCCCAACCCCCGTCCGATGGCCTCCGCGATCTCCCGCACCGGGACGCCCTCCTCGGCGACCGCGTGCAGGCGGGTGCCCGCCGGGGCCGATTCCAGGGCCAGCCGGAACAGGCGGGCGGCGTCGAAGCGGTGGGCGGTGGCCCAGCGGTTGGTGCCGTCGCCCGGGTAGGCCGAGACGCCCTTGGCTCGGGCGATGTCGATGAGGAGAGGGACGAAGCCGTGGTCCCCCTTGCCGTGCGTGGACGGCGGCAGGCGTACGACCGATGCCCGCACCCCGCGCTCCGCGAGCCGCATCACCGCCGCCTCGGAGGCGAGCCGGTACATGTGGGACCTCGACGGGTCGCCCGGGTTGTCCTCCGTCGCCAGGACGCCCGGCGAGAACGCGGTCCCGGAGCAGATGAGGAGGGGGTGGCCGGAGCCGGCCAGTGCCTCGCCCAGTGTCTCCACGGCCCGTAGGTCGGTCCGGGCGGCCTCCGCGAAGTCGCGGAAGTCGTGGACGTACGCGGTGTGGACCACGCCCTCCGAGGCCGCCGCCCCGGCCCGCAGACTGGTCAGGTCGTCCAGGTCCCCACGGTGGACCTCCGCCCCGGCCTCCTTCAGCGACGCGGCGGACTCGTCCGAGCGGGCCATCCCGACCACCTCGTGACCCGCGCCGAGCAACTCCCGTACGACGGCGGACCCGACGAACCCGCTCGCCCCGGTGACGAACACACGCATGGTGAACTCCCTCTCACTGCACTCACTACCGGCCCCTTGGTGTCGGGGCGGTGTGCTTTCAGCGTGCGTGCGGAGTCCGCTCCCGGTCCAAGACCTGATCCGGAACGCGCAATGCGTATCAGGCATCACCACAGTTCAGTGAGTGTTTTCGGGAGTGGTCGCCCAACTGGCCAGATACGCTTGGCACATGACAGGGCCCGATCTCGATCTGCGTCTCGTCCGGTACTTCACCGTCGTCGCTGAACAACTGCACTTCGGCCGCGCCGCCGAGACTCTCCGCATCGCCCAGCCCTCCCTCAGTCGGCAGATCCGGCGGCTGGAGAAGGAGTTGGGGGCCCGGCTGCTCGATCGGACTCCGCAGGGCAGTCGGCTCACCGAGGCCGGTGAGGTCTTTCTGCCGCATGCCAGGGCGCTGCTCCGCACGGCCACCCGGGCCGCTTCCCAGACCCGCGCCGCCGCCGAGCCCAGCCGTCTCGTCATCGGCTACACGTCGAACCTCATCGTCACCCCGGCCGTACGGGAGCTGCGCCACCGGCATCCGGACGCCGACGTACGGGCCGTACACCTGAACTGGGACGAACCCGGCACCGCGCTGCTCGACCACCGGGTCGACGCGGTCGTCGCCCGACTGCCGCTTCCCACCGGCGAGTTGGAGTTGACGGTTCTGTACGAGGAGCCCCGGGTCCTTGTCGTCCCGCTCGATCACCGGCTCGTCGGGAAGGAGTCCGTCACCCTTGACGACATCGCCGACGAACCCCTGCCCAGGGTGCGCGAGGACGCGGCCTGGAACTCCTTCTGGCGTATCGATCCGCGTCCGGACGGCAGCCGGGCGCCGGAGGGGCCGCTCGTCCGGGCGCTGGAGGACAAGTTCGAACTCATCGCCGCCGGGCAGGCCGTGGCCATCGTCCCGGGGGGTATGGGTGCGGACCGGCTCCGGCCCGACCTCACCACCATCCCCCTGCACGGCGTCGAACCGAGCCACGTCGTCCTCGCCACCCGCGTGGACGACCGCAGTCGTCTGCTCGCCACCTTCCGCAAGGTGGCGCGGGTCCTGCTGACGGGCGACACCGGTACCGCCTGAACTCAGCTCGCCGTCCACTCCGGGACCGTCGGCAGCACGGTCGCCGCGACCCGGAGCAGGGCCGCATCGTCGGGGGGCACGTCGTCCTGGCGCCAGATGGCGATCTCGTACGAACCGCCGCCGTCCTTCGGGTCCTTGGCGACCAGGAGGGTACGGGCGATGCCGCCGGTGCCGGTGGAGGCCTTGCCGTCGTCGAAGAGGATGCCGATCGTCCGGCCCGGGTAGAGGTACGCCGGGTGGCCCAGGAACGTTCGCCGTTCCGCTGCTTCGGGCAGGTACTCGGCTATGTCGGCGACCGTGAGGTCGTCGTAGGCCGCCGAGAGCTGCACGCTGTAGCCCTCCAACTGGACGGTGGCTTCAGGGTCTTGTGTCGTGATGCCGAGCGACTCGCTGAACTGGGCCTCGTCGCTGTAGGCGCCGAGCGCGTAGTCCTTGGGCGTGCCGAGCAGCGTCGGCAGGTCCGAGCGGTTCAGTGCCGTGCACAGTTGGGTACCGGAGACGGGCTTCGACAGCGGCACGTCGTCGTTCGACCTGGAGCACGAGGCCGGTTTCCGGTCGGCGGCAGCGGAGTCGGGCTGGTACTTCGCCATCACCCAGAAGCCGGCCGTGAGGCAGCCGACCAGCAGCAGCGCCGACGCGATCTGCGCGCCCTCGCTCGCGCCCCTCTCGCTCGCGCCCTTTTCGCGCGTGCCCACTTCGCTCGTGCCCTCTCCGGCTCCGGCCGGTCTGGGTACGTCGATGTCTTCGGTCATGCCCTGTCCCCCCACCCCCTGTCCCCCCACCCCACGCGCCCGTTACGCGCGCGCCGGGCAGCATAACCGCGCGATCTCCGCGCAGCGACTGCCCGGACGGCTGAAAACGTGCGCCCAGCAGGACGACCCCCAGTTGGGCATGGCCATTTCAAGCCGTTGTTTTGGCGATCACATGACAAGGCGAGGCACCCGGTGCCACGCTTCTGCGGAAGTTCACCATTCCTTCACGCAGATCACGCGCATCACGCACATCGCGCCCTTCACGCCCCTCACGCCCGCATCGTGCGGGGCACCCCCACTCACCCCCCACCTCCTGCCACCCCCCTGCCGTGCAGCGCTCCGGACCGGCCACATCCCGTCGGTCCGCCCCCACTTCGGCCCCCACCACGGGCCGACCGCCGCAGAAGGAGAACCCGTTGCCCCGGCGACACAGCCCCACCCTCCGGCGCAGACGCGCCACCGCCCTCGCACTGACCACCATCGGGACCCTGCTCGCCATGGGTGCCCCCGTCGGCACCGCGACCGCCGCCCCGGCCGACCCGGGCCCGAGCCCGGCCAAGATCACCGCCGAGCCTCGCGCGGGGGCCGCCGCCGTACCGCTCTCGGCCGCCCGCCGCGCCTCGCTGATCAAGAGCGCGCAGACCGCGTCCGGCACCACGGCCCGCCAACTCGCCCTCGGCGCGCAGGAGAAGCTCGTCGTCAAGGACGTCGTCCAGGACGCCGACGGCACCACCCACACCCGCTACGAGCGCACCTACGCCGGACTGCCCGTCCTCGGCGGCGACCTGGTCGTCCACCTGAAGGGCAACCGCACCACCGTTTCCGAGGCCAGCGGCGCGACCCTCACGCTGCCGTCCCTCACCCCGAAGCTCTCCGCGGCCAACGCCACCGGCAAGGCTCTCGCGGCGGCGAAGGGCGCCGAGGTCACCGGCACCGAGACCGAGCGCGCGCCCCGCCTCGTCGTCTGGGCCGGCGCCACCAAGCCCGTCCTGGCCTGGGAGACGCTGGTCGAGGGCGTCCAGCCCGACGGCACGCCCAGCGAACTGCAGGTGGTCACAGACGCGAGCACCGGCAAGCAGCTCCTCGCCGCCGAGAAGGTGCACACCGGCGAAGGCACCGGCCAGTACGTCGGCACGGTCCCCCTCGGCAGCACCCTCTCGGGAACGACGTACCAGCTCACCGACCCCGACCGCGCCGGGCAGAAGACGTACGACCTGAACCAGGGCACCTCCGGTACCGGCACCCTGTTCACGGACGACAACGATGTCTGGGGCGACGGTCTGCCGTCCAACCGCCAGACCGCCGGTGTCGACGTGGCCTTCGGCGCCGCCGCCACCTGGGACTACTACAAGGACGTGTACGGCCGCAACGGCATCCGCAACGACGGTGTCGCCGCCTACAGCCGGGCCCACTACGGGAACAACTACGTCAACGCGTTCTGGCAGGACAGCTGCTTCTGCATGACGTACGGCGACGGCTCGGGCAACACGCACCCGCTGACCTCCCTCGACGTGGCCGCCCACGAGATGAGCCACGGCGTCACCGCCGCCACCGCCAACCTGACCTACTCGGGCGAGTCCGGCGGGCTGAACGAGGCGACCTCCGACATCTTCGCCGCGGCCGTCGAGTTCCACTCGGACCTCGCCGCCGACCCCGGTGACTACCTCGTCGGCGAGAAGATCGACATCAACGGCAACGGCACCCCGCTGCGTTACATGGACAAGCCCTCCAAGGACGGCTCCTCGCGCGACAGTTGGAGCTCCACCCTGGGGAGCATCGACGTCCACTACTCCTCGGGCCCCGCGAACCACTTCTTCTACCTGCTCTCCGAGGGCAGCGGCGCCAAGACCGTCAACGGCGTCGCCTACGACAGCCCGACCTCCGACGGTCTGGCCGTCACCGGCATCGGCATCGAGAACGCCGCCGCCGTCTGGTACCGGGCGCTGACGACGTACATGACGTCGTCGACCAACTACGCGGGCGCCCGCACCGCCACCCTCCAGGCGGCCGGTGACCTGTTCGGCGCCTACAGCCCCACCTACCTCGCCGTCGCCGACGCCTGGGCCGCCATCAACGTCGGCGGCCGGATAGCCCTCGGCGTCAACGTCGCCCCGGTCGCCGACCAGATCAGCGGCGTCGGCCAGGCGGTCAGCCTCCAGGTGGACGCCTACACCACCAACTCCGGTGCGGGCCTGACCTACGAGGCCACCGGCCTGCCCGACGGTCTGACCCTCAGCGCGAGCGGTCTGATCTCCGGGACGCCGACCACCCTCGGCACCGGCGAAGTCACCGTCACGGTCACCGACGGCACGGGCTCGTCCGTCACGGACACCTTCAGCTGGCGGATCGCGTACATCTACGCCACCAGCACCCGCGTCGACATCCCCGACGTCGGCGCCGCCGTGGAGTCCCCGATCACCATCGAGGGCCGCGACGGCAACGCCTCCGCCACCACCTCGGTCTACGTCAACATCGTCCACACCTACCGCGGTGACCTGACCGTCGACCTGGTCGGCCCCAACGGCACCGTCTACTCACTCCTCAACCGGAGCGGCGGCTCGGCCGACAACGTCGACCAGACCTTCACGGTCGACGCCTCGGCCCAGCCCGTCAACGGCACGTGGAAGCTCCGCGTGCAGGACCGGGCGGCGATCGACGTCGGCTACATCCAGAACTGGCAGCTCACTCCCTGACCGAATCACCGACTGACAGCAGGCCGGTACCAGTACCCGTACTGGTACCGGCCTGCTGTCCTCGTTTCTGGAAGCTCCGGAAGTGCACCGTGCGCGCTCCGGGTGTGAGCAGCGGGGTGAAGAGGGCCAGTTCGAGGTCCAGGCCGTGGTCGAGGGGGCCTTCGTGGGCGGCGTCCGTCGCGCGCTTGGCGGCTGCCAGGGCGTCGGACGGGCCGGCCGTGTAGCGGAGGGCGCGGGCCCGGGCCGCGTCGATGAGGGTGCCCTCGGGGACGACCTCGTCGACCAGGCCGATCCGTTCGGCCTCGGCCGCGTCGACCTGGCGGCCGGAGAAGAGGATGTCCTTGGCCCGGGACAGGCCGACCAGCCGGGGCAGGCGCTGGGTGCCGCCCGCGCCGGGGATCAGGCCGAGCGGGATCTCGGGCAGGCCGAAGCGCGCGGTGGGTGTGCAGACACGTACGTCGGCGGCGAGGGCGAGTTCGAGGCCGCCGCCGAGCGCGTACCCCTCCACGGCGGCGATCACCGGGACCGGCAGCGCGGCGACCTCGCGGGTCAGACGGCTGATGCGGGCCGCGTACTCGGCGGCCTGTTCCGGCGTCAGCGTGCCCATCTCCGACACGTCCCCGCCCGCCGAGAAGTGACCGCCTGCCCCGATGAACAGCACCGCGCGTACGTCGGGCCGCTCGCGCAGCTCGCACAGGGCCGACTCCGCCCCCAACTGCTGCGCGGAGTCGAACAGGTTGAGGGGCGGGCGGTCCAGCCACACCCATGCGAGCCCGTGCTCGTAGCGGACGGAGACCGTCACAGCACACCCCCGTCGACAGCGAGAACGTGACCGTTGACGTACGAGGCCGCCGGGCCGACCAGGAACACCGCCGCGTCCACCGCCTCCTGCGGGGTGCCCGCCCGGCCGGACAGCAGGCGGGGCCAGTACGACTGCCGCAGCCGTTCGTCGGCCGCCACCGCCTCGCCCATGCCGACGCTCAGGATGCCGGGCGCCAGGCAGTTCACCCGGATACGCCGGGAGGCGAACTCGACGGCACAGCACCGCGTGAACGCCTCGATCGCCGCCTTGGAGGCGACGTACGCGCCCGCGCCTGCCATCGGGTGGGACGTCATCGCGGACGACACCGTCAGGATCGTGCCGCCGTCGGCGCGCTCCAGGTGGGGCAGCGCGGCCCGGACGGTGTGGAAGACGCCGTCGACGTTGGTGCTCATGACCTCGCGCCAGTGCTCCGCGCTGAGCCGCCGCACGGTGCCGTTGCGGGTGATGCCCGCGTTGGCGACGACGATGTCGATCCCGCCGAACCGTTCCGCCGTCGCGTCCATCAGCCGTTCCAGGGACTCGGGTTCCCGCACGTCACAGGCGACGTAGGCGGCCCGGTCCGGATACCGGTCGACGACCTCGCCGACGACGCCGTGCTCCCGCCGCGCTCCGCACACCACCCGCGCGCCCGCCCGCAGAAACCCCTCGGCGAGTTCGCGGCCCAGTCCGGTCGTCCCGCCGGTGATGACGGCGGTACGACCGGCCAGCACCGCCGAGACCGGCAGTTCCGTAGTTGTGGCCGGCGAGCCGTCCGTCGTTTCCGCGATGACCGTCATTGGGCCACGCCCCCTTCGCTGTCCCTGAGTTGTTGGCCGAAAACCGTGGGTGATCGTTTCACCGGTCCCGGCCTGATCGCGCATCGAAGTCCACGCAGGGGTGAACTTCCTTGACGGACCACCCAGTTGGCGCAACCACGGCTCGCTCGGCGAGCCGTTCGAGCCCATGATCCGCACGTCCAGCCCCTTGTACGGAGGTCCCCACCTTGCAAGTCCGCCCCTTCCCCTACGAGATCGGCGGCGCCCGCGCCGACCTCGGCACCGTCGTCGACATCGACTCCTGGGCCCGGCAGGCCCGCGTCCCCGACCGGCGCAAGCCCGGTGAGCACCTCGCCGGGGACACCATCACCCGGATGCTGGGTGTCGAGTCCAAGGCCTGGGATCCCGACCGTTTCGCCGACCTGGAGACCGTCGCCGGGGTGGCACGCGGCGCGTTGGCCGACGCCCGCCTCGACCCCGCCGACGTCACCGGGGTCGTCCTGGTCACGTGCACCCCGTACGAGGTGATGCTCGACCAGGACGCCTTCGCGTTGCTGCGCGTCCTGGGCATCCCGGACCATGTGCCGCCGGTCCAACTCGGCGCGGGGTGCGCGGGATTGGCGCGGGCGGCGGCTGTCGTGGCGGCCACGGGCACCGAACGGGCGCTGGTCGTCGCGTACAACGTCCCGAGCCGGATCAGCACCGGGCCCGACGGCGCCCTGTTGCCCCACTACGCCGACATCAACACCGTGCACCCGTACGGCAAGAATCTTTGGGCGTCCCCGGCGCTCTTCTCGGACGGTGCGGCGGCACTCGTCCTGCGGCGTGACGAGGAGTCGGAGGGGCTGGTGCTGTACTCGCGGGACAGCCAGTCGTTCGGAACGGAGCCGGGGCTCACCGACCCGCTGATCCACTTCCCGGGCGGTGGCAGCAGGCACCCGGCGGGCTCCCCGGGCTCCTGCGAACTCTCGGGGTACGGCATGAACTCACCCGAGATCAGGCGCTATTACAGCCGGGGCATGACCCTCAACCACGAGGCGCTGGAGGAGGCCCGCCCCGGCTACCTCAAGGAGGTGACCCGGCTCTACACGCACCAGGCCAGCCCGCTGCTGGTCGACGCGTTCCGCGAGGAGATGTGCGTCTCCGCCGAGCAGGCGCCGGCGCACGTGCGCACGATCGGCAACACGGCGGCCGTCTCGACGATCGCCCTGCTGCATGCCGACCTCGCAGCGGAAACGATTGCTCCGCAGGAGGAGGTCTGCTTCTCGGTCGTCGGCTCCGGCCCGGAGCGCGGAGCGCTCATCGTCCCGGTGAGCTGACCTCAGACCACGGAACCGACGAACTCCGCCCAGGCGTCGGCCCCGAGGAGCAGCACGGGCCCGTCCGAGACCTTGCTGTCCCGGACGGGCACGATGCCGGGGACTCCGTCGGCTACTTCGACGCAGCTGCCGCCTTCGCCGTTGCTGTACGTGCTCTTACGCCAGCGGGCGGCGCCGATGAAGTCGTGCGCGACCTCGACGCACTCGCCGCCTTCGCCGTTGCTGTAACTGCTCTTGCGCCAGCGGGCGTTGGTCAGGTCGTACTCGCGCATCGTCTGTAGTCCTCAGCGGCCGATTCGATCAGGGCGAGGGACGCCTCCGGCGACAGCGCGACGCCCCTGAGCAGATCGTATGCGCGCTGTGCCCGCTTCACCACTGCCGGATCGTCAAGCAGGTGGCCCGAAAACGAGGTCTCTGTATAGAGGGTTGGCGGAGCGTCCTCGAACTCCATGAGCTGAATCATCCCGCCCATGGAGGCGAATGCTCCCGCCGAGTACGGGACCACGGTCACCCAGACCTTCCGCTCCCGGGCGAGTGCGGCGATGTGCTCCAGTTGCTCGGCCATGGCCGCAGGTCCGCCGACCGGGGTACGCAGGGTGTTCTCGTGCAGGATCGCCCAATACTCGGGCCTTGTAGCGTCCTTGAGGATGCGCGACCGTTCCAGTCGGGCGCCCACCTTTTCGTCCACGTAGTCGTCCGTGACGAACGGGTTGGCCGCGAGCGTGACCGCCCGAGCGTAGGCGGCCGTCTGTAGCAGGCCGGGGACCACCGTCGGCGCGAACTCACAGATCTTCGTCGCCGTCCGCTCAAGCTCCACAACCTCCGCGAAGTAATCCGCGTACCGCTTGTCGTCGATGAGCTTGCGCCAGGTACGCTCGAAAAAACCTGCGGTTTGTAGGACGTCGTCAATCCGCATCGCCACGTCCAACTGCGGCTTACGAATGGCCTGCTCGAACTGTCCGATGTAACCGCCGGAGACGAAGACCATCGCCCCCAACTCCACCTGGGTTAACCCCGCCTCCTCCCGCCGCCGCTTCAACTCCGTCCCGAAGAACTCCCAAGCAGCCTGCCGCTGTGAACCATTGGCCATGGCCGAACCGAACCCCCTTCAACTGCACCGTCGTTGCTGCGCCCAGAGCCTTCCGAGTGTAGGCACAACACGTCACCGTAGAAGTGCGAAGAGTGAAACTCGATTAGCAAGGGGAGCACGGTGACGGCACGACAGACGGCACGTTCGGCGGACTGCGTCGAGGAAGCGGAGGAAACTGTGAAGGAATTGCGGACGGCGTTGGAAAACGCCGGGATTACCTTGCCGACGCTCCGATTGGACGCGGCGAGTGTCGCCCGGGAAGTACCCCGTCCGCTCATCGAATTGGGGCGCTGCAACGTGGAGACGGCGGCCCGGATCGCGGCGGCGCTGCGATGAACGACGTGCGGTCGGCGAGGCCAGGAAAGCCGGGGCGGCCGGAGGTCGGCACGTACGTCATGGACACCCGCACCGGAAAGGTGGGCCTCGTCATGGGGCACGAGGGACCCTACGTCCAGCTCAGATCGTACGGCGGCGGCAGGGAGTGGGACGCGGCCCCGGACGGCCTGCGCCCGGCCACCCCGGCGGAACGCCTCAGCGCGGCCACGGCATACGCGAACGCACGCAGCAGGGGAGAGGTCCCCTGAGGTTCCCCGGCCGGGCCTGGCGCCCCTGAGGGGCGCGGGGAACCGCGCGACCAGCCACAGCGGACCCGCAGGTTCTGCACCCCATATCCAGCGAAGCGCCACCGCCCACGTCCGGGCTCCCCGCTCCGTACGCGACAATGACCCCATGAGCCTGTTCCGTGACGACGGTGTCGTGCTGCGCACCCAGAAGCTGGGTGAGGCCGACCGGATCATCACGCTGCTCACGCGCGGTCACGGGCGCGTACGGGCCGTGGCCCGGGGGGTGCGCCGGACCAAGTCCAAGTTCGGGGCCCGGCTCGAACCGTTCTCCCACGTCGACGTGCAGTTCTTCTCGCGGGGGAGTGAGCTGGTCGGGCGCGGGCTGCCGCTCTGCACGCAGAGCGAGACCATCGCTCCGTACGGTGGCGCCATCGTCACCGACTACGCCCGCTACACCGCCGGTACGGCCATGCTGGAGACGGCGGAACGGTTCACGGACCACGAGGGCGAGCCCGCCGTACAGCAGTATCTGCTGCTCGTCGGCGCCCTGCGCACCCTCGCCCGTGCCGAGCACGAGCCCCACCTCATCCTTGACGCGTTCCTCCTGCGCTCCCTCGCCGTCAACGGGTACGCGCCCACCTTCAGCGACTGCGCGCGGTGCGGCATGGCGGGACCGAACCGGTTCTTCTCGGTGTCCGCCGGAGGCTCCGTCTGCGTCGACTGCCGGGTGGCCGGCAGCGTCGTACCCTCTCCCCAGGCCCTCGAACTGCTCGCCGCGCTGCTGACGGGCGACTGGGCGACCGCGGACGCGTGTGAACCGCGTCACGTGAGGGAGGGCAGCGGACTGGTGTCCGCCTACCTGCACTGGCACCTGGAGCGCGGGCTGCGCTCCCTGCGCTACGTAGAGAAGAACTAGAAACAGAAGTAACAAGGAGACGAGAAGCGCATGGTCGTACGCGGAATCCTGGGGAGCCGGCGCCGCGAGTACAAGACGCCGGAACCGCACCCCTCCGGCGCCACCGCGCCGAAGCTCCCCGGCGAACTGGTACCGAACCATGTGGCGTGCGTCATGGACGGCAACGGACGGTGGGCCAAGGAGCGCGGGCTGCCGCGTACCGAGGGGCACAAGGTCGGCGAAGGCGTCGTCCTCGACGTCCTCAAGGGATGCCTGGAACTCGGCGTCAAGAATCTCTCCCTCTACGCCTTCTCCACCGAGAACTGGAAGCGGTCCCCGGAAGAGGTCCGCTTCCTCATGAACTTCAACCGTGACGTCATTCGCCGTCGGCGCGACGAGATGGACGAACTCGGTATCCGGATTCGCTGGGTCGGGCGTATGCCCAAGATGTGGAAGTCCGTCGTACAGGAACTCCAGATCGCCCAGGAGCAGACCAAGAAGAACGACGCCATGACGCTCTACTTCTGCGTCAATTACGGCGGCCGTGCCGAACTCGCCGACGCCGCCAAGGCGATGGCCCGCGATGTCGCCCTCGGCAAGCTCGACCCCGACAAGGTCTCCGAGAAGACCATCCAGAAGTACCTCTACTACCCGGACATGCCGGACGTCGACCTTTTCCTTCGCCCGAGCGGCGAACAGCGCACCTCCAACTACCTGATCTGGCAGTCGAGTTACGCCGAGATGGTCTTCCAGGACGTGCTCTGGCCCGACTTCGACCGCCGCGACCTGTGGCGCGCCTGCGTCGAATTCGCCTCCAGGGACCGGCGGTTCGGCGGCGCCGTCCCGAATGAGCAACTCCTGGAAATGCAGCGGGACATGAAGGGCAACACGGAGGCCTGAGCACAAGGCAGTGGCACCCGGCGCCGGAAACGCGCCGGGTGCCACTGTCGTTACCCGTGGGGGGATGGTCGGTGATCGGTGATCGGTGATCAGTGATCGGTGATCAGCTGGTCGTTACCGCCGTGTCGTCGATCACGAAGCTCGTCTGGAGCGAGGAGTCCTCGACGCCGGTGAACTTCAGGGAGACCGTCGTACCCGCGTAGGCCGACAGGCTCAGCGACTTCGCCACGTACCCGCTGGCCGCGTTGAGGTTGGAGTAGGTGGCCAGAGTGGTCGTCCCGGCGGTGACCGTCAGCTTGTCGTACTGCGTGCTGGTGGTGGTCTCAGCCGTGTCGATGTGCAGGTAGAACGTGAACGTCGTGCCCGTGCAACCGCTCGGGATCGTCACCGACTGGGAGAGCGTGTCGGTGTGCGTCGAGCCGTAGCCGTCCAGCCAGGCCTTGTAGGAGCCGGTACGGGCCGCCTGGCTGCTGGAGCTGGTGATGACACCGCTCGTCGCCGTCCAGGTGGTGCTGCCGGACTCGAAGCCCTGGTTGCCCAGCAGCTGCGCCGAGGTGCAGGAGCCGCCGCCGGTCGCACTGACCGTCCAGGTGAAGGACGCCGTACCGGTGGCACCCGTGCTGTCGGTCACCGTGACCACGCTGCTGTACGTGCCCGCGGTGGTCGGGGTGCCGGAGATGGTGCCCGTGGAGCTGCTGATCGACAGACCCGTCGGCAGACCGGTCGCCGCGTAGGTCAGCGTGCCGCTGTTGGTGCTGCTGGCGGTGATCGCCAGGCTCACCGCCGTACCGACCGTCGAGGACTGGCTACCGGGGTTGGTGACCGTGACGCCCGTCGTCGGGACGGTGATGTGGCTGCCCACGTTGATGCCGGCGAAGGCGTTGCCGACACCCGCGTACTGCGCGGAGCTGCTGCCGTAGAGGTCCGCGGCGGCGTTCAGCGCGGCGGTGCGCGCCTGGGCGTACGTCGTGCTGGACGTCATGTACGTCGTCAGCGCCCGGTACCAGATCTGCAGCGCGGCGGCCCGGCCGATGCCCGCGACGGCGACACCGTCGGAGGTCGGGCTGTTGTACGTGACGCCGTTGATGGTCTTGGAGCCGCTGCCCTCGCTCAGCATGTAGAACATGTGGTTCGCCGGGCCCGAGGAGTAGTGGACGTCCACACTGCCGATGCCGGAGTACCAACTGTCGTAGGAGGAGCCGTCCTTGTCGGGCTCGTCCATGTAACGCAGCGGCGTACCGTCGCCGTTGATGTCGACTTCCTCGCCGACCAGGTAGTCGCCGACGTCGGACGAGTTGGCCGCGTAGAACTCGACGCCGGTGCCGAAGATGTCGGAGGTCGCCTCGTTCAACCCGCCCGACTCACCGGTGTAGTTGAGGTTCGCGGTGTTGGAGGTCACGCCGTGCGTCATCTCGTGCCCGGCGATGTCGAGCGAGGTGAGCGCCTTCGTACCGCCGTCACCGTCGCCGTACGTCATGCAGAAGCAGTCGTCGTCCCAGAAGGCGTTGACGTACGCCGTGCTGTAGTGGACGCGCGAGTACGCGGCCACGCCGTCGTTCTTGATGCCGCTGCGGCTGAACGTGTTCTTGTAGAAGTCCCACGTCGTCTGTGCGCCGAAGTGCGCGTCCACGCCCGCGGTCTGCGTGTTGGACCCGGAACCGGTGCCCCACGTGTCGTCGGAGTCGGTCATCAGGGTGCCGGTGCCGGACGTGCCGTTGTTGAGGTTGTACGTCTTCGCGGCGCCGCGCGTGGTGTCGTTCATCTGGTACGTCGAACCGGACAGCGTGGTCCCGATGGTGACCGTGCCGCTGTACTGGCTGTTGCCGGTGCCGGTCTTGATGTCCTCGAACTGGAACAGCTCGGCGCCGGTCGTGGCGTTCGTGATGACGTGCAGCCGGCTCGGGGTGCCGTCGTGCTGGAGACCGGTGACCACGGTCTCCCAGGCGAGGGTGGGGGTGCCCTGCCCGGCCCAGATCACCTTGCGCGCGCTGTCGGCGGCGGGCTTGGCGGAGGCCGTGTCCTCCACGTGTTCCGCGGCGGCCTTGAGCGCCTTGGTCTCGGCGGTCGCCTTGGTCAGCGCCGGGGTGGTCGACGCGACCTTGATGGCGCGCTTGGTGTTGAACGTCGTACCGACCGTGCCGGTGCTGCCCGCCGGGGTGTGCACGACGAGGTCGCCGCCGAGGACCGGGAGGCCGGCGTACGTGCGCTCGTAGCGGGTGTGGAGGGTGCCGTCGGCGTCCTTGGTGACGTCCTTGACGACCAGCTTCTCCTGGGCGCCGAGGCTCAGTGCCCCGGCGGTCTGCGTCACCTTCTGCTCGGCGCTCCTGATCAGCGCGGTGCGCTGGGCGGGCGTGAGGTCCGCGGCCAGGGCGCCGGCGCGCAGGGGACTGGGCGCCGCGGGCGCGGGCTTGGCGGCGGCCGGGACCGTTTGGACACCGACGGCGAGCAGGGTCGCGGTGGCGACCAGAGCGCCGGCCGCGGTGGCCTTGCGGGAGCGGAGGGTGGATCTGTGGGGGGTGTTGCTGGACGTTCGTCTCACTCGTGACTCCTCCTGCGACGGCCGCGCCTTCAACGGCCGGAAACAGAACCGGGCGGACGGGGGTGTGCTGCCCGGGATGAGCTGAGCAGTGCGTGATGTGCGCCAGAGACGTGGGGGATGGCTGCCGGAAGAGTGGCATCATTGAGGAGTTCATGTCAGCAAAAGGTAAGAGGTCGAGGGTTATCCCTCTGCGAGCCGAGGGGCCCTTCCGGGGCTACGCGCGGGGCAGCAGCAGGGGAGTCGCGAGGATCAGGACGCCCGCGGCCCCGATGGCGGTCAGGGGTGTGGTGAGGGCCGCCAGCAGCCCCCACAGCGCGGTGAGCGCGGCGACGGTCAGCTTGCTGGACACCGACCAGGCGGAGAGGGTGCGGGCGACCCGGTCCGCCGGTGTGTGCTGGAGCCGGTAGGTGGCGTACACCGGGTTGAAGACGCCCATGCAGGCGATCAGCCCGAACTGCACGACCATCACGAGGACGAGCCCGGTCGTACCGCCGTGCAGGAACGCCATCCCGACCGGCCAGCACACCCGCAGCGTTCCGAAGGTGAGCATGATCCGGCGCTGCCCGTACCGCGCCACGAGCGGCCGGGACAGTCGCGAACCGATCAGACCGCCGAGGCAGGGCACGGCGAAGGCGAGGGCGTACTGCCAGGGCGCGAAGCCGAGGCGCCCGAGCATGAGGACGGCGACCAGGGGCGCGGTCGCCATGATCAGCCCGCTGACCAGCACGGTGTTGAGGAACAGGGGCCGCAGCACCGGATCGGCCAGAACGAACCGCCACCCGTCGAGCAGATCACCGACCCGCAGCCCCGCCTTCCGTGTCCCCTCGGGACGAGGCTCCTGCCCGCCCATCGCCCGGATACCGACCGCCGACAGCAGAAAACTCACCGCGTTCGCGACCACCGTGACCACCGGCCCGAGCAGCCCGATGGCGGCCCCGCCCAGCGGCGGCCCGAGCACACTCGCCGTCCACATCGTGGACTCGAACCGCCCATTGGCGACGAGGAGTTGGGAGGGCGGCAACAGCCCCTTGAGACAGGCCCCGCTGGCGGCGGTGAAGGTGATGTCGGCAGCGGCGACAACGACGGCCACCACCACAAGCTGTCCGAAGGACAACACCCCGAGCGCGTAGGCAACGGGCACGGTGAGCAGCGCCCCACACCGCACGAGATCCATCGCGACCATCACGGGCCGCTTCCGCCGAAACTCCACCCAGGGCCCGAGCGGCACAGCCACCAGAGCCCCCACGGCAACCCCGACGGCAGCAAGCAACGACACCTGAGCGGGCCCGACATGCAACACGAGCACAGCGATCAGGGGAAACGCGTCAAAGGCAACCCAGGTCCCGAACAAACTGGCGGCGTAGGCCCCCCAAAGCCACCGAAACGGCACTCCGAGAGAGACGTCGCTCAGCTGCTTGTCTGTTTCCTCGACATGACCCACGGCGAGAAACTATCGGACGCGAGCCTTTCAGGGGCGCGGGGAACTGCGCGACCAGCCACGACGGCGCAGCACCCGACAACGCACCGCACCTACTTCTGCACAGTCGCAGCGCACTCCACACAGGTCCCGAAGATCTCCACCGTATGAGCCACGTTCACATACCCGTGCTCAACAGCGATCGCCTCGGCCCACTTCTCCACCGCGGGCCCCTCCACCTCCACAGCCTTGCCGCACACACGGCAGACCAGGTGGTGATGGTGATCGCCGGTCGAGCACCGCCGATACACCGACTCCCCGTCCGACGTCCGCAGCACATCCACCTCACCCGCGTCCGCCAGGGACTGCAACGTGCGGTAGACGGTCGTCAGACCGACCGAGTCTCCCTTGTGCTTGAGCATGTCGTGGAGTTCCTGCGCACTGCGGAACTCGTCGACCTCGTCCAGCGTCGCCGCCACAGCGGCACGCTGGCGGGTGGATCGTCCCTTAACGGGCGGGCCGGCCGTCGTCACCGTTGTCTCCTTACGTCTGCGCTTGCCGGGCCATTGTGCCAGCCCGGACTGTGCGCGGTCAGACGCCCGCCTTGCCGGCGGCCTCCCTGCTGGCCGGAATCACGCACTCCGCCGGGTCCCCGGCGGACTGCGAGGCACCCTCGGCAGCCGCCGCACGGGCCCGGCGCCGGGCCAGCGGTGTCGCGAGCGCGGTCAGCGCGATGAACGCGCCGATGGTCAGCAGGACGATCGTCGCACCCGGCGGCACATCCTGGTAGTACGAGGTCACGGTCCCGCCGATCGTCACGGACACCCCGATCGCGACGGCGATCGCGAAGGTCGCCGCGAAACTCCGGGTGAGCTGCTGCGCGGCGGCCACGGGAACCACCATCAGGGCGCTGACCAGCAGCAACCCGACGACCCGCATGGCGACCGTCACGGTGACGGCCGCCGTGATCGCGGTGAGCAGATTCAGTGCGCGCACCGGCAGGCCGGTCACCCGGGCGAACTCCTCGTCCTGGCTGACCGCGAAGAGCTGCCGGCGCAGCCCGATGGTGACCAACACCACGAGGGCCGCGAGGACGCAGATCGCGGTCACGTCGGACTCGCTGACCGTGGACAGGGACCCGAAGAGATACGAGGTCAGGTTGGCGTTGGAGCCCGTGGGCGCGAGGTTGATGAACATGACGCCGCCGGCCATACCGCCGTAGAACAGCATGGCGAGGGCGATGTCGCCGCGCGTCTTGCCGTACCAGCGGATGAGTTCCATCAGCACCGCGCCGACGACGGAGACGCCCGTCGCCATCCACACCGGTGAGGTGTTCAGCAGGAAGCCGAGGCCGACGCCGGTCATCGCGACATGGCCGATGCCGTCGCCCATGAGTGCCTGGCGGCGCTGGACGAGGTAGATGCCGATGGCGGGGGCCGTGATGCCGACGAGGACCGCGGCCAGCAGGGCCCGCTGCATGAAGGCGTAGTCGAGGAATTCCATCAGCTCAGCAGTCCCGTCCGGATCGGTTCGGCGTCGTGAGCCGCGTGCGGGTGTACGTGGTCGTGACCGGGCAGCGCGTGCTGTCCGACCGCCTGCGGGGGCGGCCCGTCGTGCAGCACGCAGCCGTCGCGCAGGACGACGGCCCGGTCGATCAGCGGCTCCAGCGGCCCGAGTTCGTGCAGCACGAGCAGCACCGTCGCACCCTGCGCCACCTGCTCCCTGAGCGTCCGCGCCAGCACCTCCTGGCTCGCCAGGTCGACGCCCGCCATCGGTTCGTCCATGATCAGCAGCTCGGGTTCGGCGGCGAGGGCGCGGGCGATCAGTACGCGCTGATGCTGGCCGCCGGAGAGCGCGTTCACCGAGTCCTTCGCGCGGTCCGCGAGGCCGACGAGAGCGATGGCACGCTGGACGGCCGCGTGGTCGGCCTTGCGCAGCATCCCGAAGCGGGCCCGGGACAGTCGCCCCGACGCGACGATCTCCGTGATCGTCGCGGGCACGCCTCCGGCCGCGGTCGTCCGCTGCGGTACGTAGCCCACGCGCCGCCAGTCGTTGAAGCGGCGCCGGGGGACGCCGAACAGCTCGATCTCGCCCTCGCTGACCGGCACTTGGCCGATGACCGTGCGGATCGCGGTCGACTTGCCGGAGCCGTTGGCGCCGAGCAGCGCGACGACCTCACCGCGGCCCACGGTGAGGTCGATGCCCCGCAGAACCGGGCGCGAGCCCAGCTCGGCGCGTACGCCGCGCAGGGAGATGACCGGCTCGCTGCTCATCCCTCGTACCTCCGTGATGTGGCTGGTGTCACTTGGCGCCCAGAGCTGTCTGGAGGGCCTTGAGGTTGGCCTCCATGACCGCGATGTAGTCGTCGCCCCGGGACTTCTCGGTGATGCCCTCCAGCGGATCGAGGACGTCCGTCCTGAGGTTCGCGTCCTCGGCGAGGGTCTTCGCGGTCTTGTCGGAGACCAGTGTCTCGTAGAAGACGGTCGTCACTCCGTCCGCCTTCGCCTCCTCCTGAAGCTCCTTCATCCGCGCGGCACTCGGCTCGCTCTCCGGGTCCACTCCGGTGATGGCCTCCTGGGTCAGGCCGTAGCGCTCGGCGAGGTAGCCGAAGGCCGCGTGGTTGGTGAAGAACACCTTCGACGCCGTGTTCTTCAGGCCGTCCTCGAACGAGGTGTCGAGCGAGGTCAGCTTGGCGGTCAACGCCTCGGCGTTCTTCTTGTATTCCGCCGCGCCCGCCGGATCGGCCTTCTGGAAGGCGGCGCTCACACCGTCGGCGATCTCGGCGTACTTCACGGGATCGAGCCAGACGTGCGGGTCGAGAGCGGACTCCTCCTCGGCGGGCGCTTCCTCGCCCTCGTGGCTGTGCTCGGTGCTGCCGTGGTCCTCAAGGCTGGTGAGTGTCGCCGCGTCGATCTTCGTCTTCGCCGCGGATTGTGACACCGCCTCGTCGACGGCGGGCTGGAGGCCCTTGAGGTACAGGACCGCGTCGGTCTCCTGGAGCTGGGCGGTCTGCTTGGCGCTGATCTCCAGGTCGTGCGGCTCCTGGCCGGGCTCGGTCAGCGTCGTGACGGAGACACGGCCGCCGCCTATCTGCTCGGCGAGGTACTGCATCGGATAGAACGACGCCACGACGTCGAGCTTCCCGTCGCTGTTCCCGTCGGCCGCGCTCGAGTCCGAGGAGCAGGCGGACAGGGTGCCGAGGCCGAGCGCGGTGGCCGCCGCGATCGCGGTGCCCGATATGAGTCGTCGTACGTTCATGACAGTCATTTTCAATGATTCTGGAAACGATTGTCAACAAGCGGGCAAAAGGCCTGGCCCGGAGCGCGGCTCGGAGCGTGGTCGAGGGCTTCGGCCGGAACCGATTTGATTGGGGGGCGGCCCCCGCCGGTAACCTGAAGCATTCGCGCCGTCCGTTCGTAATGAAGAGAGCATCGTGGCCGCCGACAAGATCGACACCATCGTCAGCCTGAGCAAGCGCCGTGGCTTCGTTTTCCCCTGCAGTGAGATCTACGGCGGCCAGCGCGCCGCCTGGGACTACGGACCACTGGGTGTCGAGCTGAAGGAGAACCTCAAGCGCCAGTGGTGGCGCTACATGGTGACGTCGCGCGAGGACGTCGTCGGCATCGACTCGTCCGTCATCCTGGCCCCCGAGGTCTGGGTGGCCTCCGGCCACGTCGCCACCTTCTCCGACCCGCTCACCGAGTGCACCTCCTGTCACAAGCGCTACCGCGCCGACCACCTGGAGGAGGCGTACGAGGCCAAGCACGGCCGTACGCCCGCCAACGGCCTCGCCGACATCAACTGCCCCAACTGCGGCAACAAGGGCCAGTTCACCGAGCCCAAGGAGTTCTCCGGGCTGCTGTCGACGCACCTCGGCCCGACCCAGGACTCCGGCTCGGTCGCCTATCTGCGCCCCGAGACCGCCCAGGGCATCTTCACCAACTTCGCGCTGGTGCAGACCGCTTCGCGCAAGAAGCCGCCGTTCGGCATCGCCCAGATGGGCAAGTCCTTCCGCAACGAGATCACGCCCGGCAACTTCATCTTCCGCACCCGCGAGTTCGAGCAGATGGAGATGGAGTTCTTCGTCAAGCCGGGCGAGGACGAGAAGTGGCAGGAGTACTGGATGCAGGAGCGGTGGAACTGGTACACCGGCCTGGGTATGCGCGAGGAGAACATGCGGTGGTTCGACCACCCGCAGGAGAAGCTCTCCCACTACTCCAAGCGCACCGCCGACATCGAGTACCGCTTCCAGTTCGGCGGCAACGAGTGGGGTGAGCTTGAGGGCGTAGCCAACCGCACCGACTACGACCTCAAGGCCCACTCCAAGGCGTCGGGCCAGGACCTCTTCTACTTCGACCAGGAGGCCGGCGAGCGCTACACCCCGTACGTCATCGAGCCCGCCGCCGGTGTCGGCCGTTCGATGCTGGCGTTCCTTCTCGACGCGTACATCGAGGACGAGGCGCCGAACGCCAAGGGCAAGATGGAGAAGCGGACGGTGCTGCGGCTCGACCCGCGCCTGGCGCCGGTCAAGGTGGCGGTGCTGCCCTTGTCCCGCAACCCGGAGCTGTCTCCGAAGGCGAAGGGTCTTGCTTCTGCGCTGCGTCAGAACTGGAACATCGAGTTCGACGACGCGGGGGCGATCGGTCGGCGTTACCGGCGTCAGGACGAGATCGGTACGCCGTTCTGTGTGACGGTGGACTTTGACACGTTGGATGACAATGCGGTGACTGTTCGTGAGCGGGACACGATGAAGCAGGAGCGGGTTTCGTTGGATCAGATCGAGGGGTACCTGGCTCAGCGGCTTATCGGCTGCTAGGGGTTCGTTGGGTTCGTTGTCGGCTGCGGGTCCGGTGGGGGGCTGGTCGCGCAGTTCCCCGCGCCCCTAAAAACGGGCGCTGTAGTTGGCCGCGATTTCTAGATGCCCCGGTTTCGTTACCGTCGTAACAGACGTAACGAAACCGGGGTTTCGCCCATCCGGGACACATGGGGCTCCGAAGGACAGGTCATACGCGGCTCGCAGGGTGCGGGCGGCGCTGACCTTTCGGGGGCACCATGCGTAAGCAGGCAGTGATCGGCGTTGCCACGATGGCTCTGGCGATCGGGGTGGTCGGGTGTGAAGCCGCGGATGAGGCGGCCTCGTCGTCCGCGGTCGGTGTTCAGTCCGCCGGAGTGAGCGGGCAGGCAACGGGTGGGCGGCTCAACGCTGTTGGGCTCACCGCCGACCAGCGGCTCGTCACCTTTCGGGTCGACCGGCCCGGGCGGGCCGTTCCGCTCGGCAAGGTGGACGGGCTGCACGGCGACACCCGGCTCATCGGCATCGACTACCGCGTCCAGAACAACAAGCTGTACGGCGTCGGCGACCGGGGTGGCATCTACACCGTCCGGGAGATCGGCGCCAAGGCGACCAAGGTCTCCCAGCTGAGCGTTCCGTTGCAGGGGAGCAGCTTCGGCGTCGACTTCAACCCCGCCGCCAACCGGCTCCGGGTCATCAGCGACACCGGCCAGAACCTCCGCCACAACATCGACGACCCGGCGGGCGCACCGGCGGCCGGTACGACGGCGACGGACGGCATCCTGACCAACCCGCCGGTCCCGCCCGCGACTTCGGGTGTCACGGCCACCGGCGTCACGGCAGCCGCGTACACGAACAACGACCTCGACGCGACGACGGCCACCACCCTGTTCGACGTCGACACCGTCAACGACCAGGTGTCGATCCAGTCCCCGGCGAACGCCGGCAACCTCGCCCCCACGGGCAAGCTGGGCGTCGACGCGGGTGCGGCGGGCGCCGGGTTCGACATCTACAGCTCCGCCCGCTCCGGCACGAACACCGGGTACGCGGTCCTGCGCGTGGGCGGCGCCCAGCGTCTCTACCAGGTGAACCTGTTGGGCGGTTCGGTGCAGCGGGCGGGCACCTTCGACGCCGGGCGGCCGGTGGTGGACCTGGCGCTGCCGTTGCGGCAGGGCTGAACGCCGTAAGTGGTCCTCTTGAGGGGCCGGACATTGGACCTGTAGGTCCGGCCGCACCGGCGGCAGGCTGGCCCCCATGAGCCTCGCTTTTCTGCTGACCACCCTGGTCGTGGTCGTCACGCCCGGTACCGGTGTCGTCTACACGCTCGCCGCCGGGCTGTCCCGGGGGCGGCGGGCCAGCGTCGTCGCGGCCTTCGCCTGCACCCTCGGGTGTGTTCCGCACATGCTGGCCACGGTGACCGGGGTCGCCGCCCTGCTGCACACCAGCGCGACCGCCTTCCAGATCCTCAAGTACGCAGGTGTGGCCTACCTGTTGTACATGGCGTGGGCCACGCTCCGGGAGAAGGGGACGATCGCCGTCACGGAGGAGACGGCACCCCGGTCCACCTGGCGGGTCATCGTCCGGGGCGTGCTGATCAACTTCCTCAACCCGAAGCTGACCGTCTTCTTCTTCGCGTTCCTGCCCCAGTTCGTGAGCCCCGACGACCCCAACTCGGTCGTCACGATGCTCGTCCTGGGCGGGGTCTTCATGCTGGCCACGTTCGTGGTCTTCGCCGCGTACGGCATCCTCGCCGCCTCCGTACGCAGCCAGGTCATGGCACGGCCCCGCGTGCTGACCTGGCTGCGGCGGGCCTTCGCGGGGTCGTTCCTCGCGCTGGGGGCGAAGCTGGCCACGACGAGTGCGTGATCGAGTGCGTGGTCAGGTGTGTGAGCGGAAGCTGCGGTCGGTCAGCCCGCCGTCGGGTCGACCGTCGCCTGGTGTTCCTCGGCGAGGTGTTCCTCCGCCTTCAGCCAGGGCAGGAACTGGACCTTCTTCCGCCAGCCGCAGGTGTCGCAGCTCATGACGCGATGCGCTCCGGTTCGCTGGACGTGGACGACGTGTTCGCGCCCGTGCTGGTCCCAGCGGCTCACCTTGCTCGTGTTGATCTGCAACATGACCTCTCCGGCGTCCAAGGTGCGTGCAGGTGTGAGTGTGCAGCAAGAGGAACATCAACGGGGGTCGACTGTGTGAAGAGTTGACAGGATCCTGGCGGCTCAGGCCTCGGCTCCGGGCGCGATCAGGCCTGTCTCGTAGGCGAGTACGACCGCCTGGACCCGGTCGCGCAGCTCCAGTTTGGAGAGGATGCGGCCCACGTGCGTCTTGACCGTGGTCGGGCTCAGGAACAGCCGTTCCGCCAGCTCGGCGTTGCTCAGGCCCGTCGCCAGCAGGCGCAGGACCTCCAGTTCACGGGGTGTAAGACCCGACAGGTCGGCGTGCCGGGTCGTGGTCTGCGAGGGCGCCTCGCGGTGGGCGAAGCGTTCGATGAGGCGGCGGGTGATCGCCGGTGCGAGCAGGGCGTCGCCGGACTGCACCAGGCGTACGGCGGCCACCAGATGCTCGGGGGTGACGTCCTTGAGGAGGAAGCCACAGGCGCCGGCGGTGAGGGCGGCGTAGACGTAGTGGTCGAGGTCGTAGGTGGTGAGGATCACGACGCGGGTTCTCGCCGCCTCCGGGGCGTCGTCGGCGAGGATCCGCCGCGTCGCCTCGATGCCGTCCATGCCCGGCATCCGGATGTCCATGAGGACGACATCGGGGCGGGTTCGGCGTACGGCGGCCACCGCCTCGGCCCCGTCGGCCGCCTCGGCCGTCACCTCGATGCCGTCGGCGGCCAGGATCATCCCGAAGCCCGTACGGACCAGGGCCTGGTCGTCGGCGATGACCGCCCGGAGGGGTGGTGGTTGTTGATTGTGGGTCACGGTGTCCGCCACGGGACGGTGGCTCTGATGCGGTAGCCGCCGGCGAGGGTGGGGCCTGCGATCAGCTCGCCGCCGTAGACCGCCAGGCGTTCACGCAGGCCGATGAGACCGCGACCCGTCCCGTTGCTCGTGCTCTGGCTGTCGCCTTCCAGCGGTGGGGAGTTGGGGATGGTGGCGGTCGTGGGGGTGGTGGTGGCGCTCGTGTTGGCCACTTCTATCTGGAGGCGGTCGTCGGTCCAGCCGATCAGTACGGAGGCCTCGGCGCCCGGCGCGTGCTTGATCGTGTTGGTCAGCGCCTCCTGCACCACGCGGTACGCCGTCAGGTCCACCCCGGGCGGCAACGGGTCCGGCGGCAGCGACACCGCGACGGACACCGGAGTCCCGGCGCCGCGCACCCGTTCCGTCAGGGCGTCGAGCCGGTCCAGGCCGGGCTGCGGCTCCAGACCGTCGGCGGGAGTGTCGTGGAGGCCGGTGTTCGGGGCGGCCAACAGGCCCATCACATGCCGGAGTTCGGCCATCGCGGCCCTGCCCCCGGCCTCGACCGCGAGCAACGCCTCCTTCGACCGTTCGGGCGCCGCGTCCATCACCTTGCGCGCCGCCCCGGCCTGGATCACCATCACGCTCACATTGTGGGTCACCACGTCGTGCAACTCGGCGGCGATCCGGGCCCGTTCCTCCGCCACGGCCCGCCGCATCGCCTCCTCCTGCGCACGCTCCAACCGCGCGAACCGGTCCCGGCCCGCCGCCAGCCGCCGCTGCCCGAACCGGACGAGCCCGGCCAGCACCCCGGCGACCAGCAGCACGACCCCGGGACTCGACCAGCCGGGCAGAATGGGCTCCGCCCGCTGGAACGCGACCCCGGCCAGGACCGCGCCGACGACCAGCGCGGCCAGGGATCCCGCCCGGTAACGGCTGTGCACGACCGCGCTGTAGGCGCCGATGACGCAGGTCAGCACGGTGATCCAGGAAGCGCGGTCGCCGGTGGCCAGCCCCGCGACCAGCACCACTCCGAACACGGCCAGGGGATACCGGCGCCGGGCCAGCAGCGGCAGCGCCGACAGGACGACCAGCGGCCAGGGCGCGACGGAGCCCTCGTCCTCCGGCAGGACCGGCGGACGGGGAGGGGCCGGGGGCTGCGGGCGCTGCGGGTCCACCGGCACGGTCTCGGCTCCGGTTCCGTACCCGGTCCCGTATCCGTAGTCGGTCTTCGGGAAGAAGCGCACCGGGCCGTCGCCGGGGTAGCGCGCCGCGACGATCAGTGCGACGACGGTCAGTACGACCGCCAGCGCCAGGTCGGCGCGTACCGCCCGCCGTGACAGCGGAGCGGGCTTCGGCTCCGGCCGCAGCGCGTCCCACAGCTGCTGACGCCAATGAGGCCAATGACGCCAATGCCGGGCGCGCCGGTACTCCGTCTCCGTCGGCGTTTCCATCGGCTCATTGTGGGGGCGGGCCGCCCGGCCCCGCGTCCCTCCGTGCCGAACAGATCAACAAGCCGTTCCTCAGGCGTACTTCGCAGGGATGACCTCACGGCCGGGTCCTCCGCGGGGAGGGCCGGACGTCGGTGTCGCGGCCGACGCGCGGCCAGGGCGCCCGCCCCTACGTTCGCCGAGTCCAGCAAGTTCTCCTTCGAAACTCTCGATCGAGTCTTTCCAACCAACGGTAGGGGCAGGCGAGTTCATGACCCAGGTGATCCAACTCGACGACGTGGCCAAGCGCTACGACAGCGCGGGCAGGCCCGCGCTCGGGCCGCTCACGCTCTCGGTCGAACAGGGCGAGGCCCTCGCCGTGACCGGCCCTTCCGGCAGCGGCAAGTCCACCCTGCTGAACCTCGTCGCGGGCCTCGACCGGGCGACCGAGGGCAGCGTGTCCGTGGCCGGCCGACGGCTCGACGACCTGACCGAGCACGCGCTGGCCCGGTTCCGCCGCGAACAGATCGGCATGGTCTTCCAGTTCTTCAACCTCCTCGACGACCTCACCGTCACCGACAACATCCAGCTCCCCGCCCAACTGAGGGGAACCGCGCGGCGCGAGACGGCCGCCCGCGCCGGGGAACTCATGGAGGTGCTCGGCATCCAGAAACACGCCCGCGCCTATCCGGGCCGGCTCTCCGGCGGCGAACGCCAGCGGGTCGCGGTCGCCCGCGCGCTGGTCAACCGTCCCGCGCTGCTGCTGGCCGACGAGCCGACCGGCGCCCTCGACACCGCGTCCGGTCAGGACGTACGGGAGTTGCTCGTCGAGCTGCATCGGGGCGGGCAGACCATCGTGCTGGTCACCCACGACCTGGCGCTCGCCGAGTCGTGCGCGAGCCGCACGATCCAGCTCGTCGACGGTCATCTCGCCCTCGACACCCGGGCGGAGGCCGTCCGTTGACCCGCCTGACCCGCTTCGGGGGCGGTGCGCTCGGCCGGGTCGTACGGTCCGGGGTGGGCCGGCGCCGCGTGCAGACCGTGGTGATCGCCGTGGCCACGCTGATGGCCGTGGCGTCGGCGGTGGTCGCCGGGTCGCTCGTCGTCGCCGCGAACAGGCCCTTCGACCGCGCGTTCGCGCAGCAGCACGGCGCGCATCTGACCGTCCAGTTCGATCCGGCCAAGGTGACCGCGGCGCAGATCGAGGCCACCGGGGAGCAGAAGGGCGTCACCGCGACCGCCGGGCCCTACCCGGCCACGACGATCCAGCCGATGGACTCGGAGGGCGGACACCTGCCGACGCTGACGCTCGTCGGACGGTCCGCGCCCGGGGCCGACGTGGACGAGCTGGACCTCAAGTCCGGCCGGTGGGCGGCGAAGCCGGGCGAGATCGTGCTGAACGCGGAGTTCAACGGCCCTCACCTCGGACTCGGCTCCACGCTCAGGGCCACGGAGGCTGGGGACAGCCCGACCCTGACGATCGTCGGCTTCGCCATCTCGGTCAGCAGAACCGCCGACGTCTGGACAACCCCGGCCCAGGCCAAGGCACTTGCGTCGGCGGACACACCGCTCACGAGCCAGGTGCTCTACCGCTTCGACGAGGCCGGTACGGACAGACAAGTGACCGCCGGCCGCAAGCGGATCGCCTCCGCCGTGCCCTCCGGCGCGCTGCTGAGCAGCCGCTCCTACCTGGAGACCAAGCGCGACGCCGACCAGGGAGCGGCACCGACCATCCCCTTCCTCGTGGCCTTCGGCATCCTCGGCATCGTCATGTCGGTGATCATCGTCTCCAGTGTGACAAGCGGCGCGGTCGGATCGAGCCTGCGCAGGATCGGCATCCTCAAGGCCGTCGGCTTCACCCCGCGCGAGGTCGTCCGCGCCTATGTGGCCCAGGCGTTGATCCCGGCGGCCGTCGGCATCGCGCTGGGCGTCGTCCTCGGCAACCTGCTCGCCGTACCGCTCCTCGACGACACCGAGCAGGCGTACGGCACCGCCACGCTGAGCGTCGCCTGGTGGGTGGACGTCGTGGTGGCGGGCGGCGCGCTGCTGGTCGTCGGGATCGCCGCGCTGATCCCCGCCCTGCGCGCCGGACGGCTGCGTACGGTCGAGGCCATCGCGGTGGGCAGGGCGCCACGCACCGGACGCGGCCAGTGGGCCCACCGGGCGGCGGGACGGCTGCCGCTGCCGCGCGCGGTGACGTACGGCCTTGCGAGTCCCTTCGCGCACCCGGTCCGCACGGTCGCGATGCTGCTCGCGGTGGCCTTCGGCACGGTCGCGGCGACCTTCGCGGTGGGCCTGACGGCGTCGCTGACGGCGGTCGGTACGGCGGCCGACCCCGAGGACCGCGCCGAGGTCACCGTGTTCGCGGGTGGACCGACGCCCGGCCCCGGCGGCACCCGGCGTACGGAGAACGAGACGTCCGAGGCCCCTGCCGCCGACCCGGCCGGCATCCGCGCGGCCGTCGAGGCCGAGGCGGGCACGGCCTCGTACTACGCCATGACCAAGAACGACGCCTCCGTGGCCGGGATCACCGGCTCGGTCCCGGTCAGCCTCTACCAGGGGGACACCCGTACCGGCCGCTACGAGATGATCTCCGGGCACTGGCTCGACGGCGCGGGTCAAGTGGTGGTGGGCTCGGGCTACCTGAAACGGACAGGCACCGAGCTCGGCGATCCACTGCGGGTGACCTACGAGGGGCACACCCGCACCCTCCGGATCGTCGGCGAGGCCTTCGACACGTCGGACGGCGGGCTCCAACTCCACGCGAACATCGCCGACTTCCCCGGGACCCAGCCCCGCATGTTCCTCGTCGAGGTGAAGCAGGGCGTCTCTCCCGGCGAGTACGCCGAGAAGCTCGCCGAGGCCGTTCGGCCCCTGGGCGGCGACGCCATGGCCAACTCCCCTTCGGGGCAGGACAACTTCGTGATCATCCTGGAGTCGATGGCGGCTCTGCTCACCCTGATGCTGGTCTCCGTGGCGGGCATGGGCGTCCTCAACTCGGTCGTCCTCGACACCCGGGAGCGCGTCCACGACCTCGGCGTCTGCAAGGCCCTCGGCATGACCCCACGCCAGACGGTGACCCTCGTACTGGCCTCGGTGACCGGCATCGGCGTCCTGGGCGGCCTGATCGGCGTACCCGTCGGCTTCGCCCTGCACGGCATCGTCCTACCGATGATGGGCCACGCGGCGGGCACCGAACTACCACCGTCCGTCCTGGACGTGTACGACCTGTGGCAGCTCGCCCTGCTGGGCCTGGCCGGCATCACGATCGCCCTGCTGGGCGCGCTGCTCCCGGCGGGCTGGGCAGCGAGGGCACGAACGGCGACGGCGCTGCGGACGGAGTGAGTGAGGGGGGAGGACGAGGGCGGGAGGACGAGGGCGGGAGCAGCCCCGAAGGGGCGCTCCCGCCAGGGGCGCGGGGAACTGCGCGACCAGCCACAACGCACCCGCACCCGACACCAAACCGTCCGCCCCGAGCTCTTAGTCACTGCTCAGCCGATCAACCGATCAACCGATCACCCGAGGCAGCCGCAGGCTGAGCAGAGTCGTCAACACAATGCCCCCCAACTGCACCACCAGCGTCGTCACCAACGCATCCCCCATCCCCATCCCCGGGGACAGAGACAGGAACAACGTCCCCAGCGTCGCCACCCCCAGCGCCAGAGCCGACTGCTGGGTCGTGATCATGACCCCGCTGCCCACACCCGCCCGCGCCGGCTCGATCTCCGACAGGATGATCCGGAAGAGCACAGGCAACTGCAACGCCTGCCCCGCGCCGGCGACCGCCGCCCCCGGCAGCAACTCCACCAGCCCCAGATCCGGCCAGGACCGCCACGCCGCGACGGCGATGAGAGCCACGCCCAGCCCCTGGACCATGCCGCCGACCGTGACGACCCGGGTGCCGTACCGGGTGACCAGCCGCGGCCCGGCGAGGGAGACGCAGAAGAACGTCACCGCCATCGGCGCCAGCGCCAGCCCCGCCCGCACCGGGCTCAGGTCGGCACCCCGCTGCAGAGCCACCGCGATCACGAACATGAACCCGCTGAAGCCGATCGCGAACGGCACGATCATCACCAGCCCCCGCCGCAGCGACGTCAGCGCGAAGAGGGTCGGCGGCACGAGTGGAGTACGCCCCTTGCGGTCCGCGCCCCGCTCGACCGCGTAGAACGCCGCCGCCGCGAACGGGAACGCGGCCAGCGACAGCCAGGTCCACAGCGGCCACCCCGCCGCCCGGCCCTCGGTCAGCGGGGCCAGCAGCGTGATCAGGGAGATCGCCAGGAGGAACGTGCCGGGGACGTCCACCGGCTCCGGGTGCTGCGAGCGGGTCTCCGGGACCGTCCGGGCCGCCAGGACCAGGCCGAGCAGCACCACGGGCACGTTCACCAGGAACACCGAGCGCCAGCCGGTGCCCGCGATGTCGGCGGCGACGAGCACACCGCCCAGGATCTGGCCCGCCACCATCGACAGTCCCGCCGTCGCGCCGTACAGGCCCATCGCCCTCGCGCGGCGCGGTCCTGCCGTGGCCGACTGGATCGTCGCGAGCACCTGCGGCAGCATCGCCGCCGACGCCGCGCCCTGCGCGATCCGGGCCGCGACCAGGGTCCAGGCGGTCGGCGCGAGCCCGCAGGCCAGCGAGGTGATGCCGAAGGCCACCATGCCGCCGAGGAAGAGCCGGCGTCGGCCGAAGAGGTCGCCGAGCCGCCCGCCGAGGACGAGCAGGACGGCGTACGAGACCCCGTACCCGGCGACCACCAGTTCGAGGACGGCCTCGCTCGCCGCGAGATCCCGGCCGATGGTGGGCAGGGCGACGTTGACGATGAAGAAGTCGATCAGGGGAAGTGCCGCACCGAGCAGCACGGTGAACAGGCCGAGCCCGCCGAGGACGGGTGACCCGGCGGGGGAGCGGACGGAGGCGGTGGGTGAGGTGCTTGTTTCGGTCACGTCGACCAGCGTCCGCCTCTCCTGAGGGTGGTACCAGAGTGACTTTATCCTGGTAGTAGAAGTACCTGGAAACAGGGTCCGCGCGGAGAGAAAATGGAACGGTGACCACCATCACCCAGGAAACCATCGCCCAGCAACAGCAGGAGCAGAGCCGGGAGCAGCACCGGCAGGCGCAGCGGCCGGGCGGGCGCGGCTCGGAGATCCGGCGCCACGAACTCGCCGTCTTCCTGCGCAGCCGCCGCGAGCGCATCACCCCCGAGCGGGTCGGCCTGCCGCGCGGCAGGCGCCGCCGTACGCCGGGTCTGCGCCGTGAGGAGGTCGCCCAGCTCTCCGCCGTGGGCGTGACCTGGTACACCTGGCTCGAACAGGCCCGCGCCATCCAGGTCTCCGAACAGGTGCTCGACGCCCTGGCCCGCACCCTCCTCCTCGACCCGAGCGAACGCGCCCACCTCTTCCAGCTGGCCGGAGCGGTCGATCCGACCCCCGCCGCGAGCTGCCCGACGATCACCCCCGCCATCCGCGAACTCCTGCGCGCCCTCGATCCCATCCCGGCCTGCATCCAGAACGACCGGTACGACATCCAGGCGTACAACCGCACGTACAGCCGTCTCATGGGTGACCTGGACGCCGTACCGCCCGAGGACCGCAACCTCATGCTGCTCGTCTACACGAACGAGGAGTGGCGGTCGTCCGTCGTCCTGCTCGAAGAGACGCTGCGGGTGATGGCGGCCAAGCTCCGGGTCCAGCAGGCCGCCCATCTCGGCGACCCCGCCTGGAAGTCGATGCTGAGGCGGCTGCGTGCGGAGTCCCCGGAGTTCTGTGAGTTCTGGGAGCTGTACGAGGTGGTCAACGTCCGTGGCAAGAGGAAGCAGTTCCGCAATCCGCACGTCGGACTGCTCACCGTCGACCACACCGACCTGTGGCTCGCCCCGGAGCTGGGCACCCGCCTGGTGACGATGGTTCCGGCGGACCAGGAGACGCGCGAGCGCCTGGAGAAGCTGTACGCGATGTTCCCGGGCGGGGAGTAGTCGCGAAGAGGCGGAAGCTGATCCATTCCGGTCGGACATCTGATCGCTGGTGGTCAATTCCGTTCGTAATGAGGGGCGTTGGTGGTGGCGGCAGTGGTGCGTGCAGGCGTTTCCCTACCGTCGTACTGAGTGGATCATCAGCACCTGGGGAGGCGCCCTCGATGACGGAACACGCACCTGAGCACGCACACGCAACTGCCCGAAGCGTCCCCGTGGAAGCGTTGCGACCGGGCGACCACGCCTGCATGGACGTGCCCGACGCCCAGGCCCACTGGCAGGTCCTGACCGCCTACACCCGCACCGGACTGACCCGGGGCGAGCGGGTGATGGTCGTCCTCGACCCGGCCGACGTGGGCGACGACGACGCCCTCGCCCGTCTCGACGGCGGCACCGGCCAGGCCCAGGACGCCTGGCGGAGCGGCCAGTTGGAGATCGCACGCAACAACGCCGTGTACGTCCTCGACGGCGACTTCTCCAAGGAGCGCCAATTCCGGCTCTACTCCGACGAGTTGGAGCGGGCGCGGGCCGACGGGCTGACCGGGCTGCGGGTCGGGGCCGACATGGCCTGGGGGCAGCGGACCGGCGTCAGTGACGACCAACTCCTCGACTACGAGGCGTTCATGGAACCGCTGTTCGTGGATCCCCGCCTCACCGCGATGTGCTGGTACAGCCGTCACCAGTACACCGACCACCTGGTGGCCGCGATGCGGACCGTCCACCCGCTCCAGGTGATGACCCACCTCGACGCGCTCGAAGTGACCCGCACCGACGGCGGCGCACGTATCGCGGGCTCCGCCGAGCCCGGCACCCGCGAGGAGTTCACGGCCACCCTGCGTGCCCTGCTGAGCCGCCGCTCCGCCATCGGCTCAACGCCCCTCCGGTACGAACTCGACCTCACCGACCTCTTCTACATGGAGGCCCACGCCGCCTGGCAACTCCTCGGCTTCGCCCGGGGCCTGCCCGACGGCGACACCCTCGACGTCCGCTGCGGCCCGATCCTCGAAGCGGTCCTGAGGGGCCTCGGCTCCGACGACGTACGCCAGCTGAGGCTCCGCACAGAGGCGGGAGGAGGGACGGAGGCGGTAAGAGGGACGGGGACGGTAAGGGAGACGGGGACGGTAACGGGGGCGGGGACGGGAAGGGAGACGGAGAGGGGAACGGTCAGCGGGAGGGCGGGCCGCTGAACCAGGCCGCCACCTGACTCCGGCCCGCGAAACCCAGCTTGGCGAGGATGCGCTCGACATGCCCCTCGGCCGTACGCCGGGAGATCACCAGCCGCTCGGCGATCTGCCGGTTCGTCATGCCCGACGCGATCAGCGCGGCGACTTCCAGCTCGCGACGGGTGAGGCCGGTGTCGGGGGCGGGGGGTACGGGAGGCGCGGGAGGTGTCGGGGATGCGGCCCGTGCGACGCGCCCGGCTCCCGCTGAGGTGAGTCCGGGGCCTGCTGTGGTGCGTCCGGTTCCTGGTGCGGTGCGCTCGTTTCCTGCTGAGGCACGCTCGTTTTCTGCCGAGGTGGGTCCGGGTTCCGCTGTGCCGCGCCCGGCTCCCGATGGGCCGCGCCTGTTTCCCGCTGAGGTGAGTCCGGGGCCTGCTGTGGTGCGCCTGGTTCCTGGTGTGGTGCGTCCGTTCCCCGCTGAGGCGCGCCCGGGTTTCGACGCGGCGCGCTCGGTCCCTGCCGAGGTGCGCCCAGTTGCTGGTGCAGGGCGCTCGTTCTCCGCCGAGGCCCGCCCGGTTTCCGCTGCGGTGTCCGCCTCGCCCAGCGCGTACGCGAGAGCCTCCTCAGCCGACAGCTCGTAGCCCCGCCGGTGGGCCTCGCCGTACCCGTACTCGTATCCGTGCCCGTACCGGCCGTCGCCGAGCGTCTCGCGGGCCTGGTGTTCGGTCGCCGGGGGGCGCCCCGGCTGCCGTTGGCCGGCCAGTGGGTCGTGGCCGAGGTCGTACCAGATGCGGTGCGCCGCGCCCCGCAGCACGGCGGCCCGTTCCGCGTCGCCCCGGGCGGCGGTGGCGACGGCCAGTATCTCCAGGGTGCCGCCGACGGCGTGCGGCTCGCCGGTGACGTACGGCAGCCGCAGACAGCGCCGGGCACTCTCGGCGGCGGCCTCGTGCTCGCCGAGAGCCCAGCGGGCGGTGGCGAGTGCGCCCAGGACGTACGAGCGCACCCACTGCTCGCCGTGCGCCTCGCACACCGCGAGGGCGTCCAGGCACAGCGGGACGGCGTGCTCGGGCCGGCCGTGGAAGGTGAGTGTCGTCGCCATCTCGACGCGGCTGAGGATGTGGAAGGCGAGCAACGGTCCGGTGTCGTCCCCGGTGTGCTCGCCCAGGACGTCGGCCAGGGGTCTGACGTCCGGTATCTCGTGCGGGGCCAGGGTAGGGGGGTGCGGGGCGCCGGCCAGGAGGACGGCGTTCGTACGGCTGCGGACCAGCGGGATCAGGGCGGCGGCCCAGTGCGCCCGGGTCAGCTCGGGCGACGGGCGCCCGCCCTCGCGCAGGGCGAGCCGCTGCCACCAGTGCCGCAGCTCCGCCCAGGCGCCGCGCGCGATCCAGTAGAACCACAGGCTGCCGACCAGACGCAGCCCGCGCGGTGACTCGCCGGGGGTGGTGAGACAGAAGTCGAGCGCCGCCCGCAGATTGTCGTGCTCGGCACGCAGCCCGGCCAGGGTCCCGGGCTGGTCCGGCCCGAACCAACCCCGCTCATGCTCCTCGGCGACCCGCACGAAGTACGCACACAACCGCCGCCGGGCGTCCCCGGCCTCCCCACCCGCCTCCAACTTCCCCAGCCCGTACTCCCGAAGCAGCCCCAGCATCCGATACCGGGTCCCGCCCTCACCCCCACCGTCCTCCCTGACCAGCACGGACTTCTCCACCAGCCCGGTTACGGCATCCAGTACGGCGGCTCGGGCGGCGCAGGAGCACATACCGACCGTTTCGGCTCTGGCCACGTCTCCGGCGTGGGCTCCGGGCCCTGGCTCGCCGTATGGGCGGGTCGCATTCGGCCGGCCTGTCCTGCCGTCGGCGCGTCTCGCTCCGGCGGCGGCTTGAGAGGCGCCGGAGTCGAAACCAACCGCGTCGGTTCGGGTTCGGGCTCCGGTGCCGGCTTCGCCTCCGGCCCGGATCGGCGTCACGGCGGCGCGGACTGTTGCCGCCGGGGGCGACTCGCGGTGCGTGTGGACCGCGTCGGGTCGGCGGGCCGCCTCGGCGTCGACGTGCGTCGCCTTCGCCGGGCGGGGTTCGCTCGCGGCGCCGCTGCCTGTCCCTGCCAGGGGTGGCCCGTCGTGCGTGCCAGGTGTGCCGACCGCGCCCGGTTGGTCCGCCCAGCCTTTGACGCGGGCCGTGCCCGCAGGGCTGGGTGCGCCTTCGGCGTGTTCCGGCCCCGCTGGTTCGGGTGGGCATGCGGCGTGGCCGTCCGGCCCCGTCGG
This sequence comes from Streptomyces sp. NPDC000878, assembly GCF_053599695.1. Classification (NCBI taxonomy): domain Bacteria; kingdom Bacillati; phylum Actinomycetota; class Actinomycetes; order Kitasatosporales; family Streptomycetaceae; genus Streptomyces; species Streptomyces sp. NPDC000878. Next base: position 57,035 of record NZ_JBSFMT010000002.1, on the reverse strand, counting down.
GGCCGACTCGGCGCCGATCCGCACCCCCTCCGCCCCGCCCGACCGCCCGTCAAGGGCCCCGCACACCGCCTCCGCCCCCGCCAGGTCGAAGCTGCCGGTGAAGACCGACAGGTGGGACCAGGTGAGTTGTTCCTCCGGGGTGCACAGGTCGTGGCTCCAGTCCACCGCCGAGCGGAGGGTCTGGTGGCGGGGTGGGGCCGCCGGGCTGCCGGAGGTGAGGAGGCGGTAGCGGTCGCCCAGGCGTTCGCCGAGGCGTTCGTCCAGTTGCTCCACGCCCAGCGCGTGCATCCGTACGGCCGCCAGTTCGATGGCCAGCGGGAGGCCGTCCAGGCGGTGGCAGAGGCGGGCCACCGCCACCCGGTTGGAGTCGGTGATCTCGAAGCCGGGTGCCACCGCCGCCGCCCGGTCGGCGAACAGGCGCAGCGCGGGGAAGTCCGTCCCGGGGAGGTCGTCCCCGGGGGCCGGGGTGGCCAGCGGGGCCACCGGGAGCAGCCGCTCCTCGGGGAGGCCGAGCCGGTGGCGGCTGGTGGCCAGGACCCTGACCCCCTCCGTCGCCCCGAGCACGGCGGCCACCAGCGAGGCACACGCCCCCGCCACGTGCTCGCAGTTGTCCAGGGCCAGCAGCAGCCGACGGGTACGCAGATGCTCGACGACCGTATCCAGCGGTGCTCTGCCCGCCTCGTCACGGATGCCGAGCGCGTCCGCCACCGCGTGCGGCACCAGCGTGCCGTCCCGTACGGCGGCCAGCGGCACCAGCCACACCCCGTCCGGGAAACCCCGTACGGCACCCTCCGCCACCCGTCCCGCGAGCCGGGTCTTGCCCACCCCGCCAGGACCGGTGAGCGTCAGCAGCCGGGTGGCCGTCAACAGCCGCCTGGCCTGCGTCAGTTCATGGCGCCGGCCCACGAAACTCGTGCCCGTCGCGGGGAATCCGACCGTCCGCCGCGACCCGACTGCCCCCACGATCGGCCACGCCCTCTTCGAGTTCGTCGAGTTGATGGTGCCCTTGCGTCTTCCCCAACGGTGATCATCAGCAATGGGTTACAACAACGGCTCACATCGCGGTGCGCGCCCCCGCAGCGCCCCGCACGCCCTTCTCCCCGCCCCCGCCTCCACCCTCACTGGCCTCACTCCCGCTGCCGCCGCCGTCCTCGATCTCCAGGCGCCCCGCCGTCCGCTCGGCCGTCCGCCGGGCCCAGCCGCCGGTCGTGACAGCGCCCAGGACCAGTACGGCCAGACCGCAGCCCGCGATGATCCACCAGCCGGGCCGTGCCGCAGCGGCGAACACCTCCTTGTACGGGCCCGATCCGAGGCCCGACGCCAGCGCCGCGCCGATCACCGCCACCCCGAGCGTGCCGCCGGTCTGACGGCTGGTCGAGGCGACCGCGGCGGCCACCCCGGCCTGGGCGCGGGGCATGCCCGAGACGGCCGTGTTGGTGATGGGCGCGTTGACGAAGCCGAAGCCGAGGCCGAACAGGAAGTACCCGATCACCAGCGTCACGTTCGACGTCTCCCCGTCGAACCCCGCGAACAGGACCCCGCTCGCCGTCATCGCGACCCCCGCCGTCAGCAGCGAGAACCGTGGACCCCGGCTGCCGACGAGCCGCCCCGAGATCGGCGCGCACACGAAGCACATCACCGCCATCGGCAGCATCCACAGACCGGCGTGCAGCGCGGACAGCCCCCGCACGTTCTGCAGGTACAGCGTCGACAGGAACAGGAACCCGCTCAGCGCGGCGAACGCGCTCACCGCCACCACGGTCGCCCCACTGAACGGCACCGACCGGAAGAACCGCAGGTCGATGAGGGGTTCGCTGCGCCGGGGCTCGTAGTACAGCAGCCCGAGCAGCGCGGCCAGGGCGACCGCCCCGAAGGCGAGCGTGTGCGTGACGGGCGAGCTGGGCGCCTCGATGATCGCGTACGTCAGTGAGCCGAGCAGCGCGATGACCAGGACTTGGCCGACCGGGTCCGGGCGGCGGGCCTTCGGCGCCCGGGACTCGGGGACGTACCGCCAGGTCAGCAGGAGCGCGGCGAGGCCCACCGGCAGGTTGAGCCAGAAGATCGAGCGCCAGCCGACGGAGTCCACGAGCAGGCCGCCGACGATCGGGCCGGCGGCCATGGATATGCCGACGACCCCGCCCCACACCCCGATCGCCCGGGCCCGCTCGCGCGGTTCGGTGAAGGTGTTGGTGATGATCGACATGGCGACCGGGTTGAGCATCGAGCCGCCGACCGCCTGGATCATGCGGAACACGATGAGCGAGTCGAGGGTCGGGGCGAGCGAGCAGAGCACCGAGCCGAGGGTGAACAGCACAAGCCCGGTCTTGAAGACCCGGCGGCGGCCGATGCGGTCGGCGGTCGAGCCCGCGAGCATCAGCAGGGAGGCCAGGACAAGCGTGTACGCGTCGAGCGCCCACTGCATACCGGCCACGCTCGCGTCCAGGTCCTTCTCCATGGCGGGCAGCGCGACATTGAGCACGGTGACGTCGAGGCTCACGATCAGCAGGCTCATGCAGCAGATCGCGAGCACCAGCATGCGGCGGCGGGGACTCAGCTCGGACATGCGAACATAGTACGCCTAACTAACGACTTTGGCTGTACTCCATTCGGTGCGAGAGAATGGCGCAATGTCCACGCCCGTGACCTCGCCCGCGAACCCTCTCCTGATCGGCCCGCACACCGTGCAGCCGCCCGTCGTCCTCGCCCCCATGGCGGGGATCACGAACGCGCCCTTCCGCACCCTGTGCAGGGAGTTCAGCGGCGGCAAGGGGCTGTTCGTCAGCGAGATGATCACGACGCGGGCGCTGGTCGAGCGCAACGAGAAGACCATGCAGCTGGTCCACTTCGACGCGTCCGAGAAGCCGCGCTCGATCCAGCTGTACGGCGTCGATCCGGCGACCGTCGGCAAGGCCGTCCGCATGATCGCGGAGGAGGATCTGGCCGACCACATCGACCTGAACTTCGGCTGCCCGGTCCCGAAGGTGACGAGGAAGGGCGGCGGGTCCGCCCTCCCCTACAAGCGGAACCTGCTGCGCGCGATCCTGCGCGAGGCGGTGTCCGGCGCAGGCGACATCCCGGTCACGATGAAGATGCGCAAGGGCATCGACGACGACCACATCACCTACCTCGACGCCGGCCGGATCGCGGTCGAGGAGGGCGTGACGGCCATCGCCCTGCACGGCCGCACCGCCGCCCAGCACTACGGCGGCACGGCGGACTGGGACGCGATCGCCCGCCTCAAGGAGCACGTGCCGGAGATCCCCGTACTGGGCAACGGCGACATCTGGTCGGCGGAGGACGCACTGCGGATGGTCCGGGAGACGGGCTGTGACGGGGTCGTGGTCGGACGCGGCTGCCTCGGCCGTCCATGGCTGTTCGCGGACCTGGTGGCGGCTTTCGAGGGCCGTACGGAGGCCATCGCCCGCCCGACGCTCCGCGAGGTCGCCGACATCATGGTCCGGCACGCCACGCTGCTCGGTGAGTGGATCGGGGACGAGGCGCGCGGGGTCATCGACTTCCGCAAGCACGTCGCCTGGTACCTGAAGGGGTTCGCGGTCGGCAGCGAGATGCGGAAGCGCCTTGCGATCACTTCGTCTTTGGAGGAACTCCGGGTTGGGCTGGACGAGTTGGACCTCGACCAGGCCTGGCCGCTCGGCGCCGATGGGCCTCGGGGGCGTACGTCCGGCAACAACCGGGTGGTGTTGCCGGACGGGTGGTTGAAGGATCCGTATGACTGTGCGGGTGTTGGTGAGGACGCGGAGTTGGATACGTCTGGGGGGTGAGTTCTTTGTCTGCGGGTGCGTTGTGGCTGGTCGCGCAGTTCCCCGCGCCCCTGTGTGTGGGGGCGTTGCCCCCTACACACAAGGAATTTACGGGTGAGGCGTAGAACCGTACGCCGTGAGGAACTTGTCGCGGAACGCGCTCATCTTCCAGACCGGGGCATCGTCGGCGGGGCGGATACCGTCCGTCCAGTTCCAGTCGGCGATCTTGTCGAGGATCTTCGGGTCCTTGGCCACGACCGACACCGGGACGTCGCGGCTGGCGTTGCTGCCGCTGACGCGGGACATGGGCTGGTGGTCGCCGAGGAAGACGAGGACGGTGTCGTCGGTGCCGTACCGGGTGAGCCAGTCGATGAGGCTGGTGATCGAGTACTGGATCGACTTGCCGTACTCCTCCTTGGCCGCGGTGCCGTCGTACAGGACGTCCTTCGGGTCCTTGCCCGCCTTCTGGATCGAGTCGAACACCGAGCCGTCGCCGAGCTGGTCCTGCGGGACCGTCGTCGGAAGAGGCGCCCAGGGCTGGTGACTTGACGTCAGGATGATCTCGGACATCAGCGGCTTGTCGCTCTTCTTGCCGTGCTCCAGACGCTGGTAGGCCTCCAGCGTGTACTGGTCCGGCATGGTCGACCAGCTGAACTTCGGTCCCTGGTAGCCGAGATCCTTCGACGAGTAGTTCTTCTCCAGGCCGTAGAACTTCGACTCCGGCCAGCCCTTCTGCACGCCCGGCATCACGCCGACCGTCCGCCAGTCGCCGGTGCGCCGGAAGACCTCGGGGAGGGTGAGACGGTCGCTGTTGACGAGGGTGTTGTAGCGCTGCTGGTTGTTGATCCACAGGCCCGACAGGAACGTGGAGTGGCCGAGCCAGCTGTTGCCGCCGAACGTGGCCGACGTCAGCCAGCCGCTCTTCGCGGCGAAACCGGCGTCCGTCAGGGCCTGCTGGCTGTCCGCGAGCGTCTTGTCGACGCCGGGCGACATGATCGGATCCTCGATCGCGCTGCGGCCGTAGCTCTCGATGAACGTGAAGATGACGTCCTTGCCGCGCAGGTCCGGCACCAGCTGGTCACCGGGCGTCTTGGCGAAGGGGTCGTTCTTGGCGAACTTCGCGAACGCCGCCTCGTCGCGGAACGTGTCGCTGGCCCGGCGTACGTGCACCTTCACGACCCCGGCGGTGTGGTCCGAGGCGATCGGCACCCCGCCGATGGTGAGGCCGAGGGACATACAGGTGATCCAGACGGTGCCGGCGATGAGCGTGGCCTTGGTGGCGACGGTGTTGTTGCGGACGAGCAGGTTGCTGAGCCGCACGCACGCGAGGGCCGTACCGATGGGCAGGAGCAGCGTGAGCAGGATCACCGCGAGGGTGACGGCGATCGACCCCGTCGTGCCGATGGCGTCGGAGATGTACGACTGGGCGTCGTCCAGCAGCACCCAGTCCAGCACGATGTTGAAGTGCCGGCCCAGGAACTCGACGAACCCCATGTCCAGCAGGTTCAGCACGGTCAGCGCACCGAGGAACGCGCCGATGCATGCCGCCGTGATCACCCGAGGCCGACGCGGCATCGCGAGCAGCACGACGGCCGCGACGATCGCCTCCGCCGGAAGCCGCAGAAACTCCGAGAACCGGAAGTTGCCGACGGTGTTCGGCATCTGAAGGGAGACGAGCACGAGGAACACGGAGAGGGCGGTGACCGCCCAACGGAGATTACGGGCGGCGATGGGACGCCGGGTACGCCAGTTGGGCTTGGGGGATTGGGCAGGCTTGTCGGCTGAGTCTGAGTCGGCTGGGTCGGTCGGGAGTGGTTGGCTGTCGGCCGTGGGGGCTTCTCGCGCAGTTCCCCGCGCCCCTTTGGGGCGCGTCTCCGTCACCGGCGTTTTTTCCGCCTCGGCCGATGGTTCCTCGGAAGGTGCCTCGGTGGTGGCGTCCGGTGATGGGTTGATGCGTGTGAACAGAGGCACCCCGAAGGTCCTTCCGTGTGAAGCCCGTGCAGGAGTGGCGGACCCGGGCGCGGGAGCCTGGGTCCGCCACCATCCCGTACGGCGGGCCATCGGCCTCCGTTCAGCCTCCGCGCCCAAGCACCCGGCAAACACCGGGCAAACGCCTCACCAAGCGACCGGGCTCACATCCCCTCAGGCGCCCCCGACCGCCGTGAGCAGCGCCAACGGGGCCGCCGCCGAGCGGGATTCGCGTACGCACGCGTGCGGGTACGGCACCGGTTCGCCGTGGGTGTCGCGGCCGTAACCGGCGAGGACCTCGGGGAGACGGTGACCCGTGGCGGTCGCCGCGTCGACGAGGGCGTGGGCGACCGAACGGGCCTCGTCGTGCAGGCCGTACCGCGAAAGGCCCAGCGTGATCAGGGCGTTGTCGTGCGGCCAGACCGAACCCCGGTGGTAGGAGAGGGGGTGGTAGGCCGACTGGCCCGCCGCCAGCGTCCGTACGCCCCAGCCCGAGAAGAAGTCCGGTTCCAGCAGGCGCCGGCCGACCTTCTCTCCGTACTCCTTGTCCAGCAGGCCCGACCAGAGCAAATGGCCTGCGTCTGAGGCCAGCGCGTCCACCTGGTTGCCCTCGCCGTCGAGCGCCAGCGCCGGGAAGGAGTGCTCCGGCATCCAGAAGTCCCGCTGGAAACGGTCCCGGAGGTCGCCCGCCGCCTGTTCGAGGAGGGCGGCGTACGTCTCGTCCTGCCACACCGTGCGCGCGAGCCATGCCGTACGGCGCAGCGCGTCGTACGCGTACCCCTGGGCCCCCGCCGCCATCACCGGGCCGCTTGCGCGGGTGCCGTCGGCCGAGCAGATGGCGCCGGGGGAGTCCTTCCAGTTCTGGTTGGCGAGGCCGCCCTGGTCGGCCCGGTAGACCAGATAGCCACGGGACGTCAGGCCTCCGTGGTCCAGCATCCAGCCGATCGCCGCGCGGGCGTTCGCCTCCAGGCGGCGGGCCAGTGCCGTGTCGCCGGTCTGTTCGACGTACGCCCCGAGGAGGACGAGGAACAGCGGGGTCGCGTCGACCGAGCCGTAGTAACGCCCGTACGGCACCTGCCCGAAGTGCGCCAGCTCGCCGTGCCGTACCTCGTGCACGATCTTGCCCGGCTGGGCCACCGAGTCCGGGCCGATCTCGGTCGCCTGGGTCGCGGCGAGCGCGGGCAGTGTGGCGGCGGCGAGTTGGGGGCGGTAGGGGAGTGCGAAGAGGGAGGTGAGGAGCGCGTCGCGGCCGAGGAGGGTGAGGAACCAGGGGGCTCCTGCCGCCGGTACCCGCAACTCCTCGCCGTCCGGGCCCCTTGCGGGGACCTGGAGTGCCGCCAGGTCCGCCAGGCCGCGTGCGCAGGCCGCCGCCAACTCCGGCCAGCCGGTGGGGAAGGCGACGCCCTCGACGAACTCCCCTTCCAGCGCCAGGAGTTGGTCGTTCGCGGCGGCGGGGGAGGCGGGGACCTGCGGTTCCTGGGTCGCGCCGTGCGGGCGGGCCGCCACGCGCAGCGCCAGCTCCGCCGAGCCGTGCGGCTCCAACTCCAGTGTCCAGACGAGGCGTCGGGCACCTGTGCCGGTCTCCTCGACGCCGTCGGGGGCGGGCTCCGCCGTGACCGTCGTACAGGAGCGCCACTCGCCGCGCCGGTAGCTGAACTCGACGCCGTCGTCCAGGACTTCACGTTTGCGGACGGCGCCGGACTTGACGTACGTACGGTGGTCGGAGCGCAGCTCGAACTGGTCCGTGAAGTCGGCGTCCGCCGTCACGGCGATCCGGACCGTCGTCGGCGTCGGACGGTTGCTGGTCACGCGCAGCGCCTCGACGAACCCGCCGTCCCCGACGGCCTGTTCACGGAAGAGCGTGTACGCGGGCGGCTCCTGCCGGCCCCCGCGCGGTACGAGGACACAGCGCGCGGTGTCCCCGTCGGCGACCGGGCTGAGCGTCTCGGGGACGGCACCGTCGACGGTGAGCTGCCACCGGCTCAAGTGCCGTGCGTCGCGTACGAATAACCCGTCGGGGTGGCTGCCGCCGCGTACACCGCTGATGTCCCCGCCGTCGCCGACGGCCGCGAACGTCCCGCCGTGCACGAGCAGATGATGCCGGTCCGTCATCGCCGTTCCCCTCCTTGGTCGCTCATGCCGAACGCGTTGGTGAAGTCGCTGTCGTCGAAGGGCTGTTGGTGCAGCAGATCGAGGGTGAGCGCGGCGGTCCAGCCGAAGCCGAGCGCCCCGCAGGCCGCACCGGTGTACGGATCGACGTACTCCGCGAAGTCGGTGGCGTCGGCGGTCTCCAGCAGCGCCGTGCGCAGCGCGTCGGCGTGCGTCCGCTCGCCGTGCTGCCGCAGCCCGCGCTCCACCAGCCACCCGGTGTTGAACCAGGCAGGCCCGCGCCAGTAGCGGTGCGGGTCGAAGGCCTCGCCGAGCAGGTCGTAGGACGGTACGAGGCGGGCGGCGCCGCCGAGTTCGAAGTGCGGGCCGCGCGCCGTACGGACGAGGGTGTCGGCGATGTCCCGGGGGAGGGTGGGGAGGAGGAGCGGGATCAGGCCGGAGACGCTGCGCTCGGGGATCAGTGCCCCGTCCCGTACGTCGCGGCAGAAGAACATGCCCTCCGCCGGGTCCCACAGCCGCTCCACCAGCGCCGCCGTCAGCCGTTCCGCGCGCGCGTGCCGGGCGGTACCCGTCGCGCCCAGCTCACGGGCGATGTGCGCCAGCGCGTGCTCGGAGGCGATCAGCAGCGCGTTGAAGGAGGGGTCCTCGACGGCGAACTCGCTCGCCCCGTCCTCATATCCGCCGTCCCTGTAGTCCGTCGCCAGCCGCACGTACCGCCCGTAGTCCAGGTCCGTCGGACGGTCCTCGGCGGCGCCGTGGTCGAGGTCGGCGCGGCGGAAGGAGCGGGCCGGGGCCGGCGTGACGCGGCTCAGCGGGGCGTCCCAGCAGGGGCTGTTGTCCATACCCTGTTCCCAGGGGTGCACGACCGACGCCAGGCCGCCCCCGCCCAGGTCGCGGCGGTGCAGCAGATAGCGGTGCCAGGCGGCGAGGCGCGGGTAGGCGCGGGCGAGGAAGCCGCGCGAGCGGGACAGCCCGGGGTCGGCCTGGTGCACCAGCCAGACGGCCAGCGCGTGCACCGGTGGCTGCACGATGCCGGACGTCTGTACGGTGCGCGGGGCGCCCGCAGCGCGCCCCGCGGTCGAGGAGCGCCAGAAGTCGGGGCTCGGGAAGTACGCGTCGAGCGGGACGGAGGGGTTGAAGACGATGTGCGGGATCCGCCCGTCGTCCCACTGGGCCGACAGCAGCGTCTCCAGCTCCGTCTGCGCGCGCAGGGGTGAGAGATGGCGCAGGCCGATCGCGATGAACGCGGAGTCCCAGGACCACTGGTGCGGGTACAGGCCGCGCGAGGGCACCGTGGAGGTGCCGGTCCAGTTGGCCCCCAGCACCTCGGCCGCTCTGACGTGCAGAGAGTGCGCGGTGTGCGGGGTCTGCACGGCGTGCGAGGCGTGCAGGGAATGTGTCGTAACGTCCTGTTCGTATACGACGGAGTGCGTCGCGGCGCGGGCGGTCAACTGGGCAGTGCGATCCACTCGGGGCTCCCCGAAGACGTTCGGCCTGACCAGTTCGGTCGAGGCCACCTTAGAGTTACGTCTATTTAACACGCAGAACTCAATATGTAATGCAAGCTTGAGAAACACAAGGGGGTGCGCATGAGTGGTCGTGCTCAGGCGAGCGCGGGCGATCTGCTCGAACTGGTACGCACCGGGCGCGCCACGACTCGCGGTGCCCTGCAACAAGTGACGGGTCTCTCACGCGCGACCGTCGGCCACCGTCTGGACCGGCTGTTCCGCGCGGGCTGGCTGCGCGAGGGAGCCTCGGGCCCGGTCGACTCGCCGCTCGGCGGACGCCCCTCGATCACTCTGGAGTTCGACGACGCCCACGCCGTCGTCCTCACCGCCGACCTCGACACCCGTCACGCCCGCGCCGCCGTGCTCACCCTCACGGGTGAACTCCTCGCGGAGCACTCGGGTGTGCTGGCCGTCGACGACGGCCCCGACGCCGTACTCGGCGAGATCGGCCGCTGGTTCGCGGAACTCCTCACGAAGGCCGGCCACGGCCCGTCCGAGGTCTGCGGCATCGGCCTCGCGGTACCGGGCCCGGTCGACATGGACACCGGCCGCGTCGTCCAGCCGCCGATCATGCCCGGCTGGGACGGCTACGACATACGCACCCGCCTCGCCCGCGCCCTCGCGGAACAGACGGGGGAACCGGCCGCGGCGAACGTCCCGGTGCTGGTGGACAACGACGCCAACCTCATGGCGTACGGCGAACAGCGCACCGCCTACCCCGACTGCTCGGCCTTCGTCCTCGTCAAGGTCTCGACGGGCATCGGCGCGGGTGTCGTGGTGGGCGGTTCGGTCTTCCGGGGCATCGACGGCGGCGCCGGGGACATCGGGCACATCCGCGTCCCGCAGGGCGCCGAGGCGCTGTGCCGGTGCGGGTCGTACGGCTGTCTGGCCGCCGTCGCGAGCGGTGGCGCCGTGGCGCGGCGGCTCGCCGAGACCGGGGTCCCGGCGGCGTCGGGCTCGGACGTACGGGACCTGCTCGCGGCCGGGCACCCGGAGGCGGTCGCGCTCGCCCGGGAGGCGGGCCGGAGCGTGGGGGACGTACTGGCGACGGTGGTGACGCTGCTCAACCCCGGCGTGCTGATGATCGCCGGGGACCTGGCGGGCACGCCGTTCCTGACCGGCGTACGGGAACTGCTGTACCAGCGGGCGCTGCCGCGCTCGACCGCTCATCTGGACGTGGTGACGTCGAGGCTGGGGGAGCGGGCGGGGCTGGTGGGGGCCGGGGCGATGGTCGTCGAGCATCTGTACGCGCCGGAGCGGGTGGAGGAGCGGCTGACGGCGCTCGGCGTGTGAACCGCGTCAACGGCTGAAGGTGCCTGTGACAGGGGTGTTTCCCCTTCGGGTCGGCGTCCGCATGGTGAAATCCGGGCGGTCGATATCGCGTGATTCTCGCCACCCCTGATAGGGGTTGCGCTCAGATGAGCGGATCGCGAGCGGCTGCACTTCTCAAAGGGTGGCACTGAGTGCCACCCTTTGATCGTTCATCGATAAAACTCAGACGTGTTGCGTTCTGCTCATGTGAGCGACAAAATGGGCATGTGCCTGCCACTGCGTTCAAGAAGTGAAAACATGGCGCCTCCGCTGCTTGCCGAGCCTTGACTTTGGATCTGCTGGCGGACGGCTGGTTACAGGCGCATGACACGCAAGTGGACGTACCCAGACGCCTTCGATCTGGGTATGTTCCTCGCCGTCAGGGCAGCCACCGCGTCCCGAGGGAGTCGAGACCCGTGTCGGAAAACAAAGAACCCCACGTAGTCAAGTTCGTTTACGACTTCACCGAGGGAAACAAGGACCTCAAGGAACTCCTTGGTGGCAAGGGTGCGAACCTCGCCGAGATGACCAACCTGGGACTCCCCGTTCCCCCCGGCTTCACCATCACGACCGAAGCCTGCAAGGTCTACCTCGGCAGCGGCGAGGAGCCCTTGGCACTGCGTGACGAGGTGAGCGAGCATCTCACGGCCCTCGAAGAGGCCATGGGCAAGAAGCTCGGCCAGGCCGACAACCCCCTTCTTGTGTCCGTCCGTTCCGGGGCGAAGTTCTCGATGCCGGGGATGATGGACACGGTGCTGAACATCGGGCTCTCCGACAAGTCGGTGCAGGGCCTGGCCAAGCAGGCCGGTGACGAGCGCTTCGCGTGGGACTCGTACCGCCGGCTCATCCAGATGTTCGGCAAGACGGTGCTCGGCGTCGAGGGCGAGCTGTTCGAGGACGCGCTGGACGCGGCGAAGACGGCGAAGAAGGTCACGGTCGACACGGAGCTGGAGGCCGCGGACCTCAAGAAGCTGGTCACCAAGTTCAAGAAGATCGTCAAGACCGAGGCGGGCCGCGACTTCCCGCAGGACCCGCGCGAGCAGATGGACCTTGCGATCCACGCGGTCTTCGACTCCTGGAACACCGACCGCGCGAAGCTCTACCGTCGCCAAGAGCGCATCCCGGGCGACCTCGGCACGGCGGTCAACGTCTGTTCGATGGTCTTCGGCAACCTGGGCCCCGACTCGGGCACCGGAGTCGCCTTCACCCGCGACCCGGCCAGCGGCCATCAGGGCGTGTACGGCGACTACCTGCAGAACGCGCAGGGCGAGGACGTGGTGGCGGGCATCCGCAACACGGTCCCGCTGGCCGAGCTGGAGCAGATCGACAAGAAGTCGTACGACCAGCTGATGAAGATCATGGACACGCTGGAGAACCACTACAAGGATCTCTGCGACATCGAGTTCACCATCGAGCGCGGCCAGTTGTGGATGCTCCAGACCCGCGTCGGCAAGCGCACGGCGGGCGCGGCCTTCCGTATCGCGACGCAGCTGGTGGACCAGGGCCTGATCGACGAGGCGGAGGCGCTCCAGCGCGTGACGGGCGCCCAGTTGGCCCAGCTGATGTTCCCGCGCTTCGACGAGGAGGCGAAGGTCGCGCAGGTCGGCCGTGGCATCGCCGCCTCCCCGGGTGCGGCGGTCGGCAAGGCGGTCTTCGACTCGTACACCGCGGTGAAGTGGTCGCGTTCGGGGGAGAAGGTCATCCTGGTCCGCCGGGAGACCAACCCCGACGACCTCGACGGCATGATCGCGGCGGAGGGCATCCTGACGTCGCGGGGCGGCAAGACGTCCCACGCGGCCGTGGTGGCCCGGGGCATGGGCAAGACGTGTGTGTGCGGCGCGGAGGAGCTGGAGGTCGACACCAAGCGGCGCCGGATGACGGTGCCGGGCGGTCACGTCGTCGAGGAGGGCGACCTGATCTCGATCGACGGCTCGTCCGGCAAGGTCTACCTGGGCGAGGTCCCGGTGGTCCCCTCCCCCGTGGTGGAGTACTTCGAGGGCCGGATGCACGCGGGCGCCAACGACGCCGACGAACTGGTCGAGGCGGTCCACCGGATCATGGCCTTCGCGGACCGGAAGCGTCGCCTGAGGGTCCGGGCCAACGCGGACAACGCCGAGGACGCGATGCGGGCGCGGCGGTTCGGCGCGCAGGGCATCGGCCTCTGCCGTACGGAGCACATGTTCCTCGGCGACCGGCGCGAGCTGGTGGAACGCCTGATCCTGGCGGACTCGGACGAAGAGCGCGAGGAGTCCCTGAAAGCGCTTCTCCCGCTCCAGAAGCAGGACTTCGTAGAACTGTTCTCGGCGATGGACGGCCTACCGGTGACGGTCCGGCTGTTGGACCCCCCGCTGCACGAATTCCTGCCGGACATCACGGAGTTGTCGGTACGAGTGGCCCTGGCGGAGTCCCGCAAGGACCCGCACGAGAACGACCTGCGCCTGCTCCAGGCGGTGCACCGCCTGCACGAGCAGAACCCGATGCTGGGCCTGCGGGGCGTACGTCTGGGCCTGGTCATCCCCGGCCTGTTCACCATGCAGGTACGGGCGATCGCGGAGGCGGTGGCCGAGCGCAAGAACGCCAAGGGCGACCCACGCGCGGAGATCATGATCCCGCTGGTGGGCACCGTCCAGGAGCTGGAGATCGTCCGCGACGAGGCCGAGCAGGTCATCGCCGAGGTCATCGAACAGACCGGCGTGGAGCTGAAGTTGGCGCTCGGCACGATGATCGAGCTGCCGCGTGCGGCTCTGACGGCGGGTCAGATCGCGGAGGCGGCCGAGTTCTTCTCGTTCGGCACGAACGACCTGACGCAGACGGTATGGGGCTTCAGCAGGGATGACGTGGAAGCGTCCTTCTTCACGGCGTACTTGGAGAAGGGCATCTTCGGCGTCTCCCCGTTCGAGACGATCGACCGCGACGGCGTAGGCGCGTTGGTCAAGTCCGCGGTGGAGGCGGGCCGCGCGACCCGCCCCGACCTGAAACTGGGCGTGTGCGGCGAACACGGCGGCGACCCGGAGTCGGTCCACTTCTTCCACGAGGTCGGGCTGGACTACGTCAGCTGCTCACCGTTCCGGATTCCGGTGGCGCGGCTGGAGGCGGGGCGGGCGGCTTCGTCCTCGGCGGGGAGTGATCACCGCTAGGCCACTCGTAGTGGGCGCGGGCATCGGCCGTAGGCCGTGGGCCCGTTGATCTCCGGGGCTGTCGTCGGTCAACCCGACCCTCAGCGACCTGACGGTGGCTCCGGTGTACAGAGAGGGCGGCACCCCTGTGCGGGGGGTGCCGCCCTCTACCGTGGAGTGCATGAAGATCTCCCCGCTCGTCGCCCGGGAACGCTTTGTCGGCTCACCTGTCGCACGGCTGGCGACGGCCGATGCCAACGGGGTGCCCCACGCCGTGCCGGTGACCTTCGCCGTCCTGGGCGACGTCGTGTACTTCGCGGTGGACCACAAGCCCAAGAGCACGTGGCAGCTGCGGAGGCTCAGCAACATTCGGGAGAATCCCTCGGTCACGGTCCTGGTCGACCACTACGCCGAGGACTGGTCGACCCTGTGGTGGGCTCGTGCCGATGGCCGAGGGGAAGTACTGGAGGACGGCCAGGAGCGGCACCGTGCGGTGGAGTTGCTGCGTGACAAGTACGACCAGTACCGGGACTCTCCTCCTCAGGGTCCCGTGGTTGCCATTCGGGTCGAGCGGTGGAGCGGGTGGGCGTTCGCATAGCCGTGCCCGGTGCAGCAGGGATCGTCCGTCGGCGAGACCCCGCAGCCCGGCCATGTCCCACCTGATCCCGCTGTACGAGGCCTCCCGCGAGCGCGCCCTGGAGGACGCGGCGAAGAGGGTCAAGGCGGTCGCGGAGCGCCTCGCCGCCTAGGCCTGGCCGTCCGAGGGGTGGCCGTCCGAAGGGTGGGCGAACCGGGTCAGGAGGTCCGCCAACTGCGCGGCCTCCCCGGCGCCCAGCCCCGCCACCAACCGCTCGGCCAGCGGCTCCGCCGCCACATGGGCCGCGTCGAACAGCTCGACGCCCTGGGGCGTGATCTCCACCGCCCGTACCCGCCGGTCGCCCGGGACGGACTTCCGTACGGCCAGCCCCTTGCGCTCCAGGTCGTCCACGACCCGCATGATCCCCGCCTTGTCCGACCCCGTCGCCGCCACCAGGTCCCGCTGCACCGTGGGTCCGTGGTCGGCCAGCACGATCAGTACGGCGAAGTGCCGCAGCTCGATGCCGAGCGGCCGGAGTGCCTCCTCCATCACCGAGGCCGCGCGCCAGTGCGCCCGGCGCAGCAGCAGGCCGAGCGCGAAGGGCGAGGTGTCCCCGGGGCGGTCGGTCACCCGTGAGGGGGAGGAGGTGGTTCGGTGGGGAGTTGCGGCGGTCATGCGGTCACATTACTGCCATTGGCTCATTCGATACGGTCTCGTTTGAAATGAAATGACTGGCGGGAAGGATGGGGTCGGCGGGGGATCGGCGGGGTGGACAGGACACCGGTCGCGTCCCCCCGACAGCAGTCCAGCAGCGCACCTCCGCTCGTGCCGCAATGAGGCGGCCACGTTCAAGGAGCATTGACGTGAGACAACAGCACTCCGCAGCCCTGCTGCTGGCCGCCGCCATGGTCGTCACGGCGATCCCGGCCTCGTCCGCCGTCGCCGAACCCGGCGCCTCGGCCAGTGCCTCTACCACCGTCCTCAGCGGGACGCGGACCTATCTCGACCCCGGGCTGCCGGTGAAGCAGCGGGTCGCCGATCTGCTGGGGCGGATGACCCTCGCGGAGAAGGTCGGCCAGATGACCCAGGCCGAGCGGGGGGCGGTCGACAGCGACCAGGCCCAGATCGCCAGTCTCGCCCTGGGCTCGCTGCTGTCCGGCGGCGGCTCGGTGCCCTCCCCCAACACCCCTGAGGCGTGGGCGGACATGGTCGACGGCTACCAGTTGCACGCGCTCGAGAGCCGGCTGGGCATCCCGATCCTGTACGGCGTCGACTCCGTGCACGGTCACAACAACCTGGTCGGCGCCACGATCTTCCCGCACAACATCGGCATGGGCGCCACCCGCGACCCGGCGCTGGTCCGCGAGGCGGCGCACATCACCGCCACCGAGACCCGGGCCACCGGCCCGCAGTGGGTGTTCGCGCCCTGTGTCTGTGTCACCCGCGACGAACGCTGGGGCCGCTCCTACGAGAGCTTCGGCGAGGACCCGCGCCTCGTCACCCGGATGACGACCGCCGTCGAAGGTCTCCAGGGCGGCAGCACCAAGGACCTCGCCCGGAACGACCACGTCCTGGCCACCGTCAAGCACTACGCCGGTGACGGCGACACCACCTACGGCACGTCGACCACCGGCGACTACATCATCGACCGCGGCATCACGAGGACCAGCCACAAGCGCTTCGCCGAGATCGACCTGGCCCCCTACGTGACCGCCGTCCAGGTGCACGACGTCGGCAGCATCATGCCCTCGTACTCCTCGGTCCAGTGGACCGACGTACCCGGCAGCGAGCCGATCAGGATGAGCGCGCACAAGGAGCTGCTCACCGACGTCCTGAAGAAGAAGATCGGCTTCGACGGCTTCCTCATCAGCGACTGGGACGCCATCGGCGAGATCCCGGGCGACTTCGCCACCCAGGTCCGCACCTCCGTCAACGCGGGCATGGACATGTTCATGCAGCCGTACAACGCTCCCCAGTTCATCCAGACCCTGACCGCCGAGGTGCAGGCCGGGCGCGTCAGGATGTCCCGGATCGACGACGCGGTCTCCCGCATCCTGAAGGCCAAGTTCGAACTCGGCCTGTTCGAGCACCCGTACACCGACCGCTCGAACATCGACACCATCGGCTCGGCCGCCCACCGTGCTGTGGCCCGCCGTGCGGTCGCCGAGTCCCAGGTGCTGTTGAAGAACGACAACAAGGCGCTGCCGCTCAAGCCCTCCCAGCGGCTCTACGTCGCCGGCGTCAACGCCGACGACCTCGGCAACCAGGCCGGCGGCTGGACCGTCACCTGGCAGGGACAGTCCGGCAACACCGCCTTCCCCGGCACCACCATCCTCCAGGGCATCCGGAAGACCGCGAAGAACGTCACGTACAGCGCGGACGCCAGTGCCTCCACCGCCGGGTACGACGTCGGCGTCGTCGTCATCGGCGAGACTCCCTACGCCGAGGGCGTCGGCGACGTGGGCGTCGGCGGCCACACGCTGAACCTCTCCGCCGCCGACAGGGCGAACATCGACCGCGTCTGCTCCGCCATCCGGACCTGCGTCGTCCTCGACGTGGCCGGCCGCACCCAGATCATCACCGACCAACTGCCGAAGACCGACGCCTTCGTGATGTCCTGGCTCCCCGGCAGCGAGGGCGACGGAGTCGCCGACGTCCTCTTCGGCAAGCGCCCCTTCACCGGAGAACTCCCCGTCACCTGGCCCCGCAGCGAGGCCCAGGAACCGATCAACCTCGGCGACAGGAACTACGCCCCCCTCTTCCCCTATGGATACGGCCTGACGACGACCCGGCACTGAGCCCGCGCCTGACCTGATGAGCCCTCAGGAGTAGACCATCGGACACCCGCGTCTGAGTGAGTGCTGTGCCGCGCGCAGGTACAGCGCCACATAGAAGGAGACGTCCGGATACTCGCTCCACGGGCCCGGCGCGGTGGCGGACAGTTCCTCCGCCGCGCCGTCCAGGAACCAGTTGGTCAGGTCCAGGTTGTCGCACATCTCCGGGACCTCGGGCGGCAGCGCGATCTCCGCCGCCAGCTTCTCGGCGATCGCCAGGACCTGTGGAGCGCCCGCTATCACCGTCGTGTCGGAGTACGACGACTCGACCGGCAGCTCGATCTTCTCGTCCAGGGACACCGGCACCAGTACCTGCCAGCCGCAGAGCGTCTCCGTGTCCTCGTCCAGGAGGTGCGCCTCGCACAGCTCTATGAACCTGTCCATGGACGGGACCAGTTTCTCCTCGAAGGACCCGCCCGAGCCGCGCACGAACTCCGCCGCCACCGGCACGGACTCGTACGGGGACAGCCCGCGCCGCACCAACTCCGCGTTCAGCCCCGCGGCGATCTCCGCCCGCCCCTCCTCACCCTCACCGAACCACTCCTCCGCACCGACGTCGACCAGGTAAATGCCCATGACCGCAACGTACTGCGCACCACTGACAACGCCGGTGCGCAGTACGAAGCGTATGAACGTATGACCGGCTGCTACGCGCGGAACGGGCCTGTCACCTCGTACGTGATCCCGCCCGAGGAACTGCCGCTCGTGCCCCGCTGGCTGGAGAAGTACAGGCGGCTGCCGTTCGGGGAGAAGGCCGGGCCCGTGATCTCCGAGCCCGACTGGCCGTCGACGCGCAGGAACGGGGCGATCACGTCGTCCGGTGTGATCACGCAGATGTCCATGGTGCCGCCGTCCTCCGCCACGAACAGGTCGCCGGAGGCGGTCCCGGTGATGTTGTCGACGCCGGTCAGCGGGGCCGTGCCCGAGGTGACGAGGGAGTCGTCGTACGCCAACTCGTAGGTGTCGGCGAGCAGGTTGAGCTGCCAGACCCTGTTGTCGCCCTTCGTGGTGAACCAGACCTTGTCGTCGGCGTAGTAACAACCCTCGCCGCCGTTGAAGGACTTGGAGCCGGAGACCTGGGTGCGGGTGGTCGTCGGGGAGCCGTCCGGGTCGGGGATCGTCGTCCAGGTGTACGAGCCCGAGGTCGCCGTACCGGCCACCAGGACCTGGAGGGTGCCGGCCGACAGATCGCCCCAAGTCGTGGGTACGAAGCGGTAGAAGCGGCCGTTCGTCTCGTCCTCCGTGAGGTAGACGACCTTGCGCACCGGGTCCGCTGCCGCCGCCTCGTGCTTGAAACGGCCCATCGCCGCGCGCTGCGTCGCCGCGTTCGTGCCCCACGGGTCGGTCTCGTAGACGTACCCCAGCGACACCTCCTCGCAGGACAGCCAGGTGTTCCAAGGGGTGCGCCCGCCCGCGCAGTTCTGGCGTGTGCCGGAGAGGACGCGGTACGCGGAGGTGACGGCGCCCGTCGACGAGAACCTGACCGCGCTCGCGCCGCCCGACGGGTTGATCTCCGAGTTGGAGACGTAGATCCAGCCGGTCCCGTCGGCGTAACAGGCCCCGCCGTCAGGGGCGTTGTGCCAGGTGTACGACGTTCCGCTGACCGTCTGGCCCGAGCGGGCGATCACCCGGCTGGTGAACCCTGCGGGGAGTCTGATGCCGTTGGCGTCGGGCGCGGCGAGGGCTCCGTACGGGCCCGTGCCCGGCTGGGCGGGGGCCGCGTGGGCGGCGCCGCGCCACAGCGTGCCGCCGAAGACGGCCGCCGAACCGCCGACGACGGCGGCGCGCAGAAGGGTACGGCGTTCCACGTGTGCGTTGACTCGTGCGTCCACTCTCGCTCCAAGGGGGGTGGCGTGACGTGCCATGACGTCAGGGACCCTAGGGCGACGGGGTGGAATTGTCATGTACGCGCGGTGTCGCGTTGGCGGTCGTACGGGAGGCTCCGGCCGCCGGGAGTTCGCCTCAAGGGGTGCACAAGGGATGCTCAAGGGATCTGTCCGGCGGGGTTCGTCCTACGCCCGCAGCGCCGGCGTCTCCCGTCGCCGTACCCCCGCCCCCGAATCCCTGCCGCCGAACGCCTGCCCCTGCACGGCGTGTTGGGCCGACGGCAGCCGAACCACCGCGTCCAGGCCGCCCGTTGCCGCCGCCCGCAGAGTCGCCTCCCCGCCACTCGCCAGCGCGAGCCGCTGTACGAGGGCCAGGCCCAGGCCCGTACCGCCCTTGGGGGCGCCGGGCGCACGCCAGAAGCGGTCGAAGGCGCGCCCGCGTTGCTCCGCCGTCATCCCGGGGCCCTCGTCGGTGATGTGCAGGTCGATCCAAGTGGCCCGGGTTTCGCGGTGGTTGAGATGGTTGAGGTGGGGCCGGCGAAGGTGCGGCGGAGCGACGGAACGCAGTTCCATGGCCACCGTGCTGTTCGCGGGCGAGACCCGCAGGGCGTTCGACAGGAGGTTGTCGATGATCTGCTCGACCGCCCCCGGCAGTGCCAGCGCCGGACCCACCGGTCCCGATCCGCCGGTGAACAGGACCAGTGACACGCCCTGTTGCTCGAACAGCGGGGCCCAGGTGCCATGCCGTTCCGCGCAGATGCCGGCCAGGTCGACCGGGCCGGGCGGTGCCGCGTCCTCCTCCAGGCGGGCCATCGCGAGCAGCCCCTCGACCATCCGGGCCAGCCGGTCCGTCTCCGTCATCGCGGCGGTGAGACTGCCCCGGGCATGCTGGGCGATGTCGGGCTCCAGGTTCTCCAGGCGCAGCCGCAGCGCCGCCAGCGGAGTCTTCAGCTGGTGCGAGGCCTCGCCCGCGAACGCCCGCTGCGAGGCGAGGAGATGGGCGAGCCGGGCGGCCGTGCGGTTGAACGCGGCTGCCAGACTGCGGACTTCGGGCGGACCCGACGTCACCGCGACCGGCGTCGCCGCGCCACCGTCCGCCAACTCGTGCGTGGCCCGCTCCAGTTCACGGATCGGACGCCCCGCCCAGCGCGCGCACGCGAACGCCACGACGGCCACGGCCGCCAGCACCGCGAGCCCGACGGCGGCCAGCAGCAGCCACACCTGGTGGACCCGGTACTGCACCATCTGCGTGGGAAGCGTGATCCGTACCGCCCCCTTCACCTGGCCGGTCCCGTGCCCGACCGGAGACGCCACGGACAGATACCGCACCCCGCCGATCGTGGACGTACGGACATGGGTCGTCGCCGTGCCGTCGAGCGCGGCCGTCACCTCCGGGCGGGTGGTCAGCTCCTGCTGCTCCGGGCCCGTCAACTGATGAGACGCCGCGATGAGTTGACCGCTCGCGTCGACGATGAACACCTGACCGCCGATCCGCCGGGCGCAGTGCGCGGCACGGGCCGCCAGCTCATCCGGACGCCCCGACGCCAGGGACAGCGCGGCGTACGCCGCCACCGACTCGGCCTCCTCGTTGGCGGAGTTGACGATCCGCTCCCGCTCGGCCCGTGAGTAGACGATGCCCAGCGGGATCTCCAGGCCGAGCAGGACGAGGGCGGCCAGACTGAGGTAACTCAGCAACAGACGCCGGGTCATGAGGCCGCGGCCCTGGGTGCGCCAGGGGTGCGTACGGCGAGCCGGAACCCGACCCCGCGCAACGTCTGGATCCACGCCGGGTCGCCCAACTTCCGCCGCAGCGTGGCGACATGGACGTCCAGGGTCTTGGTCGGCCCCTGGTAGTGGGTGTCCCAGACCCGGGTGAGGATCTGCCGCCGCGAGTACACGGCACCCGGGTCCTCGGAGAGCAGCGCCAGCAGCTCGAACTCCTTGGGCGTGAGCGCGACGGGCGTCTCGCCGACCCACACCTGACGGGTACGGCGGTCGACCACGAGGGGGCCGGGGGCGGGAGTGGAGGCGGCCGGGGCCGGCTCGGGTGTGGGAGGCGCGTCCTGTGAGACGTACGAGGCGTGCGAGGCCTGTGAGGCATGCGCGGCGTACGAGTCGAACGATTCATAGGCCTCGTAGGAGGTGGTCGGCGGGGGAGTGGAAGGCACATGCATGGGGGCCTCGTAGGTGACGGCCGGTTCCTGGGCCGTGGCGTACGACTCGTAGGCCTGCGCGGGATCCGGACGTCGTACGCGCCGGGTCACCGCCCGTACCCGGGCCACCAGTTCCCGCAGGCTGAAAGGTTTCGCCAGGTAGTCGTCGGCGCCCAGTTCCAGGCCCAGGACGCGGTCGGCCTCCTCGCCGCGGGCGCTGAGGATGATGATCGGGACCTCGGAGGTCTGACGGATGCCTCGGCACACGTCGATGCCGTCCATGTCCGGCAGGCCCAGGTCCAGCAGGACGACGTCGCCGTGCGGTCCTCTCAGGCCCTCGGCACCGGTGGCGACGTGCACGACCGTCAGCCCGAAGTTCCGCAGGCCCTCGGCCAGCGGTTCGGCGATCGTCTCGTCGTCCTCGATGAGCAGCACCCGTACGCCCATACGTCCTGTCTCCCACTCCCACGGCGTCCATGAATTCCTGAAGTAGACGCGCTGTGATGACACGTTACAAGACGTTCGAATGCCTTGCCGAGCGAATCCAGGACAATGTGAAAAGCCCCTCAGCCGCCGCACAGGGTGACTCGGTCCCGAAACCTGGCCTCGATTTAGTGTTCCTCTAACCTTCCGCTGGCCGTCCTCTGGGCAGCGCTCCTCTAGCGTTGCGCCAAGCGATACATAGCTGCACGTGGAGGGGTCATGAAGGCATTGCTGGACCGCGCCCGGTCGTTCAAGCGGCACGTGGATTTCGAGAGCGGCGAATACCGGAAACTGGCCGAAGGGCAATGTCCGGAGGCATTGTTCATTACCTGCTCGGACTCGCGGGTGATACCCGCCCTGATCACCGGAGCACGGCCCGGCGAGATATTCGAGCTGCGGAATGCGGGCAATATCGTCCCGCCGCACAGCGCGTACGGGGCCGCCTCCGGTGAGGCCGCCACCATCGAGTACGCACTGGAGGTGCTCGGCGTTCAGCACCTCGTCGTCTGTGGCCACTCCCACTGCGGGGCGATGGGCGCCCTGAAGTCCGGCGACGATCTGTCCGCGCTGCCCGGCGTCGACGCCTGGCTGGAGCTGGCCCGCCCGGAACTGGCCCCCGTGCTCACCAAGTCCTCCGACGACCCGGCGACCCTGCCCGAGGTGGCACAGCGCAACGTCGTCAACCAGCTCGCCGTACTGGGCAGTTACCCGGTGGTGCGGCAGCGGCTCGACTCGGGCCGGCTGCGGCTGCACGGCTGGTACTACGAGGTCGACACCGGCCGGGTGTACGAGCTGGACGAGGACGACCGCTTCCGGGTGCACGCGGCATGAGCGGCCAGCACGCGCGCCACGCACAGGGCACCCGTACGCGCCCGAAGGCCCCGGTCCCAACCACTCCGTTGCGCAAGCCCACTTCGGGCCCCGGACGCACCAAGAACGGCACGGGACGCGTCGACCTCGCCACGGAGATCACCGCCTCCCTTGTCGTCTTCCTCGTGGCGCTGCCGCTCTGTATCGGTGTCGCCGTCGCGTCCGGGGTGCCCGCCGAACTCGGCATCATCTCCGGGGTCATCGGCGGGCTGGTCGTCGGGGCGGCCCGGGGCAGCACCCTCCAGGTCAGCGGCCCCGCCGCCGGACTCGCCGCGCTGGTCGCGGAGACCGTCCTGGAGTACGGCGTCGCCTCGCTCGGCGTGATCGTGCTCGGCTCCGGGATCCTGCAGATCATCCTCGGCCTGGTACGGCTCGGCCGGATGTTCCAGGCCATCTCGCTCGCCGTCGTCCAGGGCATGCTGGCCGGCATCGGACTCCCGCTGATCTTCAGCCAGTTGTACCCGATGTCCGACTCCAGGGCCCCCGGTACCCCGCTGGAGAACATCGCCGGCGTACCCGGACTGCTCGCCGACACCCTGGCCGACCGGCAGGCGATGACCGCCGCGCTGCTCGGCGTCGTCACCATCGTGCTCAGCTTCCTGTGGAAGAAGATGCCGGGTCCGGTGAAGAAGGTCCCGGCCGCGCTGGTGGCCGTAGGGATCGGGATCGGTGTCGCGGCGCTGCCGGGCGTGGACGTGAAGACGCTCCAGGTGGGCAACCTGCTGGCCTCCGTGGACGTGCCGGGGCCCGGGCAGCTGGCGGGACTGGCCGACGTGGGGATCCTCACCGCGATCCTCACCTTCACCGTCATCGCCTCGGCGGAGAGCCTGTTCACGGCGGCGGCCGTCGACCGGATGCACAGCGGCCCGCGCACCCGCTACAACGCCGAACTCGTCGCCCAGGGCGCGGGAAACACGGTCGCCGGACTCCTCGGCGCGCTGCCCATCACGGCGGTGGTGGCGCGCAGTTCGGCCAACGTGCAGGCGGGTGCGAAGACCCGTATCTCCCGTACGCTGCACGGACTTTGGCTGCTCGCGTTCGCGCTGCTGCTGCCGCAGGTCCTCGCGCTGATCCCGATCTCGGTGCTCGCGGGAGTCCTCGTACACAGCGGCTGGAAGCTGTTCGCGCCCGAGGAGTTCCCGAAGATGTGGCGCCAGGACCGGGGCGAGTTCGCGGTCATGACGGTCACCACGCTGGTCATCGTGGCGACCGCGCTGCTCGAAGGAGTCCTCATCGGACTGGCCGCCGGGGTCGTCCTGGCCGCCCTGCGCATGTCCCGGACGGTCATCCGCCAGGACGTCGACGGCGGCGACGACGTCGCCCGGGTCGTCATGGCGGGCAACGCCACCTTCCTGCGGCTGCCGCAGGTCATCGAGGCTCTGGAGGCGTCCGCCGCGTCGGGCAAACCGCGCATCCGCCTGGACCTGACCGGCGTGACCCACCTGGACCACGCCTGCCGCAGCCAGGTCGAGGAGTTCACCGCGCAGCAGCGGGGCCTGGGGACAGAGGTGGAACTGCTGATGCCGGGCGCGCAGCCGCCGACCACGGAGACGGCCTCCCCCGACCCCGTCGAGAAAGCTCTCGAGGGGAAGCTGATGCCGCCGGTCCCGGGCCCCGACGCCGAGTGGTTCTACCTGGACACGGGACCGGTCCCGGACAGGTACGCACCGCTCGTGCACTGAGAACCGTATGGCCAGAACCTTACGGTGCGTGCGCGTGGATCTTCGCAACTCCGGTGTGGAAAAGGCGAGTTGACCTAGGTTGGTGCCTGATCATCAGCACCGAGACAACCGAGACATCGGAACACCGGAGGCCCCGCAGTGTTAGACGACGACCCCACCCCCTCGACCGAAACCGGAACAAGTACCGGCGCTCGCCCCCGAACCCATATCGACACCTCCAAGCCGCACTCGGCCCGCTTCTGGAACTACTTCGTCGGCGGCAAGGACAACTACGAGGTCGACCGGGAGATCGGGGACCACATCAAGGAGATCTTCCCGGGTCTCGTCGATGTGGCCGTCACCAGCCGGCACTTCCTGGGCCGCGCGGTCCGTTACCTGGCGGACGAGCAGGGCGTACGTCAGTTCCTGGACGTCGGCACGGGCCTGCCGACCGCCGACAACACCCACGAGGTCGCGCAGCGCGCCGCCCCGGACGCCAGGATCGTGTACGTCGACAACGACCCCATCGTGCTGGCCCACGCGGACGCCCTGCTCAGCAGCACCCCCGAGGGCCGTACGGTCTATCTGAACGCCGACCTCTACGCCCCCGAGACCATCCTGGAGGCGGCGGCCGACACCCTCGACCTCTCCCAGCCGGTCGCCCTGATGATCCTCAACACGCTGGGCCATGTCGCCGACCACGACCAGGCGCGCGACCTGGTGGGCCGCCTGATGGCGGGCCTGCCGTCGGGCAGCCACCTGGTGATCAGCGACAGCACCGCCACCAGCGAGGGCATGATCGCCGCGTCGGAGGCGTACAACGCGAGCGGCGCCGTGCCGTACTACGTCCGGAGCATCGGGGAGATCGCCGGCTTCTTCGACGGCCTCGACCTGGCGGACCCGGGCGTCGTCCAGGTCCCCGAGTGGCGCCCCGACCTCCGGGACCCGGCCGCCCCCGCCTCGGCTGTCGACGCCTACTGCGGGGTGGGGCGCAAGCCCTGACGTACCGGGCGTGGAACTGGCCATCGGGGCACTTCCGGCGCACTCTGGGACTGGACCTGGATCTGCCAGGCCTCCCGGATTCACCAATGGAGGGACCCCTGACATGTCGGGCTGGAACACGCAGGACATCCCCGATCAGAGCGGTCGTACGGCCGTCGTCACCGGTGCCAACAGCGGGCTCGGGTACGTCACCGCGCGGGAGCTGGCGCGGAAGGGGGCCCGGGTGGTGCTCGCCTGCCGGAGCGAGGTGCGCGGGAACGAGGCGGTCGGGCGGCTGCTGGGCGAAGTGCCGGACGCCATCGCCGAGTTCTGGCGGCTGGACCTCGGAGACCTGGGCTCCGTACGGGAGTTCGCGGCCGGGCTGCCGTACGAGCGGATCGATCTCCTCGTCAACAACGCGGGCGTGATGGCGTTGCCGTACGGGACGACGGCCGACGGGTTCGAGACGCAGTTCGGGGTCAACCACCTCGGGCACTTCGCGCTCACCGGGCTGCTGTTCCCGGCGCTGCTCGGTACGCCCGGCGCTCGGATCGTGAACCTCTCCAGCGGCACCCACGCGTTCGCCAACATCGACATCGACGACCTCAACAGCGAGCGGAACTACCGGCGTTGGATCGCGTACGGGCGTTCCAAGACGGCCAACCTGCTCTTCACGCACGAACTGGCGCGCAGGCTGGCCGCGATCGGCTCCGATGTCGTCACCGCCGCCGCGCATCCCGGGTACGCCGCCACCAACCTCCAGACCACCGCGCCGAAGATGCAGGGCCGCAAGGGCGCCGAGCGGTTCATGCAGATCGGCAACCGGGTCTTCGCCCAGTCCGCCGAGGCGGGCGCCCTGCCCACGCTGTACGCGGCCACCGCGCCCGACGTACGGCCCGACGCGTTCATCGGCCCCAGGTTCCTGGGCTGGCGCGGCGCGCCCGCGAAGTCCTCGCGGGCGTCCTGGACGCTCAACGACCTTGCCGGGGAACGGCTTTGGGCCGCCTCCGAGCAGCTCACCGGGGTGACGTACGAGGGCTTGAAGGCGTAAGCCCCCTACGCGCATCAGTCGGGTGTGTCAGGAGGCGGCCGTACGCACCTCGTACACCGTCACGGCCACCGTCTCGTCGTCCAGGCACCGGCCCGACTCCAGGTCGAAGCGCTGCTTCAGGAGCGGGGAGGCGACGAACGGGCGGCCCTGGTGGGTGCCGGTGAGGCCGCGGGAGAGGACCGCGGCGCCGCCGAACGGGTCGCGGTTGTCGATGGCGTACAGGGTGCCCGCGCGGTCGCGGAAGATTGCCGCCTGCCGGCCGTCCGGCAGCAGGGCCGCCACACCGCGGCCCGGGAGCAGGACGCTCAGGTCGCAGACCGTGAACCAGCCGTCGTTCAGGCGGAGTTGGATCTTCAGGTCGGTCGTCTCGGGTGCCAGGGTCATCGCTGGGCGGATCCTTCCAGGACGTCGTCGGCGGGGCGCAGGCCGATGGACAGCAGCGGCAGGTCGGGCTTGATCTGGTCGCGCTCGGGGACGAAGCCGACGACCGGGTCGGGGGTGTCCGGCGCGTTCACGAAGGACACGAACCGGGCGAGCTTCTCGGGGTCGTTGATGGTGTCGGACCACTCGTCGCGGTAGTGGGCGACATGCGCGGTCATCAGCGACTCCAGCTCCTCGCAGATGCCGAGGGAGTCGTCCACGACGACGTCGCGCACGTGGTCCAGGCCGCCGGGGATGCGCTCCAGCCAGGTCGACGTGCGCTCCAGCCGGTCCGCCGTACGGATGTAGAACATCAGGAACCGGTCGATGAGCTTGATGAGTTCGGCGTCGTTCAGGTCCTGGGCCAGCAGGTCCGCGTGGCGCGGGGTGGCGCCGCCGTTGCCGCCGACGTACAGGTTCCAGCCGCCCGAGGTGGCGATGATGCCGAAGTCCTTGGACTGGGCCTCGGCGCACTCGCGCGCGCAGCCCGACACCGCCGACTTGAGCTTGTGGGGCGACCGGAGCCCCCGGTAGCGCAGCTCCAGGTCGATCGCCATCCGGACGGAGTCCTGGACGCCGTAGCGGCACCAGGTCTGGCCGACACAGGACTTCACCGTACGCAGGGACTTGCCGTAGGCGTGCCCTGACTCGAAGCCGGCGTCCACCAACCGGGTCCAGATCAGCGGGAGTTGTTCGACGCGCGCGCCGAACATGTCGATCCGCTGACCGCCGGTGATCTTCGTGTAGAGGCCGAAGTCGCGGGCGATCTCGCCGATGACGATCAGGCCCTCGGGGGTGATCTCACCGCCGGGGATGCGGGGGACGACCGAGTACGAGCCGTTCTTCTGGAGGTTGGCGAGGAAGTGGTCGTTGGTGTCCTGGAGGGTGGCCTGCTCGCCGTCCAGGACGTAGACGTCGGCGCCGATCGTCGGGGCGAGGGAGGCGATGATCGAGGCCACGGCCGGCTTGCAGATCTCGCAGCCGTCGCCGCCCCGGGCGTCCTCGCGGCCGTAACGGTCCAGCAGATCCTGGTACTTGTTGACGCGCAGGGCGAGGACGATCTCGTACAGCTCCTCGCGGGTCTGCGAGAAGCAGCCGCACAGGCCCTTGTCGACGACGACACCGCTCGCCTCCAGCTCGGCGGTGACCAGCTGGCCGAGGACCTTGACGCAACTCCCGCACGTCGTACCGGCCTTGGTGCACTTCTTCACCTCGGGCACGGTGGTGCAGTTGTGCTCGGTGACCGCGCCCCGGATCGTGCCCTTGCGGACGTTGTTGCAGGAGCAGATGATCGCGTCGTCCGGCAGCGCGGACGGGCCGAGCTGGACCGACTCCCCGGCACCGGCGGGGAGTACGAGGGACTCGGGCGAGACGGGCGGGACAGAGCCCGTGAACGCCTTCAGCGTGCCGTAGGCATCCGCGTCGCCGACGAGGATGCCGCCGAGCAGTGTGCCGTCGCGGCCGATGACGAGCTTCTTGTACAGGCCCGAGCGGGAGTCGGAGTAGACGACGTCCAGGCAGTCGGCGGTGGCGCCGTGCGCGTCGCCGAAGGACGCCACGTCGACGCCGAGCAGCTTCAGCTTGGTGGAGAGGTCGGCACCCGTGAACGTCAACTGCTCGGCCTCGTCGGCGGCGATGGTCGCGGCGGCCGTCTCGGCCTGCTCGTAACCGGGGGCGACCAGGCCGTACACCCGGCCGTCGGAGGCCAGCGCGCACTCGCCGATCGCGAAGACGTGCGGGTCGTTGACCGTACGGCACTGCTCGTCGACCGCGATGCCGCCGCGCTCACCGACGGACAGGCCGCAGTCCCGGGCGAGTTGGTCCCTCGGCCGGACACCGGCGCTGAACACCACCAGATCGGCGGCGAGTTCGGAACCGTCGGACAGCTTCATCCCGGTGACCGCGCCGTCCTCGTCGACGACGATCTCCTGCGTGCCCACACCGGTGTGGACGGAGAGACCCATGTCCTGGATGGTCCGCAGCAGCGCCGCACCGCCCCCGTCGTCGACCTGCACCGGCATCAGCCGCGGCGCGAACTCGACGATGTGGGAGGTGAGTCCGAGCCCCTTCAGTGCACCGGCCGCCTCCAGCCCGAGCAGCCCGCCGCCGACCACGGCACCCGTCGCACGGGTACTGGCGTACTCCTCGATCGCGAGGAGATCCTCGATCGTGCGGTAGACGAAGCAGCCCTTGGCGTCCTTGTTGGGGACCGGCGGCACGAACGGGTAGGAGCCGGTGGCGAGGACGAGGATGTCGTAGTCGACGACCATGCCCGAGCGGGCGGTGACTCGCTTCGCCTCGCGGTCGATGGTCTCCGCCGGGTCTCCGACGTACAGCTCGATGCCCTCCTTCTCGATGAACGCCATGTCGGTCATCGAGAGATCCTCGGGCGTCTTCCCCGAGAAGTACGAGGTCAGCGCCACGCGGTCGTACGCCGGACGCGGCTCCTCGCACAGCACGACCACGCGGTGCGCGGCGGTCAGACCACGGTCCGCGAGGGCTTCGAGGAAGCGCTGGCCGACCATGCCGTGGCCGACGAGGACGATCGTGGGCGTGGCGGGCGTGGTCGGGGTGGCGGGGGTGGCCCCATCAGCGGCGGTCATTAGGAGCCTCCATCGTTGGTGAGCAGGTGGAGCAGCGGGCCGCCGTCAGTGGGGAGCGGCTCTGCTCCCTCCCAGGCGCGCGCGAGGGCGCCGACGGTTCCGAGTTCGCCGACGAGCACCCCGCCGACCAGCCGGTCGTCACGGACGACGACCTTGCGGTAGGTGCCCCGGGTGGCGTCGGCGAGCTGGATGACGTCGTCGCCGGGGCGGGGGGTCGGCTCGCCGAAGGCGGCGAGGTCGAAGGGGTTGCCCGCGTCGCCGGTGGCGCCGCTGTCGGCGTTCTCGGCGTTGAAGTCGGTGAGGGTGAGCCGGGTGAGGGCACGGGTGCCGGTGTAACGGGCCTGCGAATCCCCGCCCTTGTCGGCGTCGGCGATCAACTCGGCCAGGACTTCGGCCTGTTCTAGGGCGGGGGTGGCCAGACCGTAGACCGTCCCCTGGTGCTGGGCGCAGTCCCCGAGCGCCCGGATGTACGGATCGGAGGTGCGCAGTTCGTCGTCGACGATGATGCCCTTGTGCACGGCGAGCCCGGCGTCGCGCGCGAGCCCGACCCGGGGATGAACTCCGCAGGCCAGTACGACGAGGTCGGCGTCGAGGGCGTAGTGGTCGGCCAGCTTGACCGACCGCACCTTGCCGCCCACACAGCGCACATCCCGTACCCGGCACTCGGTGTGCACCTCGACGCCCAGCTCCTTGAGGTGCCGCAGCACCAACTCCGAGGCGCCCGGGTCCAGCTGACGTTCCATCAGCCGCTCGGCCTGCTGCGCGAGCACGACCTGCGCACCGCGTACGGCGAGTGCGCGCGCGGCGGAGACACCGAGCAGCCCGCCGCCGATGACGACGGCCCGCGCCCCCGGACGCAAGTCCTTGGACAGCCCCAGACAGTCGTCCATGGTCCGGAACGCGTGGACGCCCGACGGGAGTTCGCGATCGGGGGTGAACAGCCCACGCAGGGGCGGGAGTACGGGGTTCGACCCGGTGGCGAGGACCAGCGTGTCGTATGCGATCGACGACCCGTCGGAGCAGTGCACGACGCGTGCGGCACGGTCGATGTACTCGGCCCGGGCCCGGACCAGCCGGTCCGGCGACGGCAGGGCGATCACCTCGGGGGCGTACCGCCCGGCGAGGACCTCGGCGAGCAGCACCCTGTTGTAGGGGCGGTGCGCCTCCTCGCCGACGAGCACGACGTCCGAGGGGGACATGCCGAGCTCGCCGAGCCGCCGGGCGAGCCGGACGCCCGCGAGCCCGGCGCCGATCACCACCACACGCGTATTCGAGGTCATGTACGGCAGCGTGCGTTGCCGGTGTTACCCGGCCGCATCACGTCTGTTTCCCGGGGGGCACGCTTCCCTCAGCGGGGGCGGGGGGTGGGTGTGAGGGTTCGGTGGGCGTGCGGGGGGTGCCTGTGAGGTGCGTGAACGATACGCCGGTGAGGTGCGTGAACGATACGGCTGAGCCCCCCTCGGCCGCTAGAGCCGGTGTCGGTGCGGGATGCGCGGGGCGCGCGGGATGGGCAACCTCTGAAGATCCTCAAGCTTCCGGAAATCCATGGTGCCCGCACCTATCACTTCCATAGGCTCGCGATCATGCCCGACATATCGCTGGCCATGGTCGTAGCCCTCTGTGTCGCCGCCCTCGCGGCCGGCTGGATCGACGCGGTCGTGGGCGGCGGCGGCCTGCTCATGATGCCCGTACTGCTGCTGGGGCTGCCGGACACGTCGTCGGCGGCGCAGTACGCGCTCGGCACCAACAAGGCCATGGCGATCGTCGGCACCACGGGCGCGGCCGTGACGTACACGCGCAAGACGCGGGTCGACGTACGGCTGGCGGTACGCGTCGGGCTTGCGGCGGTCGCCGGGTCGACGGCCGGGGCGTTCGTGGCCGCCGGTATGAGCACGGACACCCTGAAGCCGGTCATCATGGTCGTCCTGCTCGGCGTCGGCGCCTTCGTGATCTTCCGGCCCGCCTTCGGCACGGCCCCGTCGGCCACCCCGGTCTCCGCGCGCCGCGTCCTCGCCGCGATCGGCCTCGCGGGCCTGGGCATCGGCTTCTACGACGGCCTCATCGGCCCCGGCACGGGCACGTTCCTCGTCCTCGCGCTCACCGCGCTGCTCCACCTCGACCTGGTGACCGCCTCCGCCACCGCCAAGATCGTCAACTGCTGCACCAACGCGGGCGCCCTCGCGATCTTCGCCTGGCAGGGCACGGTGTACTGGCAGCTGGGCGCGCTGCTGGCCGGGTTCAACCTGGTCGGCGGGACGGTCGGGGCGCACACCGCGCTGAAGAAGGGGAGCGGGTTCGTACGGGTGGTGCTGCTGGTGGTGGTGTTCACGCTGGTGGCGAATCTGGCGTACCAGCAGTGGGTGGCGTAGCGACTGGTCTGCCGGTCTGCCGGTCTGCCCGGCTGGTCCGGGCCTGCCCGACTGCTCCGGCCGAGGGGTTCTCAGGAGAGCGGCCAGTTGCGCAGGGCGGCGTCGGCCAGCTCCTGGAGGTCGTCGCGGCAGACACCGCTCGCGGCCTGCACGGCGATGCCGAAGGCCAAGGTGGTGACGTAGCGGGCCAGTAGCCCGGGGTCGGCCTCCGGAGGCAGGTCGCCCTCGTCGACGGCTCGCTGGAACCGCTCTCGGATGCAGGCGCAGCCGTTGTTGCGCCAGGCGACGAGGAGGTCGCGGACTGCCTGCCCGGCGTCGCTGGTGGTCAGGGCGCCCTGGACGCCCAGGCAGCCGTGGGGGTGGGCCGGGCGGGTGGTGGTCCGGACGGTGCCGGTCAGGATCGCGGTGGCGACGCCGAGGGCGGTCGGCTCCTCCAGGGCCCGGTTCAGGTAGGCGCTCGGGCCTTCGGTGTAGCGCTCCAGGGCCTTGCGGAACAGTTCCTCCTTGTTGCCGAAGGCCGCGTACATGCTGGTGGTGGAGATGCCCATCGCGCCGGTCAGGCTCGCCAGGCTGGCGCCTTCGTAGCCGTGCTCCCAGAAGAGCAGCATGGCGCGTTCGAGAGCCTCGTCGGCGTCGAAGCCTCGTGGTCGGCCGATCGGACCGCTCTGCCTGGACTGTCTGGTCTGCCTGCTCTGGCTGGTTCCCACTCCCACAGCCTACCGCTTCCGCATCGATCGATACGGAAGTGCTACGGTCGCCTTCCGTCCAACTTCCGCATCGATCGATGCGGAAATAGAAGGAGGCTGTTCACGTGGCACTGGGACTGCTTGAGGGGAAGACCGCTCTCGTCACCGGGGGCAGCACCGGAATCGGCCTGGCCAGTGCCGTACGGCTGGTGGCAGAGGGCGCGCATGTGTTCATCACCGGCCGGCGCAAGGCCGAACTCGACGCGGCCGTCGAAGAGATCGGTGCTTCAGCGGCCACCGCGGTGACCGGCGACATCGCGAACCTGGCCGACCTTGACCGGCTCTACGAGACGATCCGCGGCCGGGGGCAGGGCCTGGACGTCCTGTTCGCGAACGCCTCCACCGCCGAGTTCGTGACACTCGACCAGATCACCGAGGAGCACTTCGACACCCTCTTCGGTGTCAACGTCCGGGGCACGCTGTTCACCGTCAAGAAGGCGCTGCCGCTGCTCAACGACGGTGCCTCGGTCATCCTGAACGGCTCCACCAACGTGGACGTCGGCATGGAGGCGTTCGGCGTGTACGCGGCGACCAAGGCCGCCACCCGGTCGTTCGCCCGGACCTGGGCCAACGAACTCAAGGGACGCGGTATCCGGGTCAACACCGTCACGCCCGGCCCGATCGACACGCCTGGTCTGTCGGGGCTCGCCTCCGACCCGGAGCAGGCCGCGGGCTTCAGGCGGCAGTTGGCCGCGCAGGTGCCCCTGGGCCGGCTCGGGCGCCCGGAGGAGGTCGCCGCCGCCGTGGCCTTCCTCGCCTCCGGGCAGAGCAGTTTCATCACCGGTTCGAGTCTGTACGTCGACGGCGGCCTGAACCAGATCTGAGGTCAGCGACCTTGATTCTGATCGGCGGCAGCGCTCAGTGGCTGAGGCTGCGGCTGTTGCCGCTGAGGCTGTGGCTGCTGCCGGTCAGGTGGGCGAAGACGACGACATTCCCCTCGTAGCCCGTCCGGGGTGAGTAGCCGCCGCCGCAGGTGATGACGCGCAGTTCGGGCCGGGACGCGGCGCCGTACACCTTCTCGTCCGGGAAGCGGTCCGCGTCGTACACCTCGACGGCGTCGACGGTGAAGCGGGCGGTGGTCCCGTCTCGCCGCTCGACCTCGATCGCGCCGCCCTTCCGCAGGGCGCCGAGGCGGTAGAAGACGGAGGGGCCGTCGGCGTTGTCGACATGCCCGGCGACGATCGCGGTGCCCGTCTCACCGGGGGCCGTGCCGGCCTCGTACCACCCGGCGAGGTTCTCGCGCTCGGCGGGCGGTACGTCCAGGCTGCCGGTGGGGGTGAGACCGAGGCCCATCAGTGGGGCGTTCACGCGGATGGCGGGGATGCGGATGCGGAGGGGCGGGGAGGGCGGCAGCGCGGGGGCCGACTCGGGACGGGCCGACTGCGCAGGCGTACGGGCCTGGGCGGGGGAGGGCTGCGGCGGGGCGTGTGTCTCGCCGCCGCTGCGCACCAGCCAGACGCCGGAGAGGAGGGCGGCGAGGGTGAGGGCGGCTATGACGAGGTTGCTGAATCTGCGCACGT
This sequence comes from Streptomyces sp. NPDC000878, assembly GCF_053599695.1. Taxonomy (NCBI): domain Bacteria; kingdom Bacillati; phylum Actinomycetota; class Actinomycetes; order Kitasatosporales; family Streptomycetaceae; genus Streptomyces; species Streptomyces sp. NPDC000878. Next base: position 23,168 of record NZ_JBSFMT010000002.1, on the reverse strand, counting down.
GGGCCTCCTGGATGCCCCTGATCCACCCCGGTGTTTCACCCGGTGTCTCACCCTGGTTTCACCCTGATGTTTCACCCCGGCCCCCTCCGGGCCGCGAGGGGCGTCGGGCCCGGAGGGGAGGGGGACATGCGGTACCGGCGGACGGACGGCGGAGGGTGTCCGTCAGATCCCGTCGCCTCTCGCCCGGCGATGCAGGAGCCAGGTACCGCCCGCGGCGGCGACGGCGAGAGCCGCCACGCCGGCCGCGGTCTGCACGGGGTCGGGACCGAGCGCGCCGCCGACCCCCGTCTTCACACTCCCCCTGGGACGCTCGGCGGGTGGCCGGGTCGAGGTGAGGGTGACGACAAGATCCCCACTCACCCGCAGCCCGTCTCCCTTGCCGTCACACCGGGCGACGATCTCGTACGTCCCCGGCTGCGCGCCCGGCGGTACCCGGAACTGCCCGACGGCGACCTCCTTGTGCGTGGTGGGCGCGAGCACGAAGGCCCCGGCGCCCACCGCACTGGCGTCACCGGCGGCGGTACCGCCCGCACCGCAGGCCGTCGTGTTGACGGTGACCCGGGTGCCGGGGGTGACGGTCCCGGGGTACACCTCAAGGGAACCGCCGGTGCCTGCGTGAGCGGGCCCGGCGAGGGCGACGGCGAGCGCGGTACCGGTCAGCAGACGGGCGGCGGTACGTCGCATCGGGCTTGCTCCTCCGAGAGCTTGCGAACGGGGTGGTCTGCTTCCGAGGTAAGTGGCAGGGAGCGGGGAGCGCTTCCTGAGAGCCCGTCAGAAATACGGTGAACGGGTGGCGGAAGGCTGCGGGGAGGCGAGGGGCGCGTCGGCATTCCGGCAGGTCATGGCCGTACGACGGGTGTGTCGCGGAAGAGAACCCGATGGGCGGGGGGCCGGGGGTGTGAACGGGTGACCGGGCGGGAGGCGGACCGGTGGCTTGACCTCAAGGAAGCTTGAGGTAAGAGGCTGAGTCGCATGCAGACACCCACTGAACGAACCGACCCCATTGAGCCCGTACGCGTGACAGTGGTCGTCGGCAGCAACCGCGAGGGCCGCTTCGGCCCGGTGGTGGCCGACTGGCTCCTGAACCGGATGGGGAAACGCGACGACCTGGTGACGGAGGTCGTGGACGTGGCGGACACGGCCCTCCCGACGACCTTCGCGACCGACGCGGAGGCGAAGGCCCAGCTGGCGGGGATCACCCCGAAGCTGGCGTCGGCGGACGCGTTCGTCGTCCTGACCCCCGAGTACAACCACTCCTTCCCGGCCGGCCTCAAGAACCTCATCGACTGGCACTACTCGGAATGGCAGGCCAAGCCGGTCGCCTTCGTCTCGTACGGCGGCGTCTCCGGAGGCCTCCGCGCGGTCGAACACCTCCGCCAGGTCTTCGCGGAACTCCACGCGACGACGGTCCGCGACACGGTGTCGTTCCACAACGCGGGCGCGTCGTTCGACGACGGGGGACGACTGAGGGACCCGTCGGGACCGGACGCGGCGGCGAAGACGATGCTGGACCAAGTGGTGTGGTGGGGAAGGGTGTTGAGGGAGGGGCGGGCGGTACGGGCGTACGGGGGGTAGCGCGGGGTGGGAGCCCACGCGGGGCTTGCGGAGTTCATGGGGCCCCTGGGACTGGGAGGTCCGTCAGGCGGAGCATGAGGCGGGGATCAAGGCGTTCTGGTACTAGCCTCGCGCTTTCGCCACAGCCCACAGCCGCCGGTCGTCGACCTGAACCTCCAGATGAGGCCAGGCCGTTGCCAGGCGCGCAAGGCAGCCGCCCTTCGGCAGGGTTACCGGACCGAGTGATTCGTCCGGTTTGAAATGGACCAGTGTCCCGGTCGTCCCGTCGACCTCGACAGGCTCAAGGTCACTCACGGGGACGCCGTGTTCGTAGCGTTGGGTCCAGGCTCCGTTGAGGCGGCGGTTGGTGTGGATGAGCCACTCGCTGAGTGCCGCGACCACGGACATGCCGCGCCGGGGACGGCTGTCGGGCAGTACCTCGGCCTGCGGGAAGTCGAAGAAGCGGAGATCCTTCGTAGCCATGACCGGCTTCTTCACGCTCCGGCTGTGCTCGTCCACCCGGGTGTCGGTGCCACGTCCGTCATCCCGTGCGGACACGGAACCATCGGCATGGAGAACGACAACACAACGTCCCCCAGCACTGCTTGACGCTTCGTCAGCGGAGTAGGCAAGCACCTCAAGGAGGAGATGCCACGGCCCGTCCGGAGCGAACTCGCCGGGATTCCGCCGGATGTGCGACAGGTGATCCGCATCGACGGAGCCGGACCAATCGTGCGTCGTGTTGACCCAGGATTCCCTCGTTGCGTTCACCCGGCAAGTGTCCCATCCGGCTACGAGGCCACAACGAGGGTGCAACGGGTGGGCGGCGGCTCTGTGGCTCGACGCGGGCCGCGCCTACCATCCGTTGCACGGGGGGTACGAGTAGCGATCCTCCGAGTCAGGGGGCGCTGTGCAGTCGACGACAGTTTCGTGGCCGGTGCTCCAGCGCTTGGTCGGTGCGCTCGCGGCCTGTGCGGCGCTGGCCGCAACTTCAGGGTGCACGGTTCCCGTCGATGCCGTCGCCGGGATCTCGGTGACCGACGACGGCCAGCTGCTCGGCGTCATGATGGTCTGCGGGCATCAGATCGACGGGGCGACTCTGTACGTGGCCGGCGCTGACGCCGACAAGGACGTGACGGTCGGCTCATGGTCCGCCGCCCGCCCCCTCAGGGCCGGTCTCGCCACCTGGCCCCTCGATGCGCCTGCCTCCGGCTGGACCGCGACGACATCCCTCAAACCGCTCACCGACAAGACGACTTACACCCTGTACGGCTGGACCGAGGACAACTCCGGGTCGTCGAGCAGCGTCTCCTTCACCCTGACCGACCGGGCCCGGCTAGCCCCGGGAACGGTTCGCTACGGTCACGAACCCGCGAGCACGGTTGCGCTGGCGGAGTTCAAGGCCAGGGCGTGCGAGGACGGTTAGGAACGCGTCCCAGGTGGCGGGGCGGAGGTGGAGGGGCGGGCGAGTCGGGGCCTTAGAGTCCCGTATCGCGATGGTGGTGGGGATGTTCGTGGCTATCTCGACGCACTCCTCCTTGTCGTCGCTGTAGCTGGACTTGCGGTACTGGAAGTCGGTCACGGCTCAGAATTCCTTGCGGAGGTCGTGGAGGAACGACAGGGATTCTCCCGCGTCAAGCGCGCGGGTGGCGATCAGTTCGAACAGGTTGTCATAGCCGGCTGCCCCCTCCCCTCCTTCGACCCAGGTGTGCCTGAACGCGGCCTCGGAGTAGGCCACATCCATGGCCCCGGGCTCGGCGAAGGAGATGATGTTGAACGAGCCGTTCAGCCCTTGGTGGGTGCCGTTGCGGAAAGGGAAGACCTGGATGGTGACGTTCGGCCGGTCGGCGATCCGTGCCAGGTGGTCGAGTTGCCCGCGAGCCGTCTCGGCGCCACCGGGAAAGTTCCTCAGCACTGCCTCGTAGAGCACGGCGTGCAGGGCCAGCGGCGCATCATCGGTGAGCCGCCGCTGTCGCGCGAGTCGCGAGGCGATGAACTCCTCGTCGGGGTCATTGCGACGCGCCACTGAAGCGGCGTTGGCGGGGGTGGCCCTCAAGGCCCGTACGTAGGCAGGGGTTTGCAGCAGGCCGGGGACGAAAGCGGGCTGCCACGCCTTGATGGACGTGGCCGCGTTCTCCAGAGTGACGTACTCCTGCATGGTGCCGAGCATCGCGTAGTCGTCCCACCAGCCCTTGGCCTTGCGACGCTCGCGGTCGAGCCTGGCCAACTCCAGGAGCCTGCCGACGGTCCCCGGGTCGTGGACCCCGTACAACTCGCACAACGCCCGGATGTCCGGGTCCCGCATGGGAACCCAGCCGCCCTCCATCTTCGCGACCTTGGTCGTGGATGCCGTGAGTGCCTTGCCCGCCTGGGTCTGGTTGAGGCCGGCGGCCGTGCGCAGCTTGGTGAGTTCGCCGCCGAGTCGGCGTCCCAGAACGGTGGATGTGCTGTAGCCCTGCGTCGACTGGCGTGCGGTCACGGCGGTGCTCCTCCTGGCGTTGGCGCGGTCAGTCTGGCCTGGTGTCACCAGGCACCGCAAACCAGATCGGAGTAATTACTCCGAGAGTTACTTGCGAATCAGGGTAGGCCACCTCTACCGTCGGTGACGAACTGCTCGCAGAGTGGCGCCAGTTACCCCACGGCGCAGCTCCCCCTGCCCGAAAGTGAGCGTCATGACCGAGGACCCCCTCCGGTACGACCGCCTCGACTACACGCCCTTCCCCAAGAGCGTCACCCTCGCCCGCCGCCGAGCGCAGCGTCTCCTCACCGAGTGGGGGCAGCCCGAACTCGCCCCCGACACCGCCCTGTTGGTCTCCGAACTTGGCGGCAACGCCGTACTCCACGGATGTCTCCGTGACCGCCTCTTTCGAGTCGAACTCGCCCTCACCGAGCACGCTGTGCGCGTGAGCGTCTCCGATCCGCGAGGCGAATTACTGCCGAGCCCCCGCAAAGCCGCTCCCGACGAGATGTTCGGCCGGGGACTTCTCATCGTCGGTGCCCTCTCCGACCGCTGGGGCGTGACCGAGCTGACCGTCGGCAAGCTGGTCTGGTGCGAGCTGGACGTCGTACGAGAACGAGTGCCCGTGCGAAACGCGGAGCGCCCTGCGGCAAGATGGGCGTCATGAGCATCGTAAAGATCAACGTACTCACGGTTCCCGAAGAGCAGCGCGAGACGCTGGAGAAGCGGTTCGCGTCGCGGGCCGGTGCCGTCGAGGGGTCGGACGGGTTCGAGTGGTTCGAGCTGCTTCGGCCTGTCGAGGGCACCGACAGCTACCTGGTGTACACGCGCTGGCGCAGCGAGGAGGACTTCCAGGCCTGGATGGCGGGCCCGATGCAGTCGGCGCACCGCCCTGCCGCCCCCGGCGGGGAGCAGCCCAAGCCCGCCGCCTCCGCCTCGACCCTCTGGTCGTTCGACGTCGTCCAGCAGGCCGCCCCCAAGCAGGGCTGAGCCCGCCGTCGCGGCGCGCCGAGCCGCAGGCGGTAGTCGTACTCGGCGCGCCCCGACAACGGCGGTCAGGGCTTGCGTCCCACTCCGCCGTGCTGGCCGATCGCCGGCGCCGCCACCCCGGACGCGCTCGGCTCCGGCCGCCACAGCGGCACCGAGACCACCCCGGGCTCCACCAGATCGAGGCCCTCGAAGTACGCCTCGATCTGCTCCACCGGCCGCAGGAAGTACGGCACCGCGCCCGTCTCGTTGTACGCGTCCTGCGCGCGCTCGTAGTCGGGGTCCGTGCCGCGTGAGCCCTCGTTCAGGGACAGGTAACTGCCCGACGGGAGGCCCGACATCAGGTCGCGGACGATTCCGCGGGCCGCCTCGTAGTCCGCCACATGACCCAGGATGCCGCTCAGGATCAGCGCTGTCGGGCGGGTGAAGTCGAGGGTCTTCGCCGCCGACGCCAGGATGCGCTCCGTGTCGTACAGGTCTGCTTCCACGTAGTCCGTCGCGCCCTCGGGGGTCGACGTCAACAGGGCGCGGGCGTGGGTCAGGACCAGGGGGTCGTGGTCCACGTACACGATGCGCGCGTCGGGGGCGACGCTCTGCGCGACCTCGTGCGTGTTGTCCACCGTCGGCAGGCCCGTGCCGACGTCCAGGAACTGGCGGATGCCCGCCTCCCCGGCCAGGTGGCGGATCGTACGGCCCAGGAACGCGCGGCTGCTGCGCGCGATCGTGACGATGCCGGGGAACACGGCCGTGTACGCGTCACCGGCCGCCTCGTCCACAGGGTAGTTGTCCTTGCCGCCGAGCCAGTAGTTCCAGATGCGGGCGGAATGCGGAACCGAGGTGTCGATCTTCTGTTCGGATCTCTGTTCGGATTCGGACATGACGGCATCGTCTCCTCGGTCGCGGCGGACGCGTTCGTGCAGGGTTCAACTTAAGTCCGAAGGTCAACGATACGTATCCCCATCCCTCTTCACCCAGTCAGCTTGGTCAACCCACCCCTTGGTCAGCCCACCCCGACCGCCGCCGACTCGTAGCCGGTGATGTCGTCGGGCTTCACCAAGCCGTCCTCGATCGCCCGGGCCAGCATGTCCGCCTTCGTCGGTGCGGTCCTGCCGACCTGCGTGTACTTGACTCTCGCCCGACGGATGTACACGTCCACCGTGTGGACCGACACACCCATGCGCCGGGCGACCGAAGCCTTCGACATGGACTGGAACCACCACAGCAGCGCGGTACGTTCCTGCGAGGACAGCCTGGGCCTGCTCGCGCCGCGGTCACCGGCGAGGACCCCCGCGGCCGTCGGCGTGACGTACGGCCTGTCGCCCGCCGCCGCCAGCACCGCGTTCACCAGGTGCGCCCTTCCCTCGTTCTTCGCGACGAACTCGCATGCGCCGGCCTCCAGCGCTTCGAGCACCACCCGCTGCTCGGTGAACTGCGAGAAGGCGATGACCCGTTGGCCCGCCGCGGCCAGTGTGGCGATGTCGCCGATGACGAGGCTGCCGTGCAGATTCAGGTCGAGGATCAGGACATCCGCGATGCCGGCCTCCACGTCCGCGGTTTCGCCGGTGTGCCCCACCGAGATCCGCGGCTCCTCGGACAGCCAGGTCTGGATGCCTTCGATGACGACAGGGTGGTCGTCGACGATGGCAACGGTCAGGGGGCCGGTCGTACGGGCCATCGGGTTTCCCACCACAGCTGATCCTCCTCCTGGTCGTAGACAGCGGATACGGTGATCGGGCCTGGCGATTCCACGAGCGTCTCCGGCGGGGCGTCGGCCACCACGCTCACCACCACGTCCTCGGGCGTCGTCACCACGGTCACCCGCGCTTGGGTGGCGGCGGTGGCCAGGACCAGCAGGGCGCCTTCCGCCAGTTCTCGGCGGGCGGAGGTCGGCAGGTCGGGCAGATCGCCGTAGCTCAGCAGGGTCACGCGTACGCCACGCCGCTCGGCGACATCGGCACAGGCCCGCAGTTCGTGCAGGAGCGGGTGCGGGGTGTCGTCCGTCTCCACGAACAGCCTCCGCAGGCGTGCCGCCTCCACGGCGGCGCGCCGGCGTACGACGCTGTCCCCCGGGTCCAGTTGACGTTCCGCCAGACCACGCAGCAGCGGTTCCACTCTGCTGCGCAGGTACTCGTAACGGCGTCGGCGCTCGGCGTGCACGGTCTCGTCGGCGGTCGTACGGGCGAGGCGCTCCGCCTGGCCCGCAGCGATCTCGGTGGCTTCCCTCGCGCCGTCGTTGAGCTGCCGTGCCAGGTACGCGAAGGTCAACTGGACACCGGCGGTGGTGTAGATCACGGCGAGCAGGCGGGCGACCATGACCTGGTCGAGCGCGCCGTCGCCGACCAGGAAGCACACCGTGACTGCCGTGTTGGCGCCGAGCACGGCGACCAGTTCCCACAGCGGACGCTGTATCAGAAGCAGTACGCCGAACCAGCCCACGGTGTTCCACGCCCAGCTCACGTCGCTGATCATCCCGCCCGCCGGGTACGTGGCGGTGGCGACGACGCCGGTGATCAGCGCCGCACCCGCAAGCAACCGTGCGGTGTGTCCGCTGAGCGCGGAACGCAGCAGCAGGATCGACCCGACCGTCTGGATGAGCGCGAGGGCAAGCCAGGAGCCCGCGGCCGCGGCCTGCGGCTCGTACGTCTGCCAGCCCCTGAACATCAGCAGGGTGTCCAGGCCCAGGTGCCAGACGCCGACGATCACCACCAGCCCGATATTGACGGCCTTGGCGAAACGGGTGGCGACCATCCCCTTGGCGACGCCGGCGGTCAGGGTTCCCACCTCAGTACGATCCGGGTGCCGGCGCCGGGGGATGAGGCTGCCAGGACGCTGCCACTCACGGCACGCATTCGGCCGTAGACCGATTCCCGCAGGCCGCGCCGGTGGGAGGCAACGGTCATGGGGTCGAACCCGCTTCCGCTGTCATGGACTTCGACGGTGACGCCCTCCCCGACACGTCGGGCCGTGACCCGGGCAGCGCGGGTGTTCGCGTGCTGGGCCACGTTGGCCAGGGCCTCGGCGACCCCTTGGGAGAGGGCCACCACGACCTCGTGGGGCAGGTCCAGCGGCGGCACGTCGAACTCGACGTCCAGGGGCGGGAGTCCGACGCGTCCCGTCAGTACGACGGTGCGCAGCGCGACATCCAGTGGTGCCGGGTCGTGCGCCACAACGCGTGCCACGCCGGGATGCGCCCGTAGGTCTTCGATGACGGCCAGGTCGGCCGCGGCCCGTTCCGGCAGCGCGGCGGAGTCACGGGTGATGCTGCCGGTACCCACCATGGTGAGCGTGGCGAGCACGGTGTCGTGCAGCAGCCGTTGCTGGGCCAGTTCGTCGGAGCGGGCGGCGGACCGGGCCCGCGCCGACGCGCGGGCCGCCGCTTCCTCGGACAGCGCGAGGTCCGCCCTGCGCGCTCCGTGTCGCAGCAGGACCACGACAGAGGCGGCGAGCAGTCCCTGGAGCACCATGACCAGGGGGGCATCCCGGATGCCGGGGGCGCCCGCCGCATAAGCCACCGTGATGGCGATCGCCGCCGCCATCGCCAGGGGCTGCCGTAGACCGAACTGTGCGATGAAGATGCCGCTGCCGGCGACCATGTCGATCCATCCGCTGCCCGCGCTCGCTCCCAGGACCTCGGCCGGGACGAGGTTGCCGTGCGCCAGACAGAGCACCACAACGACGGCGGTGTCACCGGCGCAGAGCCAGGAGTGAGGGTCCGGCCTGAACGTCAGAACGATGAACAGGCCGCTCCACAGAAGCAGTCCGACGACCGCGACGGCCACCCACACGGAGCGGGCGGGCGGTGCGAAACCGACCACGGCGACCAGGCTCGCTCCGACGGCACTGGCTGCTCTCAGGACAGCGGACAGGCGTGCGGACTTGCGCCGAAGTTGGAGTTGGGCGGGCCCTTGCGCCGGCACGCCGCCTCCACTTTCTCCACTAAAGGAATTCCCGCCTCCGTCAAGAGAAGTGAGGAAATCGACCCCATCCCTCACCATGTTCTTCCCCCGCACATCGATGAGATTCGCTTCCCAGCTTAGATCATCGCGAGCGGGACCGACAGGAGTATGTGCGACATTTCGCCGTTGTCGTCACACGGCCACGGAGCCTGCCTGCGGGCAAACACGCACATGAGCACAGGGGTGGCGGCGCTGTCACGTGTTCGCGTGACATGTCATTCTCCGGTCCGTCACGTAATTTTTGGACGAGGCCGCCCGCAAGCGAATAAAGCGAATCAAGAGAAAAGGCGACGCCTGATTACCCCGAAGAATTCGCAACCTGTCGGCAGACGAGGACGGCCGCCCTTTCCCGGGCCAGGAAATTCGAAAGCCGGTAGGTTCCGCCCACCCAACAGATGATCGAGGAGTTACACCCGTGAGGAAACTGCCCGGCGCCCTGACGTCGACCCTGCTCACCGTCGGACTGGCCGCGACCTTGACCCCGCTGACGGCCTCGCCCGCCGCCGCCGTCAGCATGCACGGCTGCTCGTACCCGCGTGTGTGTCTGTACGACGGCTCCTACCAGAACGGCACCATCTTCAGCTGGTACCAGGACACCTCCTACCAGGCCATCATCGGCGGCGGGAACCGGGTGGACGCGGTCGTCAACACCCGTAACGACGACTCCGTCTGGCTGATCGACCAGGGCCCCTCCCCGGACGCGTACATCTGCATCCCGGCGAACACCGCCGTCAATCTCGGCAGCTACGACCACCCCGTCAGCGCCCGCGGCACCTGGGCGAACGACGCCGACGCCATCAAGATCTGGGGCGACCCCGACAACGGGCTGTGCAGCGGCACCAACCGTGTGCAGCAGGGCCGCATCGCCGACGGCTGGCGCCCCTGACACACGCGAAGCCGGCCCCGGGCGTTTCGCCCGGGGCCGGCTTCGCGCTGCAGAGGGTTCCACTAGCCCACCGACACCGCACTCCAGGCCGCGCCCACCGCCGCGTACTCCGTGCTGCTCGCCCCGTACAGATCCCGTGCCGCGTTCAGCGTGGCCGTGCGGGCACCCGCGTAGTTCGTCGAGGACGTCATGTACGTCGTCAGCGCCCGGTACCAGATCGCGCCCAGCTTGGCCCGGCCGATGCCCGTGACCGAACTGCTGTTGCACGTGGGGGAGTTGTAGCTGACGCCGTTCAGTGTCTTCGCGCCGCTGCCCTCCGCCAGCAGGTACGCGAAGTGGTTCGCGACGCCCGAGGAGTAGTGGACGTCCAGGTTCCCCACGCTCGAACTCCAGCAGTTGGCCGAGTTCCCGTCCTTCGACGGCTCGTCCATGTAGCGAAGGGCCGTCCGGCCGAAGCCCGACTTGACGATCTTCTCGCCGATCAAGTAGTCCCCGAGGTCAGTGGAGTTGGCCGCGTTGAACTCCACCAACGTGCCGAAGATGTCCGACGTCGCCTCGTTCAGGCCGCCCGGCTCGCCCGAGTACGTCAGGTCCGCCGTCGCCGAGGTCACACCGTGCGTCATCTCATGCCCGGCCACGTCCAGCGAGACCAGCGGACCGAACGTCGTCCCGTCACCGTCGCCGTACGTCATGCAGAAGCAAGTGTCGTCCCAGAACGCGTTGTTGTAGCTGTTGCCGTAGTGCACGCGGTTGAACGAGCCGACCCCGTCGCCCCTGATGCCGCTGCGTCCGAACGTGTCCTTGTAGTAGTCCCATGTCTCGTCGGTGCCGTACTGTGCGTCCACCGCAGCCGAGGCCCGGGCCGCCGTCGTGCCCGTGCCCCAGTGGTTGTCCGTGTCCGTGAAGAGCGTCGCGGGCGCGCGGATGATGCAGATCCCGAGAATGCACAGGTCGGTGCCGTTCTCGGCGTCGCCCGTGTACGTGTTGCCGCGCGTCGGGTCCTTCAGCTGGTACGTCGATCCGGAGAGCGTCGTCTCCAACGGGACCGTGCCGCCGTACAGGGACTGGCCGTCGCCCGTCGCCGTCTCGATGCTGTCCCAGGCGTCGATCTGGGCGCCGGTCGTCGCGTCGGTCACCACGGTCCGGGCGACCGGGTTGCCGGCCGAGTCCTGCGCCACCGCGTTCGTCCGCCAGGCGAGCTTCGGGGCGCCGTGCAGGGCGTCAACCACCAGCTCCTGCTTGGTGGTTATCTTCTTGAGCAGCTCGCCCACGTTCACCGCGCGCAGCGCCGCCGTCGCCAGGTCCGCCGCCCTCGGGGCCGACACCGCCGGGCTGATCGTGGACAGGGATATCGGACGGGTCGTGGCCCGACTCGCGCCGCGGTAGGTGCCCTCGGGAGTCAGGTGGACCACGAAGTCGCCGCCCAGGACGGGAAGTTGACGATACGTCCGGTCGTAACGGACGTGCTGGCTGCCGTCCTCGTCGACGATGACGTCCCGAACTGTGGTGCCCTGTACGGAAGTCAGGCCCAGGTGGGCGGCCTGGTCCACGAGTGCGGTGACCGCGTTCCTGATCGCGGCGTCCCGGGTCGGTCTGTCGGCCGCACCGGCGGTGGGGGTGAGCGCGGCGGCCAGGAGAGTGGCGGTGGCGGTGGCGGCTACGCCGGCCGCGGCGAGACGGGAGGTCATCGGTCTCCTTGGGTGGGGGGACGGAGGCGGCGGTAATCGCTCAGGTTTAAGGGTTCATGACATGACGTGTCCAGAGCGCATACGCCGTCACCTCGACTTATGGCGAGAATCGTTTCCTGATCCACACGAACCCTGCCCTCACGAATGAGAGACCGACCGGTGAGACTCCCCTTCTTCGTCTACGGCACCCTCCGCCCCGGCGAGCACAACCACGACCACTTCCTGCGCGGCCGTACGCAGTTGGAGCGACCGGGGCGGCTCGCGGACGCGGTGCTGTACGACGGGCCCGGTTACCCGTACGCCGTGCCGGAACCCGGCGGGGTCGTGCACGGTGAACTGGTCACCGCGCTGCCGGAGGCGTACGACGAACTGCTCGCCGTACTCGACGAGTTGGAGGAGTGCGTGCCGGGCGACCCGCGCAGCCTGTACGAGCGGGTGACCCGCCCGGTGACCCTCGACGCCGACGGGACCGCCGTGGACGCCTGGGTGTACGTGGCCGGTCCGATCGTCGCCGCGCGGTTGCGGGCACACGGCAGGCTCATCGAGGGCGGGGACTGGCACGCGCGCCGCTGAAGGCAACGGTGCTGGTCCGTGTGGGCGACCGCCCTGTGCGGCACCCCGCCCCGCGCACCGGCCCGCACCTACCCTCCGCCCATGAACGACAGCGACATCACCGGCAAGGCCGACATCAGCAGGCGCCGCGCCCTCGCGCTCACCGGCGTGACCGCCGGGGCGGGACTGGGTCTTGGGCTCACCTCGTGCTCCTCGGACTCGGACTCCGACTCGGAGACCGCCGCGGCCGACGACTCCCCGACGCCCTCCGCGTCCACGTCCGCGGCCGTCGCCCAGGACGACGTCTGCGTGCTCAACTCCAGTGTCACGGAAGGGCCTTACTACCTTGAGGACCAGCTCTTCCGGAAGGACATCACGGAGGGCAAGAAGGGCGTACCGCTCACGGTGAAGCTGACCGTGCGGGACCAGACCGAGGACTGCGGCCCGGTGGTGGGCGCGGCCGTCGAGATCTGGCACTGCGACGCCTGGGGCTACTACTCCGGGTACACCACCACCAGCCCGGGCGGCACCTCCGTGCCCGCCGAGAGCGAGGACACCAGCGGCGCGGACGACAAGACCTTCCTGCGCGGCTTCCAGACCACGAACGCCGACGGGATCGTCGAGTTCACGACGATCTACCCCGGCTGGTACACCCCGCGCACCACGCACATCCACGTCAAGGTGCACACCGGCGGCGCGCAGGCCGACAACACCTACGAGGGCGGCAAGGTCAACTGGACCGGCCAGCTCTTCTTCGACGACAAGTACGGCGACGAGGTCTACAAGGTCACGCCGTACAGCCAACACGTCGGTACCTTCACCAAGTTGGACGACGACATGGTCTACGGCGGAGGCGGCGCCAAGGACGGTCTGATGACCCTCACCGGCGACATCTCCAAGGGCTTCACCGGCACCCTCACCGTCGGCATCGACCCGGACAAGGAGAACACCGGCGCGGGCGCGGGCGGTGGAGGCAGCCAGCCGCCGAGCGGTATGCCGCCCAGCGGGCCCCCGCCGAGCGGCATGCCCAGTGGTTCCCCCAACTGACAACCCGTGTCAACAAGATTCAGTTGTCGCGTTCCTCACAGGGAACATCATCGGATCGCAGTATTAGCTTTCAAGTAATTTCGGTAATGATTGGGCCATGAGTGACCGGAAAGCAATTCCCCACGCCGGTTCCAGACAACCCCTACAAAGTGCCAAGTTCCCACTGCCCCCACTTTCCGACCTGGTAAGTCTCGTCCGAGCCCCGGCCGCGCTCAGTGTCCCCGGTGACATCCTGGCGGGCGCGACCGCGGCGGGCCGTCCCCTCGGCCCTCGCACGGCCGGCGCGATGGCCTCCTCCGTCTGTCTCTACTGGGCCGGCATGGCCCTCAACGACTACGCCGACGCCGCCGTCGACTCGGTCGAGCGGCCCACCCGTCCGGTGCCCTCCGGCCGGGTGCCGCGCCGGACCGCGCTGGCCGTCGCCACCGGTCTGACCGGCGCCGGCCTCGGCCTCGCCGCGGTGTCGGGCGGCCGACGCGGCCTCGCCGTCGCGCTGCCGCTGACGGCGCTGATATGGGCGTACGACCTGAAACTGAAGTCAACTCCGGCCGGCCCGGCGGCGATGGCGGGCGCCCGCGCGCTCGACGTGCTCGTGGGCGCGGTGGCGGGCGGCGGCAGCCCCAGGGCGTACGGGGACGGGTCCCGTGGGGGTGGCACGGGCGGTGCGCTCGCTCGCGGCGCCCTCCCCGCCCTTCTCACCGGGGTCCACACGTACACGATCACCGCCCTCAGCCGTCATGAGATCTCCGGTGCGCCGGCGCGGCTGCCCGCCGCGACCCTGGCCGTGTCGTCGGCCACGGCGCTGTCGACGGTGCTGCCCTCCGTACTCCCGGCGGTGCTGCCGCCCCGGCGCGCGCTGCCCCGCGAGACGGTCGTCCGAACAGCCGTCGCCTCCGCGGGAGTTCTCGCCTACCTGGGGACGTACGGCAGGGCCCAGGCGCAGGCCGTACGCGATCCACGCGCGAGTTCTGTACGGCGTGCGGTGGGGGCGGGCATCCTCGCCATGGTCCCCCTTCAGGCGGCGCTCACGGCGCGCGCCGGAGCGCCCGTCGCCGCCGCACTCCTTGGTGCCGTGCACCCCGTGGCGCAGCGCCTGGCGAGACGGGTGTCCCCGACATGAGACCCGACATGAGCCCCGATTTTAGACTCGACACGAGACCTGGCATGAGACCCGGCGTGAGACCCCGCATGAGACCCGACGTGAGTCCCGGCGCGAGAAATGTGATGAAGGGCGGGTCATGGGCCTGAGATTCGGCTACGGCACCAACGGTTTCACCCACCACCGTCTCTCCGATGTCCTCGGCATCCTCGCCGACCTGGGCTACGACGGCGTCGCCCTCACCCTCGACCACAACCACCTCGACCCGTACGCCGACGACCTGGACCGCCAAGTCGCCCGCGTACGAGGACAGTTGGCGCGGCTCGGGCTGACGGTCACCGTCGAGACCGGGGCGCCCTACTTCCTCGACCCCTGGGGCAAGCACCAGCCGACCCTGATGTCCGGCGCACCGGACCGCCGCGTCGACCTGCTGCGGCGCGCCGTCCGCATCGCCGCCGAACTCGGCTCGCCCACCGTCCAGTTGTGCAGCGGACCGGCCCCGGACGGCATTCCGGAGACCGAGGCCTGGCGGCGGCTGGCCGCGGGCGTCGGGGCGGCGCTGGAGACGGCGGAGGCGTACGGGGTCGCGCTGGCCTTCGAACCCGAACCCCACATGTTCGTCGACACGGTCGCGAAGTGTCTCAGGCTGCGTGAACTGGCCGGCGGACACGAGCTGTTGGGCGTGACGCTGGACATCGGACACGCGCACTGCGTGGAGGAGCCGGCGCTGCTCGACTGTGTCGACCTGGCCGCGCCGCACCTGCTGAACGTCCAGATCGAGGACATGGTCCGCGGTGTCCACCGGCATCTGGAGTTCGGCGCGGGCGAGATCGACTTTCCGTCGGTACTGGCGGCGCTGACCGACCTCGGACACCGCGGCCTGGTGTCCGTCGAGATCCAGGGCGGCGCGCTGGACGCCCCCGACATCGCCCGCAGCTCCCTGGAGTTCCTGCGCCGGGCCGAATCCCGGAGCCTGCTCGCCTCCTGAGTGTCCGACCTTTCGCAATTCATTCACGAGTATTTTGCGATCTCTTTTGTTCTGACATTCTCCTGACCCCCCTTTCTTTCTCCTCTCCCCCTCCCATTCTGGAACTCCGTCATGCCTCCTTCCGGCCCAGCCCCCCATTCCTCCCTGCCCCTCACTCCCGAAGCCCGCGCCTGGGTCGACGGCGCCCTGGCGGAAATCGCCGCCGCCCCCACCACCGTCCGCACCCTCTTCCCCGCCGTCCGCCGCCACTGCGGACGTGCTCCGCTGCCCGACGGCCGGACCGTCGACGAAGCCGTCCGCGCCCTCCTCCTGACCGCGCTGCCCCTGCGCGACCAGGCCCTCACCGACGAGGTGGGAGCGCTCCACCGCTACGGCGACCCCGCCGAACAACGCGCCGTCCTACGGGCGTTGCCCCAGCTCGACCGCGAGGGGAGCGGCCGGTTCCTGGACCTCGTAAGGCAGACCCTGCGCGGCAACGACAACACGCTGATCGAGGCCGCCCTCGGCCCCTACGCGGCAGCCCACCTCCCGGCGGACGAATACCGCCAGGCCGTCCTGAAGTGCGTCTTCTACGAGATCCCGCTCGCCCGAGTGGCCGGCCTCGACGAGCGCGCCGACGCCGAACTCGCCCGCATGCTCGGCGACTTCGCCCGCGAAAGGACGGCGGCCGGACGCCCCGTACCCGAGGACATCACCCCCTTCGTGCGCCCCTTCACCACCCCCAGCGGAACCACCATCCACGGAACCGAGTGACCATGCGCATCTTCGACCCTCACATCCACATGACCTCCCGCACCACCGACGACTACGAGGCCATGCACGCGGCCGGCGTCCGGGCCGTCGTCGAGCCCGCCTTCTGGCTCGGCCAGCCCCGCACCTCGCCCGACACCTTCTACGACTACTTCGACTCGCTGCTCGGCTGGGAGCCGTACCGGGCAGCGCAGTTCGGCATCCAGCACTTCTGCACGATCGCCCTCAACCCGAAGGAGGCGAACGACCCGCGCTGCCTGCCCGTCCTCGACGAGCTGCCCCGCTACCTCGCCAAGGACCGGGTCGTCGCCGTCGGCGAGATCGGCTACGACTCGATGACCAAGAAGGAGGACGAGGTCCTCGCCCGACAGCTCCAACTCGCCGTCGAACACGGCCTGCCCGCCCTCGTCCACACCCCGCACCGCGACAAGGCGGCCGGGACGCGCCGGACCCTGGACGTCGTACGGGAGTCGGGCATCGCCCCCGAACTCGTCGTCCTGGACCACCTGAACGAGCTGACGGTCGGCATGGTCCTCGACAGCGGCTGCTGGGCCGGCTTCTCCGTCTACCCGAAGACGAAGATGAGCGAGGACCGCATGGTCCGCATCCTCCGGGAGCACGGCCTCGACCGCGTCCTCGTCAACTCGGCGGCGGACTGGGGTAGTTCGGACCCCCTGAAGACACGCAAGACCGGTATAGCGATGCTCGCCGACGGCTTCACGGCCGATGACGTCGACCGTGTCCTGTGGCGCAACCCCGTCGCCTTCTACGACCAGAGCGGACGTCTCGACCTGGACGACACGGACGGCGAGCCGAAGCCCGACGACACCTCGTCGTTCGAGGGCAACTCCATCCGGCGCGGGGGAGAGTGAACCGCCCGTGCGCTTCCTCCATCCCGACGGCACGCCCGTCCACCTCGCGTACTGCAGCAACGTCCACCAGGCCGAGGACCTCGCCGGGATCATCGCCCAACTCGGCGCCCACGCCGAACCCGTACGACAACGGCTCGGCGTCGGCCGACTCGGCATCGGCCTCTGGCTGGCCCGCACCGCAGTCACCGAACTGGCAGCGGACGAGCGGGCGTTGAGGACTCTCCGAGCCGAACTGGCCGCGCGCGGCCTGGAGACGGTGACCCTCAACGCCTTCCCGTACCAGGGGTTCCACCGCGAGGTCGTCAAGAAGGACGTCTACCTCCCCGACTGGGCCGACCCGGCCCGCCTCGCCTACACCCTCGACTGTGCCCGCGTCCTCGCCGCCCTCCTCCCCGACGACGCCCGACGCGGCAGCGTCTCCACGCTCCCGCTCGCCTGGCGCACCCCGTGGCCGGACGAATGCGCGGACGCGGCTCGCCGAGCACTGGACCAACTTGCCTCCGGTCTCGCGGAGTTGGAGTCGGGCACCGGCCGTCGTATCCGCGTCGGCTTCGAACCGGAGCCGGGGTGCGTGGTGGAGACCACCACCCAGGCGGTACGGGAGTTCGCCGACGTCGACCGCGACTATGTCGGCGTCTGCCTCGACGCCTGCCATCTCGCCGTCCAGTTCGAGGAACCCGGGGAAGCCCTCGGGCGGCTTGCCGACGCCGGACTGCCGGTCGTCAAACTCCAGGCGTCCTGCGCGGTCGAGGCCCCCGACCCGACCGACCCGCGCGCCATCGCCGCCCTGCGCGAACTGGCCGAACGACGGTTTCTGCACCAGACCCGAACGGTCGCCGGGGGAGCGGTGGTCGGTGTCGACGACCTGCCGGACGCCCTGGACAGCGACGGCCTTCCGGCGACCGGCTCCTCCACCCCCTGGCGCACCCACTTCCACGCCCCGCTGCACGCCGAGCCCGCCCCGCCTCTCCGGACAACCACCGGCGCGCTCACGGGCACCCTCGCCGGACTCCTCGGCGGCCCGACGGCGATCTGCGACCACATCGAGGTCGAGACCTACACCTGGACCGTCCTGCCCGACCCGCCCACCGACCTCGCGGCCGGCATCGCCGCCGAACTCGCCTGGGCCCGCGACCGGTTGACCGGCCTGGGCCTCAAAGAGGACCACTCATGACCGAAACCCCGAACACGAACCGACTCGTCGTCCTCGACATCGTCGGTCTCACGCCCGCCCTCCTCCGTCACATGCCAGCCGTAGCCGCCCTCGGCGAACGCGGCTTCAAGGCCCCCCTCGGCACCACACTCCCCGCCGTCACCTGCACCGCCCAGTCCACCTTCCTCACCGGTGAACTCCCCTCCACCCACGGCGCGGTGGCCAACGGCTGGTACTTCCGCGACCTCGGTGACGTCCTGCTCTGGCGGCAGCACAACGCCCTCGTCGGCGGCGAGAAGATCTGGGACGCGGCCCGAAAGCAGGTGCCCGGCTACAAGGTCGCCAACATCTGCTGGTGGTACGCCATGGGCGCCGACGTCGACTGGACGGTGACCCCGCGCCCCATCTACTACTCCGACGGCCGCAAGGAACCCGACTGCTACACCTGGCCGCCCACCCTGCACGACGAACTCACCGAACGCCTGGGCCCGTTCCCCCTGTTCACCTACTGGGGCCCGAACGCCGGCATGCCCTCCACCCAGTGGATCCTGGGCGCCGCCCGCCAGGTCTTCGACGAGCACGACCCCGACCTGACCCTGGTCTACATCCCGCAGATGGACTACGAACCCCAGCGCTCCGGTCCCCAGTCCGACGCGTCCATCCGCGCCGCCCGCCAACTCGACGACGCCCTGGGCCCGTTGATCGACCACTTCCTCGCCGCCGGCGCCACGGTGGTCGCGCTCAGCGAGTACGGCATCACCCCGGTCTCCCGTCCCGTGGACATCAACAGGGCCCTGCGCAGCGCCGGGTTGCTGGAGGTGCACACCCAGGACGGCATGGAGTACCTCGACCCCTGGACCTCCCGAGCCTTCGCCGTCGCCGACCACCAGGTGGCGCACGTGTACGTACGGAACCCGGACGACGTACGCGAAGTCGCAAAACTCCTGGGTGAACTCGACGGCGTGGACCAGGTGTTGGGCCCGATGGGCAAGGCGGCCCACGGCCTGGACCACGAGCGCTCCGGAGAGCTGGTCGCGGTGGCGGACGCCGACGCCTGGTTCACGTACTACTACTGGCTCGACGACGACCGTGCCCCCGACTTCGCCCGCCAGGTCGAGATCCACCGCAAGCCCGGCTACGACCCCGCCGAACTCCTGTGGGACAACACGGTCCCCAACGTGAAACTGCGCGCGGCAGGCCAACTCGCCCGCAAGAAACTGGGCTTCCGCTACCGCCTCCAAACGGTCCCCCTGGACCCCTCAGCCATCCGAGGCAGCCACGGCCGAGTCCCGACCGACCCCGACCACGGCCCCGTACTGCTGTGCTCGGCACCGGAACACAGCACGGAGACCATCGCCGCGACCGACGTCAAGGCCCTGCTCCTGAAACTGGCGGGCCTGCCACCGACGGCGACCACTGCCACCCATGCCACGGCCCCCGAGGCTGCTGCGCATACGGCAGCCCCCGATCCCGCCGGAGACACCGACCCCGCCGCACCCCCCACCCCCGCCGGAGACACCGACCATGTCTGAGACGACGCTTCCCACCCTCCCCATGCGGCGGACCGCCCTGCTCGACCCGCCCGCCGAGTACGCCCTGTTGCGTGAGCAGGGTCAGATCAGTCGTATCGCTCTCTGGGGCGGCAACACGCCCTGGCTGGTCACCCGGCACGAGGACGCTCGTGCCGTTCTGGCCGACGCCCGTTTCAGTTCGTCGAACCGGCGGGAGGGGTTTCCCGGCCTTCAGCCGACCCCGCCGCCCCCCACCCCCGGCCAGCTCTTCGCCATGGACGCGCCCGACCACACCCGGCTGCGCCGGATGCTGATCCCCGACTTCACCTTCCGCCGTGCCGAGGAACTGCGGCCGTCCATCCAGCAGTTGACCGACCGGCTCATCGACGACCTGGTGGCCAAGGGCCCCGACGCCGACCTGGTGGAGCAGTTCACTCTCCCTCTCCCGCTGCTCGTCATCTGCGAACTGCTCGGAGTGCCCTACGCGGACCGGGAGTTCATCCACCGGCACGCCGCCGCGTTCGCCACGGTCACCGACGGACCCGAGGCGATGCGGGCGGGCTGGGGTGCCCTCTTCGGGTACCTGATGGAACTGCTCGCCGCCAAGACCGCCGACCCCGGTGACGACCTGCTGAGCAGGCTCGCGACCGAGCGGGTGGCCACCGGCGAGGCAACTGCCGCCGAGGCGGCCGGACTTGCCGTGATGCTGCTCATCGCGGGCCACGAGACGACGGCGAGCATGCTGTCCCTCGGGGTGGTCACGTTGCTGTCCCACCCTGCCCAACTGGCCGCGCTGCGCGCCGATCCGGAGCTGGTGCCGGGTGCGGTCGAGGAACTCCTGCGCTATCTCACGGTCGTTCACATCGGGATACGCCGCATCGCCACGGAGGACGTGGAGATCGGCGGGGTCACGGTACGGGCCGGGGAGGGCGTCGTCATCGCGCTCCAGGCCGCCAACCGGGACCCCGACGCCTTCGCCGACCCGGACACCTTCGAGATCACCCGGGACACCCAGCACCACCTGACATTCAGCCACGGCCTGCACAACTGCCTCGGCCAGTCCCTCGCCCGCGCCGAACTCCAGATCGCCCTGCCCACCCTCTTCCGCCGCCTGCCGGACCTAAGTCTGACGGCCCCGGCCGAGATGAACGCCCACGAGGGGCGCGCGGTCCACGGCGTACGCACCCTGCCGGTCACCTGGTAGTACCGGTACCCCGGGGCCGCCGTCAGCCCCGTACGGCAACCTCCAGCCGTACCGCGCACGCCTTGAACTCCGGCATTCGGGAGATCGGGTCGAGGGCCGGGTTGGTCAGCGTGTTGGCCCGGCCCTCGCCCGGCCAGTGGAAGGGCATGAAGACGGTGTCGGGGCGGATCGCGGTCGTGATCCGCGCCGGCGCCACGGCCCGCCCGCGCCGCGACACGACGGTGATGGCATCCCCCTCCCCGGCCCCCAGCCGCGCGGCCAGCCGGGGGTGCAGCTCCACGAACGGCCCGGGCGCGGCGGCGTTCAGCTCGTCGACACGCCGAGTCTGGGCCCCGGACTGGTACTGCGCCACGACCCGCCCGGTGGTCAGCAGCACCGGGTACTCGGCGTCCGGCTCCTCGGCGAGCGGCCGGTAGGTGACGGGCACGAACCGGGCCCGCCCGTCCTCGGTCGCGAAACGGTCGAGGAAGAGGCGGGGGGAGCCGGGGTGCGGTGCGGCCGACGGCCGGCCGCCGTGCTCAAGCGGGCGGCGGTCCTGCGGCTGCCGGCCGCCCTGCGACGGCTGGCCGTCCCGCGACGCCTGGCCGCCGTGTTCAAGCGGGTGACCGTCCTGCGACTGCCGGCCGTTCTGCGACTGCTGCTCGCCCTGAGACGGCTGCTTGTCCTGCGACGCCTGGCCGTCCTGCGCAGGGCACGGCCAGAAGACGCCGTTCTCCTCGGCGAGCCGCCGGTAGGTGATCCCCGAGTAGTCCGCGAGCCCGCCCGCGCTGGCCCGGCGCAACTCCTCGAAGACCTCCTCGGGTTCGACCGGGAACCCCTTCTCCACCCCCGCGCGGGCGGCGAGCTGATGCAGGACGTACAGATCGCTCCGCACACCCTCCGGGGGAGTGACGGCCTGTCGGCGCAGCAGCACCCGCCCCTCCAGGTTGGTGGTCGTGCCGGTCTCCTCGGCCCACTGCGTCACCGGCAGGACGACATCGGCGAGCGCGGCCGTCTCGGACAGCACGACATCCGCGACGGCAAGGAAGTCCAGTGATTCCAGGCGCTGTTGGATGTGCGAGGCGTGGGGCGCGGACACCACCGGGTTGGACCCCATCAGCAGCAGGGAACGGATGCCGGTGCCGAGCGAGTCGAGGAGTTCGTACGCGCTCAGCCCGGGCCCCGGCAACGAGTCCGGGTCGACGCCCCACACACCGGCCACATGGCGCCGCGCGTCGGGATCGGTCAGCTTGCGGTAGCCGGGCAACTGGTCGGCCTTCTGCCCGTGTTCACGCCCACCCTGTCCGTTGCCCTGCCCGGTCAGACACCCGTATCCGGAGTACGGCCGCCCCGAACGCCCGGTGGCCAGCCACAGGTTGATCCACGCCCCGACCGTGTCCGTCCCCTTGGACTGCTGCTCGGGTCCGCGCGCCGTGAGCACCATGGCGGCGGACGGCTCGCAGAACATCCGTACGGCGTCCCGGAGTTGGGGCACGGGCACCCCGGTGATCCGCTCCACGTACTCCGGCCAGTGGGCCATGGCCGCCGCCCGGGTCTCCTCCCACCCACTGGTCCGTTCCTCGATGAACGCCTCGTCGGTGCGCCCCTGCGCCACGACCAGGTGCAACAGGCCCAGGGCGAGGGCGAGATCGGTGCCGGGACGCGGCGAGAGATGCAGATCGGCCTGCTCGGCGGTACGGGTCCGACGCGGATCGATGACGATCAACGTCCCCCCGTTCTCCTTGAGTTCGGTGAAGTAGCGGAGGGCGGGAGGCATGGTCTCGGCGAGATTGGATCCGACGAGGATGACGCATCCCGTCCTGGGAATGTCCTCCATCGGGAACGGCAGCCCCCGGTCGAGCCCGAACGCCCTGTTCCCGGCAGCGGCGGCGGACGACATACAGAAACGCCCGTTGTAGTCGATCTGGGAGGTGCCGAGAACGACCCGGGCGAACTTCCCGAGGGCGTAGGCCTTTTCATTTGTCAGCCCGCCCCCGCCGAAGACACCGCACGCGTCCGGGCCATGCTCTGTACGCGTGCGGGTCAGTCCCTCGGCGACGCGGTCCAGCGCCTCCTCCCAGGACGCGGGTACGAGGACGCCGTCCCGCCGGACGAGCGGCTCGGTCAGCCGCAGCGACGGTGAGAGCAGCGCGGGTGCGGTGCGTCCCTTGCCGCACAGGGCGCCACGATTCACGGGGAAATCGACGCGCTCGGAGACCGTGACGCCCCCGCCTGCTGCCGGCGTGAGGTTCATACCGCACTGCAGGGCGCAGTACGGGCAGTGCGTGGGCGTCACGGAGGTCTCCATCCCGCCAGCGTGCGACGCCGGTGTTACACCCCGGAACGCCCCCCGTTACACAGGGGGCACGGGGACCTCCCGGGGGGAGGGGGTGGGCGGTGAGGTTTTTCTCGCCCCCGCCGCCCCTACCCGTCCCATCCCTGGGGGCTGCGCCCCCAGACCCCCGCTACGGCCCTGAACGGGCC